>CP136052.1:1748750-2076875 GCA_032620915.1 Oscillospiraceae bacterium NTUH-002-81
GGCAGGAAGCCATGTCCGGATTGTTGGCTATTGTCGGAGCGTCAGATGATGATTTTGATAAATTAAAGCAGGCTATATATAACTGCGATGGGGCCTCAGCCCAGATGGCGGAGACCATGCAAAACAATCTGCAGGGTCAGCTTACAATTTTAAAATCCTCTGCAGAAGGGCTGGGTATAGAAATCTACGAATCCATCCAGGAACCTTTGACGGGATTTGCACAGCTTGGCATTGATGCTATCAATGAGCTGACAGACGCGTTTAAATCTGGCGGTGTGGAGGGACTTGTTTCCGCAGGCGGAGAATTAATTGGTAACCTGATCACCGGCGCAGTGGAGCAGCTGCCGAATGTATTGGCGCTGGCAACTTCGTTGCTGAGCTCTATTATTTCCGGTATTGCATCCGGCATGCCGCAGATCTTAGCTGCAGGTCAGCAGCTGGTATCCGATCTGATTACTGGTGTGGTGGAACAGTTGCCGCAGCTGGTACCGGTTGCATTGCAGATGCTGCTGACATTTGCGCAGGGAATTATAGACAATTTGCCATCCGTTCTGGATGCTGGTATACAGATTATTCTGGCGTTGGTACAGGGCATTGCAAATTCACTGCCCACGCTCATCGAGCAGGTACCGCGGCTGATCAATAGTTTCACCGCGGCTGTGTACGGGGCGCTGCCGAAAATCCTGGCTGCAGGCGTGCAGATTCTGATCACACTTGGCCGAGGTATCATCAGCAGCATCCCGACGATCATTGCCAACGCCGGAGAGATTGTACAGGCAATCCTGAATACAATTTCTCTGCTGAATTTGTTCAGTACAGGCGCGAACATTATCAAGGGTTTGGGTTCTGGTCTGAGATCCATGTTTTCCAGTATTGGCAGTGCAGTGCGAGATTTGATCCAGCAGATCAAAAATCCGTTTAATATTGACTGGTCAAGCATTGGCAGCAATATCATCAAGGGTATTGTAAATGGATTGAAGAACGGCATCGGCGCAGTGGTCAATGCGGCCAAGAGCGTGGCGAAAGCGGCGCTGAATGCCGCCAAGAGCTTTCTGGGCATTCATTCCCCATCCAAGGTTATGCGGGACGTGATTGGTCGGAATATGGTCGCTGGTATCAATGTCGGCATTGAGGATGAGACGCCGGGACTGGAAAAAGTGTCCAGACAGAGTGCATCCCGGGCAGTGGAAGCTATGCAGGACGGTGCGTACCGAAAAGCTGAGGCTGCCGGGGCAGAGGCAACGGAGAAATACAGTCCTGGCGAACCGGATGATAACGGGGAGCAGCCAGATGGCAGATCGAGACGGTGGCGCGTGGAAGTGCCGGTATATCTGGATGGCCGGGAGATGGCCAGGGGAATGGCAGAATTTACCAATGAGCAGTTAGCATGGGAGGGATTATAAATTGTTTGTCAATAATGTACCCATATCGGAATACAACGCTATGCTGCAGCAAGATTACAGTGTGTCCGGGACGGAGATCAATTCCTCCTATGCGGATAATGGCCGGTCTTTGGTTTTACTTGGTCAAAAGATCGGCCTGAAGACCCTTACGGTTAAGTTGACTTTCTTCGGAAAGACCAGCGACGAAACGTACACGCGGTATTCTATGTTCTGTGCAAGCTTGCTGGGCGTTCTGGAGCTGATTATGCCGGATGAAAAGCGATACCGGTGCATTTTAACCTCCGTGGGTGCTGAAACGTATGTGACGGAAGGTGTCATGGACGCAACGTTCTCTTTTGTTGGATACAAGCACGGCGCGCTGCAGACCGTGATGGGAAGCAGGCTGTTTTGCGAGAGCACGCTTCCGAAAACGGATTGCATCCTGACTGCAACAGTGGGATCATCTGGGGAAAATTATAGGCTGGGAACAGTGACTTTTCCCTCGGTGACAGCAGGGGAAGTTTTAAAAGTGGACGGAATTACCAAGCGGATTCTGGTCAATGGCGTACCGGCAGCGCAGCGGGCAGAGTGGCTGCAATTTCCGTATCTGGTGCCGGGCATCAACAATATTGACTGCAAAGATTCGGTTACCACAGAGTATTATCCTGCGTATTTTTAAGGCGGTGATAAAGTGTTAAAGCTTTTAAACGGGGCAGACAACCCCGTTTTGAATATTGATGATTTTTACATAGACGAGCTCTGGTCCGGTCTGGATGAGCTTGTTTTTGATATTCCGGTGGAGGATCCGGCTTACAAGGCGATCCTGGAAGAAGCTGTCATTGAATATGAGCAGCCATATCTGGTAAAGGCCATTGATGCCGGAAAAACACAGGCGAAAATCAAGTGTCAGCTGAATCTTGATGCTTTAAAGGCAGACATGCGTGTGCCGTATGCCAATGACAGCGATACGGTGGCCGGGACAATAGAAGGGGTGCTGCCATCCGGGTGGACGGTGGTGGATCATTCTTATATCAATAACAGGCGCACGATCAAATTGGATGCAGGGACGCCGCTGGATGTGATTCAGGAGTGTGCAAGCACTTACAGTGTGGTGATCCGGTATGATGTCAAGCATAAGCAAGTGCACATCTGGGATCCGGATGCGTTTGTACCGCTGGGCGCTTTTGCGTCCCGGGATCTGAACCTGAAGGAAGTAAATTACAAAGGCAAGAGTTCCAGTTTTGCTACCCGCTTGTATGGATACGGAAAGGACGGCATGTCTGTGGCATCCATCAATGACGGAAGTCCCTATGTGGAAGATCATACTTATTCCGACAAGGTGATATCTGTCTATTGGAAAGATGAACGGTATACCATCGTTGAGAATCTGCTGGCTGATATGAAAAAGAAGCTGAAGGAGCTGGCGGTGCCGGAAATATCGTATTCCTGCGACGTGCTGGATCTGGCCAAAACAAATCCGGAACTGTATGGGCATCAGAATTTTGCACTCATGCAGGTGATCCGGCTGGTGGACGACATCAAGGGGATAACCATCAATCACCAGATTGTGCAATATCGCCGGTATCCATTTTATCCGGAGAAAAATGTGGTGACGCTGTCAACGGTAGCACCGAAGATTATGAGCACGGTCAAGCAGTTGGAGTATAACCAGGACAATCCGTCCAGCCCCTTCCGGAGACAGATGCAGGCTGCCATTGACAATGCAACGACGAGGATCAGTCTGGCAGAGAAGGGCTATGTTGTATTGCCGAAGGATGCAGACGGGAACGTGACGGAGCTTCTGATCATGGACAAGCCCAACAAGGAAACCGCGACAAAAGTCTGGCGCTGGAACATGGGTGGCCTAGGATACAGTGGCAACGGATACAATGGACCGTATGGCACGGCCATCACTATGGACGGTGCAATCGTGGCCAATTACATCACCGTGGGCACCATGTCCTGTGATCGGATCCGGGGCGGGACCCTGATCCTGGGCGGCGCTTCCAATGGGAATGGTACGTTTTACCTGCGGGATGCCGGCAACCAGAACATTGCCATCATGGACAATACCGGGTTGAAAATGTTTAAGGGCAGCATCAATCTGGCAGATAAGTTTATCGTATCCAGTGAAGGAAAGCTGCAGGCCACAGATGCCACAATTACGGGCAGCATAACGGCCAACACCGGGTACATCGGCGGCACCGGCGGATTTGTGATCGCTGCAGGGAAACTTTATTCCGGCGGGAAAACAGCGCTGGGATACAATTCAGACGGCGTTTACCTGGGCGTGGAGGGCATTGCCCTGGGACAGGTGGAAAACGGTGTGTCCATGTTCGAGGTGGACAAGGCTGGGACTGCAGTTATGCGTAAAGCCTACGTCATCGGCAACGGTCTTCTATTCGAACCGGGCGGCGGCATCTCTACGGACTACAGCAGCTATGCGCAGTTCCAGGTATTGTCAAATGGGCAGGATGTGATGGTCAATGCGGTGGATGGCAACCTGATGCTGGGACCTTATAACACCTATGAAGTGCATTGCGGTGCCACGCTGTATGACGAGAATGGCCGGGAGGTGAAAGGCACAACGGCATCAGATCGGCGGTTGAAGAGATCTATCCGCAGGCTGGACAGAGAGAAGGCATACGACTTTATTCTGCATCTGGCTCCGGCGGAATATCGCTACCGGAAAAATGCGGTAAAAAAAGATTTCGACCGCTACCACCACGGGTTTATCGCTCAGGATCTAAAGGATGCTATGTATGCGGACTGGGCGGTGGTGGATGAGTTTGTTCTACCGGGCAAGAGGAAACAAAAGAGATATTGCCTGGAATATGATGAGCTGCTTGCCGATATGGTGGCAGCATTCCAGTTTTTAAGTGAAAGGGTGGATGATTTATATGGAAAAACCAGTAACAGTTGCGCTTGATGATATGCGGCGTGCTGTGTGGCGGGAGATCAATGCTGCGCAGCTTCCGGCCACAATCCTGGAACCGGTACTTGCCGGCATCCACAGGGAGCTTTCTGCGGCGGCGCAGCAGGAGCTGGCCTGTGACCGGCGAAGCTACGAGGCAGAACTGGAAAAGGAAAAGAAGGAGGCAGCGGATGAAGATAAGAACCGAGGTAACGGTTGACCTTATGCAGCCGGATCCACTGCCCGTCGTAAAGGCCAAGCAGGGGGATAGTTGCCGGGAGGTTGCGGTTACGTTAAAGGCTGACAGCTCCATTGTCATCCCGGATGCGGTACCAAAAATCTATATCAAGAAACCGGACGGCACAAAGATCTACAACGTCTGCACCATGGACGGGGAGAAAGTGGTTGTGCCTCTTCGGACGCAGTCTCTGGCGGTGGCCGGGGAGGCAGAGGCGGAGATACAGATCATTGATGCGGACGGTGTCTTGTCCACGCCGATCTTCCGGCTGTTGGTGTATCCGAGCAACATCGACAACGAGGCCATCGAAAGCTTAGATGAATTCACGGCCTTGCAGAAATCTTTACAAGAGTTGGAAGCAATCAAGAAAACCGTCCAGAAGGGAGAGAAGGGTGACCGCTCCACCATAAAAGTTGGAAAAGTAACGACCAGTGATCCCGGTGGCGAAGCAAAGGTGACCAACAGCGGCACCAACACGGACGCGATATTTGATTTCGCAATCCCGCGGGGCGCCACGGGGCCAAAAGGTGAACCAGGCGGGGATGCAGCAAATACAAATTTTGACGATACAACAGCAGGTCTGGGAGTGACCAATGTGCAGGAGGCAATAGAGCTTCTGGCACGGTCAATGTCAAGAGCTATCATTACATCGGGCGAAGTATAAAGGAGATGAGCGATTATGGCAAATAACGTTTTGGGAACAAAAATTACAGATCTGGAAGAAGCCCAGGCGGAGGGCTTGACGGACGATGCGCTGTTGATCGTGGAGCCGGAGACACAGCCAACGAAACGAAGCAAGTTAAGTACATTTTTTGCGTGGGTGAAGGGTAAGCTGGCGGCTTGGATCCTGAGCAGCTACGATGAGGTCATGGCGGCCACGGAGGCCGGATATCTGGTGGATGCACTGGCAATCAAGGGCGGTTTCGCGCAGCTAAACACGAATATTGCCACGACCAAAGACAGTGCTATAAAGGTAAAAACTACTTACAAAGCATACTCGGCGCCGGCTGGTAAAACAGTGCTTTTTACCCCAGGGGATGCTGACTTTTCAGGAGGCACTGTTTTATGCGTCATCCCAGAATTGGTGGCGGCATCTGCCGGATGGGATAACACGATAATAAGCATCGGCACAAGCGACGATGGTAAAAGCATACGCTTATATTCTTCGGTCAATCAGAACCTGTACGTCAGGGCGATCTTTTTATATATTTAATCATGCGTCAAAATTGATTGTCTTGGTGTAAGTCCTGCCATCAATGTAAACATCCACAGACAGTTTCCAGGGCGTGCCGCTGTAATCCACTTTAAGGTTTGTGATTTTGTTATTTGTACTGCTGTCTGCATTATTGGGCACCAGATCAAACATAGTAGTATCTGCCACGCGCATCCGAGCGATGTTCCGCCCGAATGGTCTAAAGTCAAAATCTATTTTCTGGCCACTTGAAAATCCTTTAAGTGATGTTTTGTTTGCAATATTCGTGTTTCGATGTTTAATGCCCGCAGGCTTATAATAAAGCCAAAAACGGAGGACGGAGACATGGATATCAGATCACAGGTGATTGATGAAGTATTGCAGGCGCTGGGAGGCATTGCACAAGATGTATTGCGGCGGGTGGAAGATGCGATAACGATCTGCCTAAATAGGTATGAGCTGCAGGAGCGGTGCACAGAGCTGACGGAAGCAATCGTCAGGAGAGACTACCTGAGTATGTACTTGGCCACGCTGCGGATGGAGGGCAAGGCCGAGAGCACGCTTGATCAGTACGGACGTCATATTCGGATGCTGCTGGCGTTTTCAGGTAAACCAGAAGAGGAGATATCACTGTATGATTTACGGTATTATTTGGCATGTTATAAGCGCGTGCGCAAGGTTGCCAACAACACGTTGGACAATGTGCGGCGGTACATCAGGGCGTATTTTAAATGGTTGGCGGCGGAGGGCCACATACAGAGGGATCCAGCGGCGGCACTTAAGATGATCCACAGCCAGAAAAAGGTAAAGAGAGATCTCAGTGCCGTGGAGTTGGAACGGATCAGGAACGCCTGTAAAACAAAGCGGGACATTGCCTTGGTAGAGTTTTTATACGCAACCGGTACGAGAGTATCGGAAGTGGTGGCTTTGAATATTTTGGATGTGGATTTCGAGCGGCTAGAGGTGCGTGTGCTTGGCAAGGGAAACAAGGAGCGGATTGTGTATATAACGGAGCGCTGTGCCATGTATTTGCGGGAATATCTGCAGAGCAGATCTGATGCCGGAGAATCATTGTTTGTATCCATGAGAGCGGCCAAACGTTTGCAAAAGGCGGGGATTGAGAGAGTAATCCGCGACCTGGGCCGCAGGGCCGGGGTGAGTAATGTGCATCCGCATCGGTACCGCCGGACAATGGCCACGCACTTGATCAATCGTGGCTGCAATATACAGGACGTGCAGCAGCTGCTGGGCCACGAATCCATCAGTACCACGCAGATCTATTATGTGTACAGCCGTAATACTGTTAAAGCTGCGTATCAAAAGTATGCTGCATAAGTAATTTAAAACAAGTACAGGAGACGTCTGGCAGTGTCAGGCGCTTTTGTTGTGCCTTTTTGCAACCGAGGAACCTTGAAAAGAGAATATCGAAACACGAAATTATCTACCGTATCAAAGCAGTATACCGGAGGATTATTGGCAGGAACAATGTATGCTGATAGGATTGGAAATGTCGTATCAGTAAATTATACGGGCGATATCACTAGAGCTCCTGCAGGTGAAACAACTATTGCCACGTTGGATGCACCATTTCGCCCAATGCGACGGGCCATTGTTGCATCCAGCCGCAATTCCGACTATCAGATCACAGTGTTTCCAGATGGGCGAGTGGCCTTATACAATTATGGTTCCGCTTATAGTGGAACCTCTATTTGCAGGTTTGGTTTTACCTATTTGACGGATTCTTCATTTTAATACACACCATATACGGTTAAAACGCGTCCTGTGGTTCCAGATACTCTAGCTGCCTGCAGCCGTGTTTTATTTTCCCATCTCAACTGGAAACGATCCGTTGACAGCCAAGAATTATATCCAGTATTGCAGGATGATCGAAATAATTCTATTGGTACAAAAGCTTGTCTGTATATAGACACTCCATCTGCATATTGTTCTACAACATACAAGTATCGATATTTGCTCATGTCTGATACTGTATAGCTTGACTGTTCGGTGCCGGAGTAGGACAGCAGCTTATCATAAGTTCCATGCTTGCCAATATTCGTGTTTCGGTTCGGAAAGGATGAAGAATTGAATATTATTTTAAAGAATGAAGAAATCGTAACCGGCAGATGCTATCCAGAGGGCCAGAACAGGGTGGTGCTCACTTTTGACGGAGATACCCCTTCTGCGGAGCTGCTGGTTGAGTTCAAGCTTGCCAATGATGCTGGTAATGTGTTCGGGGCCTACAGTGGTTATAGCACCGTATACCAGGCGCTTGAAAATGGATACATCTTATCCAATGACGGCAGCGTGTATGAGCCACCTGCAGAGCCAGATCCAGAACCGATCTATGAGCCTACACTTGATGAGCTTAAAATGGCCAAAAAGCAGGAAGTGAGTGCCGCCTGTGAGCAGACCATTGCCAAGGGTGTTGATGTGCAGCTTCCGGGAGGTGTAGAACATTTTTCTCTGACGGCCAACGACCAGATTAATCTGATCGGGAGCCAGGCGGCGGTCACCGCAGGAGAACAGCAGATTGCGTACCATGAGGATGGTCAGCCGTGCAGGTACTACACGCCGGATGAGATTGGCCTTATCGTGCAGCAAACCATGTTTTGGATCGGTTACCATCGGACGTACTGTAACAGCATCAACATGTGGATCCAGGCGGCAGCTGACAAGGATGCTCTGCTGGAAATCCATTACGGTGCTGATGTACCGGTTGCATACCAGTCCGAAGTGTTGAAGGATTATCTGGCCAAGATTGCGGCAAGCGCAAAGGAAGATGATGTGAGTGAGGCAGTATCTTAAGAGTGTTATCTTGTGGGTGATCGGAGGATGGCTGTACATAGGTATGGAGCTGATTTGGCGCGGTCGGTCGCACTGGACAATGTTTTGTTTGGGCGGCCTTTGTTTCGTCCTGATCGGCTTGATCAATGAGCTGATACCATGGTGTATGCCACTGTGGCAGCAGGCGCTGATCGGGGCCGGGATTATCACATCCTTGGAGTTCCTGACCGGTTGCATTGTCAACCTGGCGCTGGGGTGGCATGTATGGGACTACAGCGGAATGCCGGGCAATGTCCTGGGACAAATCTGCCTGCCGTACAGCTTGTTGTGGATTCTGGTGGCTGTGGCGGCTATCATCCTGGACGACTGGCTGCGGTATCTGATATTTGCCGAGGAGCGGCCACATTACTGCCTGTGGCGGCACAGAGAGGGATAAAGACAAATGTATGTGGATGTAAATACAATCATTACGGCCGCGAGCCTGCTGGCAGCAATCGGGGCCATTTTTTCTGTCGTTTTTGCAGTGTATCGTTGGTATCTGCGGCAGAATCGACAGGATACAGAAATTGAAAAATTAAAATCAGAACAGTGCCTGCTGACATATGGCATTCTGGCTTGTCTTAAAGGCTTAAAAGAACAGGGCTGCAACGGCCCTGTGACAGAAGCCATTGACAAGATCGAGAAGCATATCAATAAGCAGGCACACGATCAGGAGGAATGAATATGAGTATTGAGACAATTATTTTAGCAATCGGTGTTTTGGCGTTTTGCGTGTCCGTGATAACAGAAGTGTTTAAAGGCGTGGGGCTGTTAGCGAAGATCCCCACAGATGCCCTGGTGCTGGTTCTTTCGCTGACACTTACCATCACGGCCTTTATCGCTTACATGCAGTACGTTCAGCAGGCTATTTTGTGGTATACGATCCTGGCAGCGATTATGGCCGGATTCCTGGTGGCGTTTGTTTCGATGTACGGCTGGCAGAAATTGACGGAGCTGTGGGGCCGATTCAAAGGAGGCAAGTAAACCATGATGGAAAAGATCATTGATGTATCAGACAATCAGGGCGTGATCGACTGGCAGCAGGTAGCAAAGCATATCGGCTTCGCCATCCTGCGGTCCGTCCGGGGATCTGGCAAGCTGGATTATCAGTTCAAAAATAATGTGGCGGGCTGTCGGAAGTACGGCATCGGATTTGACGTGTACAAGTATAGCTATGCCCTCACAGAAGCCGCCAGCATTAAAGAGGCACAGCAGGTGGTAGCTGCACTGCAGAGCGTTGGCTGCGGCCCGGAGGTGACCGTTTGGTGGGATATGGAGGACAAGTCCCTCCGGAAGCTTGGCAAGCGCCAGCTGACGAAGAACATTCTGGCCGCCAGAAAGGTCATCGAAGCAGCAGGGTATACCTTTGATCTGTATTGTAACAAAGACTGGTATCTCAACGTGCTGGATGTGTCGCAGCTGGACTGCAGGTTCTGGATTGCAAGGTATCCGTATAACCGCGTGATGTATCTCAACCAGGATCCGGAAAAGAGATATGCGCCGACCTTTGTTAAAAACCTCATGGGCTGGCAGTTCACCAGCCAGGGGCGGGTGCCTGGCATCAAGGGCAATGTGGATCTGTCTGTGTTGTATATGTGAGAAAACCGTCGAACGATAGAGGATGACACCGGAAGAACTGCGTGTTATATTGTAACTGTACACAAGTTATGTGAGAGTAATTGGATAGTGGAAAGAGCAGGAGAATGCTGACACCTCCTGCTCTTTCTGCGTGTAGTAGAATTTCATACGTTTTAACGGAATGGTCAGCCAGTTGGGACAGGACACCCGCCTGCCGTCACAGTACTGGGTGAGGATGGGCTGGCGCACGCCCGGGCGGGACAGATAGTCGGCAAAAATCTCATCCACCACCAGAGAAATGGTGTCGAAAATATTCCGGCCGGGGATCCACTTGTGGTCAAAGGCTGTGGAAGAGGTGATGGTGAAATTGTAGCCGCGATTCCGGTACCATTCCGTGTACACCCGGTTCAGGGTAAAGGACATGATGGCCAGAATGTTGGCGCGAATGGCCGCGTCTGGCCAGGTGGCATAGATTTCACTGGAAGCCACATTTTTGATGTAATCCTTATAGGAAACATAGTAGTCCGAGGCGGAACGATCTGTGGGCGGGCCGTCGTGCACCACAATGGTTTCTGGCACCACCACCCGGCTTAAAACGATCTCCCCGCTTTCCTGAACCGGCTTGATCTCAGTTTCTGCGATTTTCGGTGGATAATCCCCGTAGAGCGTGTGGGGGCCGATGACATAGAGGGATTCCTCCGCCGGGCGGGTGCGGGGGCGAAGCCGGGCCTGATAAAGAGACGTGATCAGCGGCAGTACCTCCACGCCGGACACCTGGAACGGATCAAAGCCGGGTGCCGTAATGGTAAGCGTATATTCGGAATAGGGCTGGGGGCGGTCGGGATTCAGACTGTATTCCACCGGCGGCGCGGGCAGGGAGACGGCCTCCGTCTGGCCGTTATTGTCTGTGGTGAGCTGTTCGATGGCACCGGAAGGATCGCCGGTATAAGCGATGGAAACCTGGGCATCAGCTACGGGGGCAGCGGTGGCAGCGGACACAACCGAGACGTCCAGCTGGCCGGTATCCGTCATGTCCTGTGCAAATGCGGTGAGAGAAGAAGATGGCATAGAAAACCTCGCATGAGAAAACTTCCTCATATCCTATGCAGAGAATAAAAAAATGTGCCTGTTCGTGAGAGCAGACACAAAGTAAAATTTATTTTATGTGCTAGAAAAATACAGGCGTGTTTGCCACAGATGTATCTTCCTCCGTGACCTGCAAAACAGTCACAGTTGGCGCAGACAGGCGTTCCCTGGAAGCGACGCCGGACTTTGCGGAAAGAGAGTAGGTCATGCCGGTAATCGTGATAGCCAGCACGCTTAAGGCCAGGATAATATAATTCATAAAGTGATTGTGTTCATACATGGAAATACCTCCCTTGCTGAAGAAAGAATCCAATCCGATTACTATTTATCGTATAGTTATCATATCAGATAATCTGAAAAAATATGTGAAAGATATTCGAAGATTTTCTTACGGAAAACTTAATATTGAAAACGAAAGATCGGGAAAACAAAAACACCGATATCCGTTAAGAGGGGGAGGGGATATCGGTGCTATGAAAAAGAGAGGGTTATGAAAAAGGTGTTTTCCTTTTACGATATTTACTATACCCGGTAAGTGTGAAAAAAATGTGACGGACTTTTGAAGAGATTGTGAAGGTTTGCGAAAGGGAAGCGCTTGTCAAACCGGAAGGATATGGTATATAATAGGATGCACTGATAACAGAAATGGAAAAATATCATGAGGAAATGGAGATAGAGCATATGGCAAAAGTAAGAACAAGATTTGCACCGAGCCCCACAGGCCGGATGCATGTGGGCAATTTAAGAACCGCACTGTACACCTACCTGATCGCCAAGCATGAGGACGGCGATTTTATCCTGCGTATCGAGGATACCGACCAGGAGCGTTTCCAGGAGGGCGCAGTGGATATCATTTACCGTACCCTGGAGAAGACCGGTCTTATCCACGATGAAGGCCCGGACAAGGACGGCGGCTGCGGCCCCTATGTGCAGAGTGAGCGCTGCAGACAGGGCATTTATATGAAATATGCGAAGCAGCTCATCGAGCAGGGCGACGCTTATTACTGCTTCTGTGATAAGGAGCGTCTGGAAGGGCTGAAACAGGTTGTGGCAGGCAAGGAGATTTCCGTGTATGACAAGCACTGCCTGCATCTGTCCAAAGAAGAGATCCAGGCCAATCTGGATGCGGGCAAGCCGTATGTCATCCGCATCAACATGCCAACAGAGGGAACGACAACCTTCCACGATGTGATTTATGGAGATATCACCGTAAACAATGAGGAGCTGGACGACATGATCCTGATCAAGTCTGACGGTTTCCCTACCTATAACTTTGCAAACGTCATCGACGATCATCTCATGGGCATCACCCATGTGGTGCGCGGCAACGAGTATCTGTCTTCTGCACCGAAGTATAACCGCCTGTATGAGGCTTTTGGCTGGGAGGTGCCGGAGTACATCCACTGTCCGCTGATCACCAACGAGGAGCACAAGAAGCTGAGTAAGAGAAGCGGTCACTCTTCTTATGAAGATCTGATCGAGCAGGGCTTCTTATCCGAGGCAGTTGTGAACTACGTGGCACTGCTGGGCTGGAGCCCGGCGGAGGACAGGGAGATCTATTCTCTGCCGGAGCTGGTGAAGGCCTTTGATTATCGGCGGATCAACAAGTCCCCGGCGGTATTTGACATTGTAAAATTAAAATGGATGAACGGCGAATACATCAAGGCCATGGATCCGGATAAGTTCTATGAGATGGCGAAGCCGTATATCCAGCAGACCATCCATCGGGATCTGGATCTGCGGAAGATCGCCGGCATGGTACAGACCCGTATCGAGTATTTCCCGGACATTGCGCCACTCATTGATTTCTTTGAGGAAGTGCCGGAGTATGATCCGTCCATGTACCGCCATAAGAAAATGAAGACCACTGAGGAGTCTTCCCTGACCGTGATGAAAGAGGTGCTGCCGGTGCTGGAAGCCCAGGACGATTACACCAACGACGCGCTCTATGAGCGGCTGCTGGCCTTTGCCCAGGAGAAGGGCTACAAGAATGGCCAGGTGATGTGGCCGATCCGTACCGCACTGTCCGGCAAGCAGATGACACCGGCGGGAGCCACCGAGATCCTGGAGGTTCTGGGAAAAGAGGAGTCCATCCGCAGAATCCAGAACGGCATTGCGCTGCTGGAGACTGTCGTGCAGTAACTCTGTGTTCCTGCAATCGGAATGAATAAGCATACATTGTCGGAATGAACAATGTTCAAAAAAAGGAGTGTTCTATGGAAAGCAATCAGAACACATCAGTGAAAAATACAGGAACCGCACAGGAAAATAGCGTAACGGGGAAATGGAACCCCGGGCAGCAGAGGGCCATCTGTTATGGAGATGGCCCTCTCCTTGTGCTGGCAGGACCGGGATCGGGCAAGACCACGGTCATTGCTCATCGGGTACAGCAGATGGTGAACGTGCGGGGCATTGCGCCCACGTCCATTCTGGTCATCACCTTTACCCGGGCGGCGGCGGAAGAGATGCGGGAGCGGTTTGCGCTCCTTTGCAGAAAAAGCGTGCCGCCGGTGACCTTTTCCACCTTTCATTCCTTTTTCTTCCGGATTTTAAAATATGCCTACGGCTATACGGCGGAGAGCATTGTCCGGGAGGAGGAGCAGCGGCAGATCATCCGGGAAGCGCTGGAAAAAGAGACGCTGGACATCGGGGATGAGAGTGAATTTATCCAGAATGTGCTCTCAGAGATCGGTCTGCTGAAAAATGACCGGATCCCGTCGGAGCAGTGGATGCCCAGGGTGTGCGAACGGCCGGTTTTCCTGCGGCTGTACCGGAGTTATGAACAGCGGATGCGGCAGATGCGGAAGATCGATTTTGACGATATGCTGGTGTACACCTACGAGCTTTTATCCCAGAGAAAGGATATCCTGGCGGCCTGGCAGAACCGGTTCCGGTATTTTCTCGTGGATGAGTTTCAGGATGTGAACAGGATTCAATATGATATTCTGCGGCTGCTGGCCGGGGAGCGGCAGAATCTGTTCGTGGTGGGAGATGACGACCAGTCCATTTACCGGTTCCGGGGGCCAGACCGGAGATCATGCTGCATTTTCAGGAGGATTTTCCAAAGGCAGACCGGGTGCTGCTGGATGTGAATTACCGTTCCCAGGCGGAGATCGTGACCCGTTCCCTCTGCCTCATCGCCCATAACGAGGAGCGGTACCGGAAAGCACTGCGGGCCCACCGCAAACCGGGGCGGCCGGTGGATGTGCGGGAATTTCGGAACGTGCCGGAGGAGACAGCTTTTCTGGTGGAGGATATCCGGAAACGGCTGGAGAACGGCACGCCGCCGGGCAGTATGGCGGTGCTGTACCGGACGGCAAATCAGGCAAGACCGCTGCTGGATCGGATGATGGAGTTTAACGTGCCCTTTTCTGTCCGGGACGGCATGCCGGACATTTATCATCACTGGATCGCCCTGGATATGATGAGCTATATCCGCATCGGCATGGGCGGCCGGGAGCGGAAGGATTTTCTGCGAGTCATGAACCGGCCTAACCGGTACATCAGCCGGGGAGGCGGTGAACAGCGTTCAACTTTCCTTTGAAAATCTGGAGGAATACTATCGGGAGAAGGACTGGATGCAGGAGCGCATCGACCGGTTCTGGTATGATGCCAAAATGATCGGCAAAATGAACCCCTATGGGGCCCTGCACTATATCAGGCATGTGGTGGGGTATGAGGCGTACCTGCTGGAGTACGCAGCCCAGCGGGGCATTCCGGCATCGGAGCTGACTGATGTGCTGGAGGAGCTCATGGAGGCGGCGAAGAATTACGACAGCTTTGACGCCTGGTTTTCTCATATCGCAGAATATCAGCAGGAATGGCAGCGGCAGATGCAGAAAAAACGGGCCGACCGGGAGGCGGTGGCCTTTATGACCATGCATGCCTCCAAGGGACTGGAATATCCCATTGTTTACATCGTGGATGCCAATGAGGAGATCACGCCCCATAAGAAGGCGGTAACTACCCAGGAAATCGAGGAAGAGCGGCGGCTCTTTTATGTGGCCATGACCCGGGCAAAAAATGAGCTGCACATCTGTTCCGTGAAGGAACGGTACGGCCGCAGGCAGGAGCCTTCCCGTTTCATCGGGGAGCTGCTTTTTGACCGGGAAAAGGCAAAGGAAAAAGGAACTGTCTGGCATAAGGTGTACGGCACCGGGAAACTGCTGTCCATAAAGGGGGACAAGGCGGAGATCCTTTTCGACCGGGATCACCGGCGGATCACACTGAATATGGCTTACTGTATCGAGAAGGGTATTTTAAGGACAGAACAGGAAAAGGGACGCTGATCCTGGATCGGCGTCCCTGTCGTGTTGCTTCTGTTTTATTCGTCGTCCTCGTCGCCGAACAGCTCGTCGTATTCTTCGCTGTCCATCAGCTCATCAAAAGCATCCGCAACGATATCGTATTCCTCATCGTCCTCGATGTTGTCCAGCACCGGATTGCCATCGGCATCCTCGGAATACCGGTATAAATAAATGTCGTCCTCGTCCTCACTTTCCTGCTCGACGGGAAGCAGAGCCACGTACATCTGCTTGTTGCTTGCCGGGAAGATGGCAAGCACTTCGCATTCCACTTCGCTGCCGTCGTCCAGGCAGAGGGTAACGGTCATATCGATCTCTTCTTCTTCCAGATTCTTGAACGGATTTTCACTCATATTTTTTCTCCTTATGCATCAGAATTTGATGGATTCCCATAAATAAACAATAGCAGAAGCGGCAGCAATTTGCAACTGAAAATCATTTTTGCGCGAGGATATTGACTTTACTGCAAAAAGCAATAAAATAGTAGATAGTTTATACAAAAAGGGAGAAGACTGATTATGGAAATCACATTTGCAAAGCGTATGGATTCCTTTCAGGAAGGAATTTTCACATTATTGAATAAGAAGAAAAATGAGCTGCTGGCCCAGGGAAGAACCATTTACAATCTTTCTGTTGGTACCCCGGATTTCAAACCGGCACCTCATGTGATGCAGGCACTGACAGAATCTGCCAGCAAGCCGGAGAACTACAAGTATTCTCTGGTGGAGCGCCCGGCGCTGCTGGAAGCCATGCAGAATTTTTACAACAGACGGTTTGGCGTGCAGCTGGATACGAAACAGATCATGGCCGTGAACGGTTCCCAGGAAGCCATGACCCATATCTGCTGGGCACTGTGCGATCCCGGTGATGTGGTGCTGGTGCCCAACCCCGGCTACCCGATTTTTGAGGTGGGCCCGTTCCTGTGCGGTGCCGAGATTGTCAAATATCCGCTATATGAGGAAAACGGCTTCCTGCCGAAATTTTCCGATATCCCGGAGGAGACGGCAAAGAAGGCAAAGGTGATGGTGGTTTCTTACCCGGCCAATCCGGTCTGTGCCACGGCCAACGATGCCTTTTATGAGGAACTGATCGCATTTGCAAAGAAATACAATATTATCATCATTCACGACAATGCCTATGCGGACATCATTTATGACGGAGAGGGACAGTCTTTCCTGAAATACGACGGTGCCAGTGAGGTGGGCGTGGAGTATTATTCCCTGTCCAAGACCTTTGACCTGACCGGTGCCCGGGTTTCCTTTGTGCTGGGCAATGAAGCCATCATTCAGAAGTTCCGTACCCTGCGTTCCCAGATCGACTATGGTATTTTCTATCCGGTACAGGATGCGGCAATCGCAGCGCTGAACGGCCCCTTTGACGGCGTAGAGCGTCAGCAGGAAGAGTATGCGGCAAGAAACCGTGCCCTTTGCGGCGGCCTGCGCAGCATCGGCTGGAACGTGCCGGACAGCAAGGGAACCATGTTCGTGTGGGCACCCATCCCGGCTTCCTATACCAGCTCTGAGAAATTTACCCTGGATCTGATGGAAAAATCCGGCGTTATCGTTGTGCCGGGCAGCAGCTTTGGCTCCCTGGGCGAGGGCTATGTGCGTATGGCACTGGTGCTGGACGTGCCCACCATGGAAAAAGTGGTGCAGGTCATCAAAGAGAGCGGCATTCTGGAATAAAACGGAGGGGATGAACGATGGAAGATCGTAAGAATATGAAGCTGGAGGATCGCGTGGCTCTGGCCATGGCGTACCATGACAGAGGATTTAACTGTGCTCAGGCAGTGGCCTGCGCTTACTGCGACAAAGCAGGCATCGATGAGAAAACCATGTTTCAGCTGACGGAAGGCTTTGGCCTTGGCATGGGCGGCATGAAGGGCACCTGCGGCGCCGTGTCCGGCGCGGTGCTGCTGGCAGGCATGAAAAACAGCACCGGCAATGTGGAACACCCGGATTCCAAGGGGGCAACCTACAAGCTTTCCCGGGAGATCGTCAAGGAATTCCAGGAGAAAAATTCCAGTGTTGTCTGTGAGGAGTTAAAGGGCGTGGAGACAGGGAATGTCTTACGCTCCTGCGGCGGCTGCATCAAGGATGCGGTGATGCTGGCCGGGAAAATCCTTTACGGAGAAGAGGAATGATCAAAAAAACATTTACCCAGACGCAAATTATTGCGTTGGGATTTTTTCTGATGATTGCAGCGGGGACATTGCTTTTGCTTTGTCCCTTTTCTTCCAGAAACGGAAGCGTTCCTGTGCTGGATGCGCTGTTTACAGCCACCAGTGCGTCCTGCGTGACGGGCCTGGTGACGGTGGACACATACACCCAGTGGAGCCGGTTCGGACAGGTGGTGATCCTGATCCTCATTCAGATCGGCGGCCTGGGGTTCATGACCATTGCCACCCTGTTTTCCTTTTTCCTGCGGCGCAAGATCAGCCTGCGGGAGCGGGGCATCCTGCAGGAGAGTATGAACAGTGATCGGATCGGCGGCATCGTCCGGCTGGTGCGTCTGGTGCTGAAGGGGACACTGCTGTGCGAGGGGCTGGGCGCCTTTTTGCTGGCCTTTCGTTTTGTGCCGCTGCTGGGCTGGGGCGAAGGGCTGTTTTACAGCGTGTTTCATGCGGTTTCTGCCTTCTGTAATGCGGGCTTTGACCTGATGGGGCGGTATGCGCCTTATGATTCTCTCGTGCGGTTTCAGACGGATCCGCTGGTGAACGGTGTGCTCATCGCTCTCATTGTCATGGGCGGCATCGGTTTCCTTGTCTGGCAGGATGTGGTGGCGTATCGCTGGCACTGGAAGGAATATACGATGCAGACGAAGCTGGTGCTGACGGTGACGGCGGTGCTGTTATTGGGCGGTGCCCTGGGCATCTGGCTGCTGGAGCGTCACAGGCTGTTTGCCGGGCAGGCGCCTGCCATACAGCTGCTGGAAGCGCTGTTTGCCTCTGCCAGTGTGCGGACAGCCGGGTTTAATACGGTAGATCTCGCAGGACTTTCGGAAGGAACGAAGCTCTTTCATCTGTTTTTCATGCTGGTGGGCGGAAGCCCCGGCTCTACGGCGGGCGGCATCAAGACAACCACGCTGGCTGTGCTGGTGCTGGGCGTGCGTTCCAACGTGCGGCATGAGGCAGATATCAACGTATTTGGGAGGAGACTGGAGGAAGATGCGGTGAAGCGGGCATCAGCCATTCTCATGATCAATCTGACGCTGGCGCTGGTGGCATCGCTGTGGATTTGCAGTGCGGACGGTATGTCGGCCATGGATGCCATGTTTGAGGCATTTTCTGCCATCGGCACAGTGGGCATAACCGTGGGCATTACGAGAGATCTGGGGCTGGTATCCCGGCTGCTCGTTATTTTTCTCATGTACTGCGGCCGTGTGGGAAGCTTATCCTTTGCCCTTTCTTTTTCTCAGAGAAAACGCCCGGCGCCTGTACGGCAGCCGGTGGAAAAAATAGCAGTGGGATAGTAGGAGGAGAACAGTGAAATCAATTTTAATGATAGGAATGGGAAAATTCGGCCATCACCTGTGCAAAAACCTGTGTGAGATGGGCAATCAGGTGATGATCGTGGATATGGATGAAAAGAAGCTGGAAGACCTGTTGCCTATTGTCACCACGGCCAAGATCGGCGATTGTACCAATGTGGAGGTACTCAAAAGTCTGGGCGTGGGCAATTTTGACATGTGCATTGTCTGTATCGGCACCAATTTCCAGAGCAGCCTGGAGATCACCAGCCTGGTAAAAGAGCTGGGTGCCGCGTATGTGGTCAGTAAGGCCAACCGGGATATCCATGCCAAGTTTCTGCTGCGAAATGGTGCGGACGAGGTTATTTATCCGGACCGGGACATTGCGGAGAGCCTGGCGGTGTCTTTGAGCTCCAGTCATGTGTTTGACTACATCGAGCTGACGGATGAGTATTCCATTTACGAGATCTCCACGGCAGAAATCTGGGTGGGTAAGACCATCAGAGAAGTGGACTTCCGGGCAAAGTATCAGATCAGTATTCTGGCCACGAAGGTGGGAGAGGATATGAAGCTGTTGCCCGGCCCTGATTATGTTTTTAACCGGGAAGACCATCTGATGATCGTCGGCGAGCGCAGTTATATCAAAAAGCTGTTAAAAGAGATCAATTTTAATGAGTGATTTTGAAGCACAACGGCCTGCAGAAAGGAGAAGCACATGAGGATTGAACACGTTGCCATGTATGTCAGTCATTTGGAAGAAGCCCGGGATTTCTTTGTCAAGTATCTGGGTGCAAAGTCGAATGACGGGTATCGCAATCCCCGGACAGGTTTCCGGTCGTATTTTCTCACCTTTGATGATGGCATCCGGCTGGAACTCATGAACAAGCCGACGATGATTGATGATGCAAAAGTGCCGGAGCGCACCGGGTATGCCCACATTGCTTTTTCTGTCGGAAGCAAAGAAGCGGTGGATACACTGACGGCCCGGTTGCGGGCAGATGGCTACGCGGTGGTCAGCGGACCGAGAACAACCGGAGACGGCTACTACGAAAGCTGTATCCTGGCCGTGGAGGACAACCAGATCGAGATTACCGTTTGAGCAGGAGATCAGGCAGACCATAACCGGAGGCATCTATGTTACAGTTTCAAAAAGCGAACAGCAGTGATTTTGCGGCGACCCGGCAGTTTTACTGGGATGTGATAGAGGACATTCATAAGAACAATACGGCAAATGAAAACCTGGGCTGGGAGAAGGGCGTTTATCCGTCGGATGATTTTATCCAAACCAGTCTGGAAAAGGGAGAGCTATACACCCTGGCGGAGGGCGGTGTTTTATATGCCTGCGTGATCTTAAACAGCGAATGCAACGAGGGATATCTCGGCTGTCCCTGGGGGATCACCTGTGAACCGGTGGAGGTGCTGATCCCTCATGCGCTGGCTGTCCATCCCCGGATGCAGGGAAAAGACATCGGGAAAATCGTGGTGGGACATGTGCTGGATCTGGCGGAGCAGGAACATAAGAAAGCGGTGCGTCTGGATGTGCTGGGCGCCTGTAAGGCAGCGGAAGCGCTTTACAGAAGCTGCGGTTTTGCGTTTGTTGCGGCGAAAAATATGTACTATGAGGATACCGGCTGGACAGAGTACCGGTTGTTTGAGCGGAATTTGCCCGTGGAACCAATGCCGGATATGTAAAGTGATGAATATGCAAGGAAAAGAAAGGAGAAGCCCAGGTGGACTTCCCCTTGTTTTTATATGATAGAAAATGGCATCCTATCATATTTATTCTGCGGAACTTTCGGTTTTCAGTCTTACAGCCGCTGCCAGCAGTTCCACGGAACCGTCGATGCCCAGAAGGCTGCTGTTGATCATGAGATCCATGTTCTCTCTGGCACCCCATTTCTGGTCGGTGTAGTACTGATAGTAGGTGCGGCGGTTCTTATCCGTGCGGCGGATGATCTTCTCGATGAGTTCCGGGTCTTTCAGGTGATGGCGTTCCCGGATGAGGTGGATCTTATACTGCATATCGGCATAGATGAATGCGCGGATGCAGTTTGGCTGATCCCGGAGAATGTAATCGGCGCACCGGCCAACGATGACACAGGATTCCTTGGCGGCAATCTCACGGATGATATCCTGTTCATATTTGAACAGCCGGTCATTGAGGGTTCCCTGATCAACGGTAGGGTTGGTGAAAGGACTGGAAAACGGATTGGTGGCAACCTCGTCTGCGCCCTTTAATACGTCGGGATGGATGCCGCTTTTCTCTGCAGCCAGTTCGATCAGTTCCTTGTCATAGAAGGAAATGCCAAGCTTTGCGGCCAGCTTTTCGCCGATGACGCGGCCGCCGCTGCCAAATTCTCTTCCGATGGTGACGATAGTATTACTCATATAGGAAGCCCCCCTTTCGGTGTCCTTTGTTCTGTCAGGATACCACATGCATATCGTTTTCTATATTATAGCAAAAATATGTAAAAAATGAAAGAAAAATCTGAAATTATTGAGAAATAAATCAAATAGAAGAATATTAAAAAATGAGAAAAAAGTGCTTGCTTTTTCGCAGCAGATGATGTATGATAAACAAGTCGCAAGGACATGGCTGGTTGGTCAAGCGGTTAAGACGCCGCCCTCTCACGGCGGAAACAGGGGTTCGATTCCCCTACCAGCTACTATACAGACTCGAAAGTTGAATGGCTTTCGAGTTTTTTTGTATGACAGGAAATTGCGGAGGAAGCGGATCTGATGGACATTGAATCGCCACAATCGTTCGAAAAAAATAAAAATTATAAAAAATTAAAAAAACACTTGCATTTTTGTCAGAGATGATGTATGATAAACAAGTCGCAAGGACATGGCTGGTTGGTCAAGCGGTTAAGACGCCGCCCTCTCACGGCGGAAACAGGGGTTCGATTCCCCTACCAGCTACTACACAGACCCGGAAGTTGAATGGCTTCCGGGTTTCTTTGTGTTTAAGGAAATCGTAAGGGAAACTTTTGGAAAAACCATATGCGTTATTTTGGGTTCATGGTATAATAAGCACAAAAGAAATATTCAAATGATTTTTATAACAGGAGGGCAGATGATATGAGAAAGAGAAGGCTGGGAAAGATTCTGGCGCTTATTCTTACAGCATCCGTGCTTTGTGCCTGTGGAGCAGAGCAGACATCCACAGATCAGACAAAAGAGGAGGACAGCGCCGCTTCTGCGGGAAATGCACAGGAGAGCGAGACTGCCGTTTCGGAGAATACGGCGGATCAGCAGACAGCGTCCGGAAAGATAAAGATCAACATTTATTACAGCAACGAGATGGGAGACGGCCTGGATGAGAGAACGGTGGAAGCGGAGAAGCTGACACCGGAGTTCCTTCTGGAACAGCTGGCCCAGGAGAACATCGTCACAGAGGATACGAAGGCCAACAGCTGTACCGTAAAGGAAGAGAACGGTCAGAAGATCGTCGTGCTGGATCTGTCGGAGGCTTTTGGTGCCTACGCATCTTTCATGGGAACAGATGGCGAGTACGTGGTGATCGCGGCGCTGACGGATACGTTTTTGGACGCATATCAGGCGGACAGCCTGCGGCTGACAGTGGAAGGCCAGCAGCTGGAGACCGGCCATATGCTGTATGACTGGGATCTGACCTGGTATCAGCTCACTTCCTATACGATAGAGACTGCGGACTACAAGGATGGAAACATTGCGATTTCCTATCCGCAGCTGGTGAACGTGCACAATTCCTACACAGAGGAAGAGTGGAATGATATTTTCGAGCAGTACGCCAAGAAGGATCTGGAATATCTGGACGGGGAGACTTCCGAGTACACGCTGACCTACGAGGTGGCCACCGCGACGGAGGATCTGCTGTCCATCGTTTACCGGGTGAGCGCTTATGAGCAGGGCGCAGCACATCCTTATTCCTATATAGAAACGTTCAACATTGATATGACAAGCGGCGACGGTCTGCGGCTGTCTGATTTTGTGAACACCTACAATGTGGTGGGTGCATTTACCAAGGAGAACGGGTATACGCTGGTGAACACGGAGCTGGATGTGAAGGATTTCCAGGAGTTTGTCAATACGAGTGAAGACCTGGTGGAGACGGATTACTTTGAGGAGTTCGATATTGATTATGCCAATCCGGATGCATATCCCAACGGCTACTCCTACAAAAAGGATGGCAAGATCATTCTGTGCATCGAAGTACCTCATGCGCTGGGGGATTTTGTGGAAGTACAGCTGAATGATTGACTTTTCCACAGGTTTTCTTATAATATAATAGAAGAATTTGTAATAGCGTCAATGCATTGCATTGGCGCTATATTATGCTGCGTGGCACCCGAAGGAAGCTGTCCGGAGGCGGGTCTGGCAGGCAAAAAAAGGTCGGGCGCAGCTTTTTGGTAAGTGAGGAGAGAAGGCAGGTATGAGCAAAGGGACAACATATGATGCGGGAAGTATTTCTGTGCTGGAAGGCCTGGAGGCGGTGCGAAAACGCCCGGGCATGTATATCGGCAGCGTTTCCAGAAAAGGACTGAACCATCTGATCTATGAGATCGTGGACAATTCCGTGGACGAGCATCTGGCGGGATTCTGCGATCACATTGAAGTTTTTCTGGAAAAGGATGGATCGGCTACCGTCATCGACAATGGCCGCGGCATTCCGGTGGATATGCATGAGAAAGGGGTTTCCGCAGAGCGGCTCGTATTTACAACCCTCCATGCGGGCGGCAAGTTTGACGACTCCGTGTACAAGACTAGCGGTGGTCTGCACGGCGTGGGTTCCTCTGTTGTCAACGCCCTGTCCCGGTATCTGGACATTGAGGTGAGCCGGGATGGATGGGTGCATCATGACCGGTATGAGCGGGGTATCCCGACGCAGGAACTGGAAAACGGCCTGCTGCCCAGGCTTCGCAGGACGAAGGAGACCGGAACAAAGATCAATTTCCTGCCGGATGACGAGATCTTTGAAAAGGTACGGTTTAAGGCGGACGAGGTGAAAAGCCGTCTGCATGAGACCGCTTACCTGAACCCGAAGCTGACCATTGTGTTTGAGGATCGGCGGATGGAGGAGCCGGAGCGGATCGTGTATCACGAGCCCGACGGTATCATCGGTTTTGTCAAAGACCTGAATAAAAATAAAGAAGTGCTCCACGATGTGATCTATTTCACAGGGACCAGTGATGGCATCACCGTGGAAGCGGCGGTGCAGTATGTCAATGAATTCCATGAAAACGTGCTGGGCTTCTGCAACAACATTTACAATGCCGAGGGCGGCACACACATTACCGGCTTCAAGACAACGTTTACGGCGGTGATGAACAACTATGCCCGGGAACTGGGCATTTTGAAGGAAAAGGATGCCAATTTCACCGGCGCGGACATCCGAAACGGCATGACGGCGGTCATCTCCATCAAGCATCCGGCGCCCCGGTTTGAGGGACAGACAAAGACGAAGCTGGATAACCAGGATGCGGCCAAGGCCACCGGCAAGGTGACCGGCGATGAGATCGTGCGCTATTTTGACCGGAATCTGGAAACACTGAAAATCGTGCTGGGCAGTGCGGAGAAAGCTGCCAAGATCCGCAAAACCGAGGAGCGGGCCAAGACCAACCTGCTGACAAAGCAGAAGTATTCCTTTGATTCCAACGGCAAGCTGGCCAACTGCGAGAGTCGGGATGCGAAGAAATGTGAGATCTTCATTGTAGAGGGAGATTCTGCCGGCGGCTCTGCCAAAACAGCCAGAAACCGGCAGTTCCAGGCGATCCTGCCCATCCGCGGCAAGATTTTGAACGTGGAGAAAGCCAGCATTGACAAGGTGCTGGCCAACGCGGAGATCAAGACGATGATCAATGCCTTTGGCTGCGGCTTTTCCGAAGGCTACGGCAATGATTTTGATATCACCAAACTCCGCTACGACAAGATCGTGCTCATGGCCGATGCGGACGTGGACGGGGCTCACATCTGCACCCTGCTTTTGACATTATTTTACCGGTTTATGCCGGAGCTGATCTACGAGGGGCATGTGTATATCGCCATGCCGCCTCTTTACAAGGCCATCCCTTCCCGGGGACAGGAAGAGTATCTGTACGATGACAAGGCACTGGAGCGGTACCGGAAGCGCCACAAGGGGCCTTTTACCCTGCAGCGGTACAAAGGTCTCGGTGAGATGGACGCCCAGCAGTTGTGGGAGACCACGCTGAATCCGGAGACCCGGATCCTGAAGCTGGTGGAGATCGAGGACGCCAGAATGGCCTCCGAGGTGACGGAGATGCTCATGGGAACGGAAGTGCCGCCCCGCCGGACGTTTATTTATGAACACGCGTCGGATGCGCAGCTGGATGTCTAAGGAGGAAGCGTTATGCAGGAACAGATTATCAAAACAGAATATTCCGAGATCATGCAGAAATCGTACATTGATTATGCCATGAGCGTTATTATTTCCCGGGCGCTGCCGGATGTCCGGGACGGTCTGAAACCGGTACAGCGCAGGACCCTTTATGATATGTATGAGCTGGGCATCCGCTATGACCGGCCTTATCGAAAAAGCGCCCGTATCGTGGGCGATACCATGGGTAAATACCATCCCCACGGGGACAGCTCCATCTATGATGCCCTGGTGGTCATGTCCCAGGATTTCAAGAAGGGGCTGCCGCTGGTGGACGGCCACGGCAATTTCGGCTCCATTGAGGGAGACGGGGCGGCTGCCATGCGATACACGGAGGCCAGACTGGCCAAAGTGACCCAGGAGGTTTTTTTACAGGATCTGGACAAAAATACCGTGGAATTTATGCCAAACTTCGACGAGACAGAGCGGGAGCCCACGGTGCTGCCGGTGCGGATCCCCAATCTGCTGGTCAACGGCGCGGACGGCATTGCCGTCGGTATGGCTACCAGCATTCCGCCCCACAATCTGGGGGAAACGGTGGACGCGGTCATCGCCTACATGGATAACGAGGCCATCACCACGGAACAGCTGATGCAGTATATCCAGGGGCCGGATTTCCCCACCGGCGGTATTGTGGTGAACAAGGATGAGCTGCTTTCCGTCTATGAGAGCGGTGTGGGCAAGATCCGTATCCGGGGCCGGGTGCAGGTGGAGGCCGAAAAGGGCGGCCGGCAGAAGCTGGTCATCACCGAGATCCCGTACCCCATGATCGGTGCCAACATCGGCAAGTTTTTGAATGACATCTGTGCGCTGGTGGAGACGAAGAAAACGTCGGATATCGTGGATATCTCCAACCAGTCGTCCAAAGAGGGCATCCGCATTGTGCTGGAGCTGAAAAAGGGCGCAGATGTGGAAAATCTCAAGAACCTTCTATATAAAAAGACCCGGCTGGAGGATACCTTCGGCGTGAACATGCTGGCGGTGGCAGACGGGCGGCCGGAGACCCTGGGCTTAAAAGATGTGATCCGTCACCATGTGGAATTCCAGTTCGAGCTGGCAGGCCGGAAATATGAGACGCTGCTGGGCAAGGAGCGGGAAAAGCGGGAGGTGCAGGAAGGCCTCATCAAGGCGGTGGATGTCATTGATGTGATCATCGAGATCCTCCGGGGCAGCAAAAACCTCAAGCAGGCAAAGCAGTGCCTCATCGAGGGTGAGACCGAGGGCATCAAATTCCGTACCCGCAGCGCGGAAAAGCTGGCGAAGAGCCTGCATTTTACTGAGCGGCAGGCAACAGCCATTCTGGAAATGCGCCTGTACAAGCTCATTGGCCTGGAGATCGACGCCCTGCAGAAGGAGCATGCGGCAACCATGAAAAACATTGCCACCTACGAGGATATTTTGAACAATTACAGTTCCATGGCAGCAGTCATCAAAAAAGACCTGCTGCAGATCAAGAAAAGAATATGCACAGCCCCGCCGGACTTCCATTGAAAATGCCCAGGCGGCTGTTTATGAGGAAAAGAAACCGGAGGAGGCCGAGGTGGTCATCCTTATGGATCGGTTCGGATACATCCGCAGCGTGGATCCGTCCACCTACGAGCGCAACCAGGAGGCTGCCCAGGCGGAGAACCGCACCATCCTCCGCTGCATGAACACCGACCGGCTGGCAGTATTTACAGACATTGGCCGGATGCACACGGTGAAAGTCAGCGACCTGCCTTTGGGCAAGTTCCGGGACAAGGGCATCCCCATCGATAACCTGAGCAATTACGACAGCACCCAGGAGCAGATCCTTTGCGTGGCACCGGTGCAGGAGATGAAATTGAAGAAGCTTTTGTTTGTCACTGCCATGGGCATGTGCAAGCTGGTGGACGGCGAAGAATTTGACGTGGCCAAGCGGACGGTGGCGGCCACGAAATTATTGCCGGAGGACAAGCTGGTGAGCGTGGAATGTCTGGAGGATCAGGGCCAGATCGTGCTCCAGTCCGCCCAGGGCGTGTTCCTGAAATTTGCGCTGGAAGAGATCCCGGAGAAAAAGAAGGCAGCGGCCGGTGTCCGGGGCATCCGCCTGGCGGAAAATGACCGGATCGAGCAGGTGTATCTGCTGGTTCCGGGCATGGATGTGGCCATCAGCTGGAAGGACAAGGAGCTGCTGCTGAACAAGCTGCGGCTGGGCAAGCGGGACACCAAGGGTGTGAAAGTGAGAGGGTAATAAAAAGGCTTGCATTTCCTTTCGGGAAGTGTTAGAATGAAAAATATGATAAAGGTAACTAGATGAGAGTGGGCGAAAGTCCACTCTCATTCCGTGTAGAGAAAAAAACAGAGAAAGAGAGCATGAAGGAGGTGTGCATATGACGAAAAGAGAAATGATCGAGCAGAAAGCGGAGGAACTGATCACGCCTCTGATTGAGGAACACCATTTTGAACTGGTGGATGTGGAATATGTAAAAGAAGGGGCCAACTGGTATCTGAGAGCCTATATTGACAAGCCCGGTGGCATCAACGTAGATGACTGTGAGGTTGTCAGCAGAGCCTTTTCTGATCTTCTGGATGAGAAAGATTTCATCGACGATGCCTATATCCTGGAGGTCAGTTCCCCGGGACTGGGCCGTCCGTTAAAGAAGGATAAGGATTTTAAGAGAAGCGTGGGCGAAGAAGTGGAGATCCGCTTATATCGTGCCCAGAACCATCAGAAGGAATTTACCGGCATCTTAAAAGCCTGGGATGCAGATACCGTCACCATCGTGACCGATACAGAAGAAGAGCAGACATTCGCGCGGGCAGACATCGCGCTGATTAGGTTGGCATTTGATTTTTAGCAACAGTTCAGTCATGACAAACGAAGAACAGCGGCCGTGCTTGCACGGAGAGCTGAGCGAGTGCAGGCATGAACGGAGCGCCGGAAAATGAGCAAAAATGAGCTGCAAAGCAGCGGAAAGCATCGAAGATGCGGTTTTGCGAATGGCGCGTCTGAACTGTTGCGTAAAGATGAGAACGATTAGAAAAAGAGATGAGACAGGAGGATAAATATCATGAACAAAGAATTGATTGAAGCTTTGGATATACTGGAAAAAGAAAAAAATATCAGCAAGGACACCCTTTTGGAGGCCATTGAGAATTCCCTGCTGACAGCCTGTAAGAACCATTTCGGCAAGGCTGACAACGTCCATGTGAACATCAACCGCGAGACCGGTGATTTTGCAGTATATGCGGAGAAGACCGTTGTAGAAGAGGTAGAGGATCCGGCAGAGCAGATCGCGCTGGAGAAGGCAAAGATGATGGATTCCCGCTATGAGGTGGGCGACATTGTGAACGTGGAGATCAAGTCCAAGGAGTTTGGCCGGATCGCCACTCAGAATGCCAAGAACGTGATCCTGCAGAAGATCCGCGAGGAAGAGAGAAAAGCACTGTTCAATCAGTACTATGGAAAAGAGCGCGACGTGGTGACCGGTATCGTGCAGCGGTATAACGGCAGAAACGTCAGCATCAATCTGGGCAAAGCAGATGCCGTGCTCATGGAAAATGAGCAGGTGAAGGGCGAGGTATTCCGTCCCACCGAGCGTATCAAAGTATATATCCTGGAAGTGAAAGACACCACCAAGGGGCCGAAGATCCTTGTGTCCAGAACCCATCCGGAGCTGGTAAAGCGTCTGTTCGAGTCTGAGGTGACAGAGGTTCGGGACGGCACCGTAGAGATCAAGAGTATTGCCAGAGAGGCCGGTTCCCGTACAAAGATCGCCGTATGGTCCAACGACCCGGACGTGGATCCGGTGGGAGCCTGCGTCGGCATGAACGGTGCCAGAGTCAACGCCATCGTCAACGAGCTGCGAGGAGAGAAGATCGACATCATCAACTGGAGCGACAACCCGGCCATCCTCATTGAGAATGCATTAAGCCCGGCCAAGGTCGTATTCGTTATGGCAGATGACGAGGAGAAGACCGCCAAGGTCGTTGTGCCGGATTATCAGCTGTCTCTTGCCATCGGTAAGGAAGGACAGAATGCCCGTCTGGCAGCCCGCCTGACCGGTTTCAAGATCGACATCAAGAGCGAGACCCAGGCAAGAGAGATCGAGGGCTTCATGGAAGAGTTCGATGAGAACGAGGAGTACGAGGAGTACGAGTATCCGGAAGGATATGACCCGGAGGCCGGGTACGAGGATGCACCGGCTGACGGCGAAGGCTATGAGGAGCAGGGAGAGAACGAAGATACAGAAGCATAATCCGGGAAAAAATGCAGGCATGATAAATGAAGCGGGGAGTGAGAGAATATGAGTACGACGGTCAGAAAGGTTCCGATGCGCCAGTGCACCGGCTGTCAGGAGAGGAAGAACAAGAAGGAGATGATCCGGGTTCTGAAAACGGCAGAGGGGGAGATCACACTGGATGCCACCGGCAAGAAAAACGGCAGAGGGGCATATTTGTGCCGCAGTATGGACTGCCTGGAAAAAGCAGTGAAAAACAAAGGTCTGGAGCGCTCCCTGAAGGTGAAGATCCCTTCTGAGGTTTATGACGCACTGAGGGAGGAACTGAAATGCCTGTAATGGAGAAAAAGGTGCTGTCCCTTCTGGGGCTGTCCGCCAAATCAGGAAATCTGGTGAGCGGCGAGTTTTCCACCGAGAAAGCGGTAAAGGAGCATAAAGCTGCCCTCGTGGTGGTGGCAGAGGACGCATCTGATAATACAAAAAAGAGTTTCAGTAACATGTGTGCCTATTATCACGTGCCGATGATTGTTTTCGCAGACAAAGAGACACTGGGGCATGCCATCGGAAAGCAGTTCCGGGCATCGGTAGCGGTGACACAGGACGGCTTCGCCAAAGCGATACTGAAGCTTACGGAAAGTGACAACTGAATATAGGAGGTAGTGAATGTGTCTAAAATAAGAGTACATGAACTGGCAAAAGAATTAGATAAACCAAACAAAGACATTATGCAGATACTCAGCGACAACAAGATCGAAGTCAAGAGCCATATGAGCACCCTGACAGAGGATGATGTGAAGCTGGTGAAAAATTATTACCATAAACAGACTACAGCAGGGAAGGAAGAACCGGCAGGAAAGATGGAAGAGAAGAAAGAAACAAAAGAAGTGAAGAAAACAACAGAGACCGGTGCCGCAGCACCGGCCAGACCGGAAGGCCAGGTCGTTCGGAAAAAGAAATATGTTTCCGTGTATAATCCGCAGAACAGCCGGACCAACCTGAAACCGCCGATGGGCGTCAGAAACGGCGCCTCCAACCGCCCGGCAGGCGCAGCAGCTGCAAGACCGGCTGCGGCACCGGCAGCAAAGAGTGAGACTGTGAAGGCAGAAGCACCGAAGGCAGAGACACCGGCAGCAAAACCGGCTGCGGCAAAAACAGAGGCGCCCAAGGCAGCTGTGACACCGGCAGCAGAGGTACCGGCAAAGACAGAAGGGGCAGCGAGAACAGAGAGCCCGAAGACGGATCGTCCCGCAGGTAGCCGTCAGGAGGGCGACAGACCGTACGGCAACCGTCAGAACGGAGACAGACCGTATGGCAACCGCCAGGGCGGCGACAGACCGTATGGCAACCGTCAGAACGGAGACAGACCGTACGGCAACCGTCAGAATGGAGACAGACCGTACGGTAACCGCCAGGGTGGAGACAGACCGTATGGCAACCGCCAGGGCGGTGACCGGCCCTATGGCAATCGGCAGGAGGGCGACAGACCGTACGGCAACCGTCAGAACGGAGACAGACCATATGGCAACCGCCAGGGTGGAGACAGACCGTATGGCAACCGTCAGGATGGAGACAGACCCTACGGCAACCGGCAGGGCGGCGAGAGAAGTTTTGGCGGCAATCGGCAGGGCGGAGACCGCAATTTCGGCGGCAATCGCCAGGGCGGTGGTTCCTTCGGCGGCAACCGTCAGGGAGGCCAGGGCGGCTTCCAGGGACGTTCCGGCGGACGCGGCGGCAATAACGATGACCGGGCAGCACTGGATCGGGCAGCACTGGATCATGCAAACGCAGAGCGCGCCAACAGCGAAAAGCGCGCTTACAAGGAGAAGGCCAACAGAGAACGTCAGAACCGGGAGCGCAAGGAGCAGGAGAGAGATAACCTGACAAATCTGAAGAACAAACCGAAGAAGAACGGTTTCCAGATGCCCAAGCCGGTGGAGAAGAAGGAAGACGAGATCCGCACCGTTACCCTTCCGGAGACACTGACCATCAAGGAACTGGCAGATGCGCTGAAGGTACAGCCCGCAGCCATCGTCAAGAAGCTGTTCCTGCAGGGCGTCATGGCAACCGTAAACCAGGAGATCACCTACGAGAAGGCAGAGGAGATCGCCCTGGAATACAACTGTATCGCAGAGCCGGAGGAAAAGGTAGATGTGATCGAGGAGCTGCTGCGGGAGGACGAGGAAGATGAGAAGGATATGGTTCCCAGACCGCCGGTAGTCTGTGTCATGGGTCACGTAGACCATGGTAAGACTTCCCTTCTGGATGCCATCCGTCACACGAACGTCATCAGCGGTGAGGCCGGTGGCATCACCCAGCACATCGGTGCATCCGTCATCAAATACAACGGACAGCGCATCACCTTCCTGGATACTCCGGGACATGAGGCATTTACCGCCATGCGTATGCGTGGTGCCAATTCCACGGATATCGCCATCCTGGTCGTTGCAGCAGACGACGGCGTGATGCCCCAGACCATTGAGGCTATCAGCCATGCCAAGGCAGCAGGCATTGAGATCATCGTTGCCATCAACAAGATCGATAAGCCCAGTGCCAACGTGGACCGCGTGAAACAGGAGCTGTCCGAGTACGAGCTGATCCCGGAAGACTGGGGCGGCAGCACCATTTTCGTACCGGTGTCCGCCAAGACCGGCGAGGGCATCGACACCCTGCTGGAGATGCTGCTTCTGACCGCAGAGATGCATGAGCTGAAAGCCAATCCGAAGCGGGAGGCAAGAGGTCTTGTCATCGAGGCAGAGCTGGATAAGGGCAAGGGCCCTGTGGCTACCGTTCTCGTACAGAAAGGTACGCTGCATGTGGGCGATCCCATCGCGGCAGGCGCCTGCCACGGTAAAGTCCGTGCCATGATGGATGATAAGGGAAGAAGAGTGAAAGAGGCAGGCCCGTCCACTCCTGTGGAGATCCTGGGACTTTCCGATGTGCCCAATGCAGGCGAGATTTTCGTTTCCCTGAAAACAGAGAAAGAGGCAAGAAGCTTTGCCGAGACATTTATTTCTCAGGGCAGAGAGAAGCTTCTGGAGGACACCAAGTCCAGAATGTCTCTGGATGATCTGTTCAGCCAGATCCAGGCCGGTAATGTCAAAGAACTGAATATTATTGTAAAAGCAGATGTACAGGGTTCCGTGGAGGCCATCAAGCAGAGTCTTGTGAAGCTGTCCAATGAGGAAGTCGTTGTCAAGATCATCCACGGCGGCGTGGGTGCCATCAACGAGTCCGATGTGAGCCTGGCATCCGCATCCAACGCCATCATCATCGGCTTTAATGTGCGTCCGGATGCAACCGCGAAGAATATCGCAGAGCAGGAGGGCGTAGACCTGCGTCTGTACCGTGTCATCTACAATGCCATTGAGGATGTGGAGGCTGCCATGAAGGGTATGCTGGATCCGGTCTTCGAGGAGAAGGTCATCGGTCACGCAGAGGTACGTCAGCTGTTCAAGGCTTCCGGCGTGGGTACCATTGCCGGTTCCTATGTGCTGGATGGTTCCTTCCAGAGAGGCTGCAAGGTACGTATCACCAGAGAGGGCGAGCAGATCTACGAGGGCGAGCTGGCATCTCTGAAGCGGTTCAAGGATGATGTGAAAGAAGTAAAAGCTGGTTATGAGTGTGGTCTGGTATTCGAGAAGTTCAACGATCTTCAGGAGCTTGACCAGGTAGAAGCGTATATTATGGTGGAGGTACCGCGCTAGAAGGCTGCCTCCGAAGGAGGACGACAACATGAGAAAGAACAGCATTAAGAATACAAGGATCAATGGCGAGGTTTTAAAAGAGCTGAGCAACATTATCCGCGGTGAGATCAAGGATCCCCGCATCCACCCCATGACATCTGTCGTGGCGGTGGAGGTGGCACCGGATCTGAAAAGCTGTAAAGCATATATCAGCGTACTGGGCGACGAAGCGGCACAGAAGGATACCCTGGCAGGCTTAAAGAGTGCGGAGGGCTACATCCGCACGAAGCTGGCGCATACGGTAAACCTGAGAAATACACCGCAGATCCGGTTTATCCTGGATCAGTCCATCGAGTACGGTGTCAACATGTCCAAGCTGATCAACGACGTGAACAAAGACGTGGTGCGGGAGGCTGAGGAAGAACAGGAGCGTGCGACGGACAGTGAAGAACTTTAATGCATTGGAAGCGTGTCTTGCGGGTGTGAAAAGCCTGGCCATCGCAGGCCATGTGCGCCCTGACGGGGACTGTGTGGGCTCCTGCATGGCGGTTTACAATTATGTGCGGGAAAATATGCCCCAGATCCAGGTGGATGTGTATTTGCAGGAGATCCCGGAATCCCTGGATTTCCTGAAGGGAACAGAGGATATTCACCATTCCTGTGAAGAAAATAAAACCTACGATGCGTTCCTGGCGCTGGACTGCGGCGACCGGGAGCGCCTGGGAGCGGCTGTCCGCTATTTTGACAGCGCGAAAAAACGCATTTGTGTGGATCACCACATCAGCAACACCGGGCTGGGCGAGCAGTATGTCATCGATCCTGCGGCCTGTGCCACCTGTGAGATCTTATACGAACTGCTGAATCCGGAAAAAATGAGTCTGGCAGTGGCGGAAGCGCTGTATACCGGTCTTATCAACGATTGCGGCGTGTTCCAGTACAGCAATACCACGCCGAAGACCATGCGGATCGCGGCAAAGCTGATGGAGAAGGGCGTGCCCTTTACGCGGATCATTGAGGAAAGCTTTTATCAGAAAACGTACCTGCAGAACCAGATCCTGGGCCGGGCACTGATGGAAAGCATGCTGGTGTGCGACGGACAGGTGATCGTCAGCGTCATCCGCAAAAAGGATATGGAATTCTATGGCGTGGACTCCCGGGATCTGGAGGGCATTGTCAGCCAGCTGCGCAACACCAAGGGCGTGGAGGTGGCGATCTTCCTCTATGAGACAGCGATCCAGGAGTACAAGGTGAGCATGCGTTCCAACGGCGCGGTGGATGTGAGCAAAATTGCAGTATACTATAACGGCGGCGGCCATGTGAAGGCAGCCGGCTGTACGATGCAGGGCTCTATCCATGATGTGATCAACAATCTGACCGGGCATATCGCCAGACAGCTTGACGGGGAGCGCAGATCGTGAAAAGCGGAATCATCAACGTATATAAAGAAAAAGGCTTTACCTCCTTTGACGTGGTGGCGAAGCTGAAAGGTATTTTAAGGGAGCGCAAGATCGGCCATACCGGGACATTGGATCCGGATGCGGAGGGCGTGCTGCCGGTGTGCGTGGCCAAAGGCACGAAGCTGTGTGCCCTTCTGACGGATCAGGATAAGGAATATGAGGCGGTACTGCTGCTGGGCCAGGTCACCGATACCCAGGACTGCTCGGGCACGATCCTGGAGGAACATCCGGTGACGGTCAGCGAAGCGGCCGTGCGGGAAGCGGTGCAGAGCTTTGTCGGCGCCTATGACCAGGTGCCGCCCATGTACTCGGCGTTAAAGGTCAACGGCAAGAAGCTGTATGAGCTGGCACGAAAGGGTGTGGAGGTGGAACGCGCGGCAAGGCGGGTGACCATCCATTCCATCGATATCCTGTCGGTGGAGCTGCCCCGGGTGCGGATGCGGGTGCACTGTTCCAAGGGCACCTATATCCGGACACTCTGCCAGGACATCGGCGAGAAGCTGGGCTGCGGCGGCTGTATGGAGTCGCTGCTGCGCACCCGTGTGGGCCGGTTTGGCCTGGAGGAAGCATACCGTCTGTCCGAGATCGAAGCTTATGCGAAAGAGGGACGGGCAGAGGAACTGATTCTGTCCTCCGACCAGCTGTTCCTGGACGATCCGGCGCTGTCCGTGCGGCCGGAGCTGTACCGGTTTGCGGACAACGGCAATGTGCTTTTGCCGGAGCATTTCACGGAAATGCCGGGAGAACTGGCGGACGGACAGCAGGTGCGGGTCTATGGCCGGAACCAGGGTTTTACCGGGATTTATGAATACAGAAAAAGCCGGGGGGATTTTCATCCGGTGAAATTATTTTTGGAGTGAAAAAACATGGAATATATAAAAGGGACAACCGATTTTTCCATTGAAGAGCCGTCTGTGGTGACCATTGGAAAATTTGACGGACTTCATGTGGGCCATCAGAAGCTTCTGCATCTTGTGTGCGAGAAAAAGAAAGATGGCGTAAAAGCAGTTGTTTTTACCTTTGATGTACCGCCGGGCGCGAAGCTGTCCGGCAAGGGCATGGACACGCTGGTGACCAACGAGGAGCGCTGCCAGATGCTGGAGGAACAGGGCATCGATTATCTCATCGAATGTCCTTTCGTGCCGGAGATCATGTCCATGGAGCCGGAGCGTTTTGTGGAAGAGGTACTGGTAGGCAGACTGAAAGCCAGATATATCGTGGCAGGGACAGACTGCGGGTTCGGCCATAACCGGAGAGGCGACTATAAGCTGCTGCAGAAGCTGGCACCGGTATACGGCTATGAAGTGGATATTGTGGAGAAGGTGCAGTATCAGGGCCGGGACATCAGCAGCACCTATGTGCGGGAGGAGATCGCCAAGGGGAATATGGAGCTGGCAGATTTCCTGCTGGGCTACACATACCGCATCAGCGGAACGGTGGAACACGGCAACCATCTGGGCGGTACAAAGCTGGACATGCCCACTGCCAACCTGTTCCCGCCGGAACACAAGCTGCTGCCGCCCAACGGCGTGTATGCCACGAAGACCATCGTGGATGGCAAACGGTATGAGGGCATCAGCAATATCGGCACGAAGCCTACGGTCAGTGAGGGCAACGCCAGAGGCATAGAGACCTTCCTGTTCGATTTTTCCGGTGACCTGTACGGCAAGAATATCACGGTAGAGCTGTACACCTTTGAGCGGCCGGAGATGAAATTTGCGTCTCTGGATGAGCTGAAAGTACAAATGCATAAAGATATGGAATTTGGGAAGAAATTTTTTGCAGAAAAAGCGAACCGATAAAAACTGCTTGTAACTTTTGAAAGAATATATTAAAGTATTAACTGTAAAATTGTAAAGTTTGGGTAAAAAATATATTCTGTTACGGCAGATAAAAGGAGAGAACATGGACATAGGGATTGTATTATCACTGATGGGCGGTCTTGGATTTTTCCTGTACGGCATGAAACTGATGAGCGACGGTCTGGAGAAGGCAGCCGGCGCAAAGCTTCGCGGAATTCTTGAATTTTTCACAAAGAACCAGCTGATGGGTACGCTGGTGGGTATTGTGTTCTGTGCGATCATCCAGTCTTCCAGTGCCACGACAGTCATGGTCGTCAGCTTTGTAAACTCGGGACTTATGAACCTGTATCAGGCGGCCGGTGTGATCATGGGTGCCAATATCGGTACGACGATCACCTCGCAGCTGGTAGCCTTTAACCTATCGGAGGTAGCACCGGTATTTCTGATGGCCGGTGTCATCATGGTGATGTTCTGCAAGAAGCCCGTCGTCAACAAGATCGGAGAAGTCATTCTCGGCTTTGGCGTGCTTTTCATGGGACTGAGCATCATGTCCGGCAGTATGTCGGATCTGCGGAATTCTCCGCTGATCGTCAATGCACTTTCGACTTTGAACAACCGGTTCCTGGCGATTTTTATCGGATTTCTGATTACAGCGATCATTCAGAGCTCTTCCGTAACCGTCAGCATTCTGCTGCTGATGGCGCAGCAGGGACTTCTGGGCCTTGGTATCTGTTTTTATGTGATCCTGGGCTGTAATATCGGTGCCTGTACGTCGGCGCTCCCTTGCTTCCTTAAGCGGAAAGAAGGATGCCAAGCGTGCGGCAATGATCCATTTCCTTTTTAACGTGTTCGGTACGATCATCATGGTGGTGATCCTGTCGCTGTTCGGCGGCTGGGTGGAATCTACCATCATGGCAGTATCCGGCGGCAATATCGGCAGATGTGTGGCAAATGCCCATTCCTTCTTCAAGATTTTCCAGGTAATTGTGCTGTTCCCCTTTGCGAAGCTGATCGTAAAGGCGACCTACCTGGTTGTGCCCGGTGAGGATAAGAAGACGGATGACAGTGAGTATCAGCTCATGTACATCGGCCGGAAGAACATCTTTTCCCCGGCAACGGCTGTTGTGGAAGTGACAAGAGAGCTGGAGCGCATGGGACAGATGGCTTCTGAGAACCTGAACAGAGGCATGAACTGCCTGATCACCCTGGATGAGGAAGACATCACGAAGGTTTATCAGGTGGAAAAATATATTGACTATCTGAACCACTCCATCACGGATTATCTCGTGAAGGTGAGCCAGATGACCATTCCGGTGGATGACGCCAAGAGCATCGGCGGCCTGTTCCATGTGGTCAACGATATCGAGCGGATCGGTGATCACGCGGAGAATCTGGCGGATGCGGCCAAGATGCGGATGGAGGAGAATGTGACGTTCAGCAAGGAGGCCCAGCATGAGATGGGCGAGATGCTGGAGCGCGTACTGACCATCCTGCGGTATTCCATTGATATGTTTTCTCACAACAACCGGGAGCATATGGAAGAGATCCTGGATCTGGAGGAGCACATTGACGAGATGGAGCGGCAGTATCAGCAGTCCCACGTAGACCGTCTGACGAGAAATGAATGTACCCCGGAAGCGGGTATGATTTTCTCAGATGTGATCTCCGGGCTGGAGCGTGTGGCAGACCATGCTACCAATATCGCGTTCTCTATTCTTGATGAAGATCAGGAGTAACAGGAGGTGCCGATGAAAACATGGAAACAGCCGGTCTGTCTGTTACTGGCAGGCGCGGTATTGTATACAGGAACTTCTCTGGACGTGCAGGCGTCCGGCTTTCGGGCCGGTATGACGGCGGTGATGGAGGAGCTGACCGAGCATACATCTGCGGATGAAGCGGTGGACATGATCGACGGCGTGCTCAATCCGCAGACAGGAATGGAAGAGAGCTACGGCTATACGAATCTGGGCGTGGCCAACGTACAGAATCATCTGAACATCCGAAAGGAGCCAAAGGAGAATGCGTCTCTGGTGGGTACCATGGTAAAAAACAGCGGCTGCGAGGTGCTGGAGACCACCGACGACGGCTGGGCAAAGATCAAATCCGGCAGAGTGGAGGGTTATGTCAGCATGGAATATCTGCTTACCGGCGAGGAGGCACATGCCCGGGCAGCGGAGGCGGCCATGACCATGGCGACGGTGAACACCACCACGTTGAAGGTGCGGTTTGAACCCAGCGTGGAGTCCAAAGTGCTGACCCTCATCCCCATCGGCGAGGAGCTGGTGGTGGAAGAGGAGCTGGATGAATGGATCAAGGTGACGGTGGATGAGGACGAGGGCTATGTATCCAAGGAATTTGTGGATCTGGCGCTGGAGCTTCCCAAGGCGGCAACCCTGTCAGAGGTGACCGGGGTATCGGACAACCGTTCCTCCCTGGTGGCTTACGCCAAGCAGTTTATCGGCAATCCGTACGTCTGGGGTGGAACCAGCCTGACCAAGGGCGCCGACTGTTCCGGCTTTGTACTGAGTGTATATAAGAAATACGGCATCAGCCTGCCCCATTCCTCCAAGGCCCAGGCCAACTGCGGCACAAGGATCAAGGCATCGGCGGCGAAGCCGGGTGATCTGTTCTTCTATGGCAAGAACGGTTCCATCAACCACGTAGCCATTTACATCGGCGGCGGACAGGTGGTACATGCCAGTTCCAGGAAGACAGGCATCAAGATTTCCAATGCATACTACCGGACACCGATCTGTGTGGTATCATTATTGAAATAAATCCTTTACATGTGGGGAAGAGTGTGCTATACTTTCCAGGTATGAGTTTAGCCGATATTCAGAGACCGGACACTCCGACCTCTCTCTTAGTATTCGGCGGTCTATCAAATTTATTTAAGGAGGTTGCTACATTATGATAGCAAAAGAGAAGAAGCAGGCCATTATGGCAGAGTATGGAAGAACACCGAACGATACCGGATCACCGGAGGTTCAGGTTGCAGTTCTCACAGCAAGAATTCAGGAGCTCACTGAGCACTTAAAGAATCATCCGAAGGATCATCATTCCAGAAGAGGTCTTCTGAAGATGGTTGGTCAGAGAAGAGGCTTACTGGCATACCTGAAGAAAACTGATATTGAGAGATACCGTGCTTTAATTGAGCGCTTAGGACTCAGAAAGTAATTGAAAATTTAAGGGCGGAAGAGCATTCCGCCCTTATTTTACGCAAGCTTCTTTTGTTACTGAAGGATCGGATTATGTGTGGAAGAATGGTCCGAGACCACTGAAAAGAGCAGGAAGGCTCCTGGGTTTTTCAGTAGTTTCGGGATCTTCTGCCATAATCGAAAATTTTCAAAATTTATGGAAAAGGAGACGAACAAATGTACAAGAGTTTTTCAATGGAACTGGCCGGAAGAACACTGACTGTTGATGTTGGCAGAGTGGCGGCGCAGGCAAACGGTGCAGCATTCATGCACTACGGAGACACCACCATTCTTTCCACTGCAACCGCTTCCGAGAAGCCCAGAGACGGCATTGATTTCTTCCCTCTGAGCGTGGAGTATGAAGAGAAATTATACGCTTCGGGAAAGATACCCGGAGGTTTCAACAAGAGAGAGGGCAAGGCATCCGAGCATGCGATCCTGACATCCCGTGTCATCGACCGTCCCATGCGTCCGCTGTTCCCGAAGGATTACCGCAATGACGTGACCCTGAACAACCTGGTGATGTCTGTGGATCCCGAGTGCGCACCGGAGGTTGTTGCCATGCTTGGTTCCGCTATCGCAACGGCAATCTCTGACATCCCGTTTGACGGCCCCTGCGCCATGTGTCAGGTAGGCATGATCAACGGTGAGTTTGTATTCAATCCCAGCTATGCGCAGGACAAACTGTCCGATCTGCATCTGACTGTTGCATCTACCCGTGAGAAAGTGATCATGATCGAGGCAGGCGCCAACGAAGTGCCGGAGGCAAAGATGATCGAGGCCATTTTTGCAGGTCATGCGCTGAATCAGCAGATCATCGAGTTTATTGACAAGATCGTTGCCGAGTGCGGCAAAGAGAAGCACAGCTATACCAGCTGCGCGGTTCCGGAAGAGCTGTTTGCAGCCATCCGTGAGATCGTAACCCCCGAGCAGATGGAAGAGGCTGTATTCACAGATGTGAAGCAGGTTCGTGAGGCCAACATCAGCGCCATCAAGGATCGGCTGGCAGAGGCTTTTGCTGATAACGAAGAGTGGTTGGCCGTTCTGGATGAGGCTGTTTACCAGTACCAGAAGAAGACCGTCCGCAAGATGATTCTGAAAGACCACAAGCGCCCGGATGGAAGAGCCATCAACCAGATCCGTCCGCTGGCAGCTGAGATCGATATTATCCCGAGAGTACACGGTTCTGCCATGTTCACCAGAGGACAGACACAGATCTGCAACGTGACCACACTGGCACCGCTTTCCGAGGCACAGAGACTGGATGGCCTGGACGAGACCGTAACCTCCAAGCGTTACATGCATCAGTACAACTTCCCGTCCTACTCCGTAGGCGAGACAAAGCCCAGCAGAGGACCGGGACGTCGTGAGATCGGCCACGGTGCACTGGCTGAGCGTGCGCTGCTGCCGGTACTTCCCTCTGAGGAAGAGTTCCCTTACGCCATCAGAAGCGTATCCGAGACCTTCGAGTCCAACGGTTCCACTTCTCAGGCAAGTGTGTGTGCATCCTGTATGTCCCTGATGGCTGCAGGTGTGCCCATCAAAAAGCAGGTAGCAGGTATTTCCACAGGTCTGGTGACCGGAGATACCGATGATGATTATATCGTACTCACCGATATCCAGGGCCTGGAGGACTTCTTCGGCGATATGGACTTCAAGGTGGCAGGTACCCATGACGGTATCACTGCGATCCAGATGGATATCAAGATCCACGGCCTGACCCGTCCGATCATCGAGGAGGCCATTGCCCGCACGAAGGAAGCAAGAGAGTACATCCTCAACGAGATCATGACACCCTGCATCGCTGAGCCGAGAAAAGAAGTAGGCAAGTATGCACCGAAGATCGTACAGATCATGATCGATCCGGCCAAGATCGGCGATGTGGTTGGCCAGAGAGGCAAGACCATCAACACCATCATCGAGCGCACCGGCGTGAAGATCGACATCACAGACGATGGCGCAGTATCCATCTGCGGCACCGACAAAGAGATGATGGACAAGGCAGTAGACATGATCCGCATCATCACCACCGACTTTGAGGCAGGACAGATCTTCACAGGTACTGTTGTCAGCATCAAGGAATTCGGCGCTTTCATCGAGTTCGCTCCCGGCAAGGAGGGAATGGTACACATTTCCAAGATCGCCAAAGAGAGAATCAATCGCGTAGAGGATGTTCTGACCCTTGGTGATCAGGTAACCGTTGTTTGCCTGGGCAAGGACAAGATGGGCAGAATCAGCTTCTCCATGAAAGATGTCGGCAAGGATGTCACCAAGCTTAAAGACGATGACAGAGACAGACGTGACAACAGAAGAGATAACAGAGACAGAAAGCACGCAGATCACGAGTAAGCGCATCAGCGGCTGAAAAAGCAGGATATGGCCTGCGGGTTCCTTTTCGGAGGAATCCGCGGGCTTCTCTTTTTTTGCAGAAAAATCATGCTATAATGATGTGAGCAAAAGAAAAGGAAGCGAAAAGCCATTATCGAACGAACGGAGGATATTTTATGAAGTTGATTTCCTGGAATGTGAATGGCCTGCGTGCCTGTGTGCAGAAGGGCTTTTTGGAATATTTTCAGCAGGTGGATGCGGATGTTTTCTGCATTCAGGAGAGTAAGCTGCAGGAGGGACAGATCGACCTGGATCTGCCGGGATATCACCAGTACTGGAATTATGCGGTGAAGAAGGGCTATTCGGGCACGGCCATGTTCACGAAGCAGGAGCCGCTGTCGGTGTCCTACGGCATCGGCATGGAGGAGCACGACCAGGAGGGCCGTGTGATCACGGCGGAATTCCCGGAATACTATGTGGTGACGGTGTACACGCCAAATTCCCAGAATGAGCTGGCGCGACTGCCGTACCGGATGCAGTGGGAGGAGGATTTCCTCGCGTATCTGAAAAAACTGGAGGAGAAGAAGCCGGTGATCTTCTGCGGTGACCTGAACGTGGCGCATCGGGAGATCGATCTGAAAAATCCCAAGACGAACCGGAAGAATGCCGGATTTACCGATGAGGAGCGGGCAAAGTTTTCTCATGTGCTGGAATCCGGGTTTATTGACACGTACCGTTATTTTTACCCGGATCAGGAGGGCGTCTACAGCTGGTGGTCGTACCGTTTCAAGGCAAGAGAGAAGAATGCAGGGTGGCGCATCGACTATTTCTGCGTGTCAGAGAGCCTGAAAGACCGGCTGGTGAGAGCTTCCATTCATACCGAGGTGACAGGCTCAGACCATTGTCCTGTGGAACTGGTTATCGAGTGATAACAAATGAGAGAGAATGGTAAGATGGGCCGAGGAAGGATAGACAGAGAACGATGAATTTACTGACAGCAGAACAACTGACAAAAGCATACGGAGAGCGGAAAATTTTCGATGAGGCGGATTTTTCCATTCAGGAGGGAGAGAAGATCGGGATCATCGGTGTGAATGGCACCGGCAAATCTACCCTGCTGAAAATTCTGGCCGGGCAGGAGGAATGCGATGACGGGCAGATCACCATGGGCAATAATCTGAAAATCGCGTATCTGCCCCAGACGCCGGTGTTCGAGCAGGGAGATACGGTGCTGGAAGCGGCGCTGAAGGGCAATGTATCCGCATCCGCAGATGACCGGTGGACGAGAGAGGCGGAGGCCAAGGCCATGCTCAATGAGCTGGATCTGACGGATTTTGACCAGCCGGTGGAGCAGCTGTCCGGCGGACAGAAGAAGCGGGCGGCCCTTGTCCGGGTGCTGATGAGCGAAGGGGATATCCTGATCCTGGACGAGCCCACCAACCATCTGGATCACGAGATGTCCCAGTGGCTGGAAAATTATCTGCTGAAATTCCGGGGAGCTATTGTGCTGGTAACTCATGACCGGTATTTTCTGGATCGGGTGGTGACCCGGATCGTGGAGATCGATCATGGGAAATTTTACAGCTATCCAGGCAGCTATTCCCGGTTTGTGGAGCTGAAAGCGGAGCGGCAGAATATGGAGATCGCCACGGAGCGGAAACGACAGAGCATTCTGCGCACGGAGCTGCAATGGCTCATGCGGGGGGCCAGAGCCCGTTCCACCAAGCAGAAAGCCCATATCCAGCGCATTGAACAGATGCAGGAGATCCAGGCACCGGATGTGGCGGAACAGAAGGTGGAGATGAGTTCCGTGGCCTCCCGTCTGGGGCGCAAGACCATCGAGGCGGAACATATTTCCAAGTCTTATGACGGCAAGGTGCTGTTTGATGACTTTTCCTATATTTTCCTGAAAGGTGACCGGATCGGCATTGTGGGCAGAAACGGCTGTGGCAAAAGTACGCTTTTGAAGGTGCTCACCGGCAATCTGCCGCCGGATAGCGGCAGTGTGGATTTTGGAAGCACAGTAAAGATCGCCTATTTTTCCCAGGAAAATGAAGCGCTGGATGAGCGGCTGAAGGCCATCGAGTATGTGCGGGAGGGGGCCGAATACATTCGGACGAAGGACGGCGTCATCACGGCCTCTGCCATGCTGGAGCGGTTCCTGTTTGACGGGGAGAAGCAGTGGACGCAGATTTCCCGTCTGTCCGGCGGAGAGAAGCGGCGGCTGTATCTGCTGCGTCTGCTCATGGAAGCGCCCAATGTGCTCATTCTGGACGAGCCCACCAATGACCTGGACATCCGCACGCTGACGGTGCTGGAGGACTATCTGGACGAGTTCGAGGGCATTGTCATCACCGTATCCCATGATCGGTATTTTCTGGATCGGGTGGTGCGCAGAATCTTTGCCTTCGAGGGCGGCGGACAGGTGCGCCAGTATGAGGGCGGCTACTCGGATTATGACGCCGTGCGCACCCGGGAAGGGCGAAATCCGGAGGACAGTGACAGTGTTGACGGGAAAAACAGCAGAACCGGCGCGGTAGACGGCATTGACCAGGCGGAAACGGGAAACAGCGAAGCAGCTTCCAAACGGCCGCCCCGGGAGAAAAAGTTAAAGCTTTCCTATAAAGAGGAGCGGGAAGCGGCAGTGATCGACGATGAGATCGCGGCGCTGGAGGAGAAGATTCAGGATCTGGAAGAGCAGATCTCCTCCAATGCCAGCAATTTTGTAAAATTAAATGAACTGATGGCGCAGAAGGCCCAGGCGGAGGAAGCGTTGGAACAGAAAATGGACCGCTGGGTGTATCTCAACGATCTGATGGAACAGATTGCGCGGGAACGGGCAGAAAAGAAAGGGTGATCAGGTGAAAAAGCAGACAGACAAAACCTATCATTTGATGAAAGGGGAACCTTATCCGCTGGGGGCTGTCGTGAAACATGGCGGTGTCAATTCCTGCGTGGCCCTTTCTTCTCTGGCCGAGGATGCACTTTCCCAAGAGACGAAGCCGGAGTCATGTTCTGCTGAATCGTCAGTGAAGCAAATCACACGCACAGCTTTCACAGTGGATCAAAGGCCGGGAACCCCAGCAGTCAACTCGGGGAGCGTAAAGAATCAGCAGCCGGAGGCAGAACCGACATCCCGGCTGTCCCTATGCCTTTATCATCCCGGCGAAGCCACGCCTTTCTGCCAGCTGGATTTTACAGAAGAACACCGCATTGGCGATCTTTACTTTTCCAGATTGGAGCCGCTGCCGCCCAAAGACTGCACCTATTCCTTTCTTCTGGACGGCGTGGAGTTCTGTGATCCTGCTGCCAGAAGCATCTGCGGGCGGGAGGTATTCGGCCGGGAACCGGGGCCGCTGCGGGGGCAGTTTGTCCGGGACACTTACGACTGGGACGGTGACTGTGCACCGCAGATTGCCTATGAGGATGCCATTTTGTATACCGGTCACGTGCGGCATCTGACCATGGATCCCAGCGCCCGGGTGAAAAAGAAGGGGACCTTTGCAGGGATCATAGAACGGATCCCTTATCTGCAGGCACTGGGCATCAATATGCTGGAGCTGCAGCCGGTATATGAGTTTGGCGAGCTGCTGCCAAGACCGGTGAGTTCCATGGCCTATTTTGCCCGTTCCGAAAAACAGGAGCATCATTATAAAAAGAACTGCTGGGGCTATGGCCCGGGCTTCTATTTTGCACCCAAGGCTTCTTTTGCCTGGGGAAAGGATGCGGGAAAAGAGTGTAAGGATCTGGTGAAGGCTCTGCACCGGGCGGGCATCGAACTGATCCTGGAATTCTATTTCCCGGCCCATACCTATCCGGGGCTGATGGTGGACTGCCTGAAATACTGGCTGCTGGAATACCATGTGGATGGTTTTCACATAAGCGGGTTTGACTTGCCCCTGGAACTGATCGCCAGGGAACCGCTGCTGGCGGGCGTCAAGCTGTTGGGCAATGGGTTCCGGACGGAAGAGATTTACCCGGACGGACATCTGCCGAAGGTGCGGCGTCTGGCGGAGGTGCACGACGGGCCGCAGATGGATATGCGCCGGTTCCTTCGGGGAGAGGAAGGGCAGATCGGCGGCTTTGCGGCAAGGCTGCGGAACAATCCCACGGACCGGGCGGTGGTCAATTATGTGGCTTCCCACAACGGGTTCACCCTGGCAGATCTGGTCTGCTATGAGGAGAAGCACAACGAGGCCAACGGGGAAGACAACCGGGACGGCAGCGATTATAACTGCAGCTGTAATTACGGCGAAGAGGGAAAGAGCCGGAAAAAGAAGATCAACGACATCCGGGCAAGGCAGGTGCGCAATGCCCTGCTCATGGTATTTCTCGCCCAGGGTGTGCCGTGTCTCCATGCCGGGGACGAGTGCGGCAACAGCCAGCAGGGCAACAACAATGCCTACGGTCTGGATGACCCCACTGCCTGGATCCAGTATGATCGCAGCAGGGCAGGGGACTCTCTGCGCCGTTTTACAGAGAAGCTGATCGCTTTTCGAAAGGCCCATCGGGTGTTCCATCAGGCAGGGGAACTGCAGGGCATGGATGTGTCCGGCTGCGGCTGCCCGGACATTTCTTTCCACGGCAGACATGTGTGGTATCCGGAGTTTGACGGTGTCAGCCGCCAGCTGGGGGTACTCTATGCGGGAGCCGGTGTGGGAGACAGTTATTTTTACACGGCATATAATATGTATGGAGAGGAGAAATCCTTTGCGCTGCCCCATCTGCCCAAAGGCATGTGCTGGGAGCGGGTCATCGACACGTCTCTGCCGGAGGCGGAAATGTTTCCGGAAAGCCCCGAGCAAAAGGCGTTGGAGGCGCAGAAAGAAATGATTGTAAAAGGCAGGACCGTGGTGGTACTGGAAGGTCGGCTGCCGGGAGGAAAAGATGACACAGTATGAGACAACCGAGGCGCAGGAAAACGGTATCTGCGGGAAGGAAAACGGAGGGGGCCGCGGCATAGATGGGTTCTGGCTGAAAATGCTGGCCGTGGTGACCATGCTCATCGACCATATCGGCGCTATTTTTTTTCCCGGGCGTTCTGTGGATCCGGGCCATCGGCCGTCTGTCCTTTCCTATCTATGCCTTCCTGCTGACGGAGGGCTTTCATCACACGAGAAGCACGGACAGCTATCTGAAACGGCTGGTGCTTTTTGCCTGCATTTCCGAGCCGTTTTTTGATCTGGCATTTTATGGCGAGCTCATCCATCCGGCTCACCAGAATATCTTTTTCACGCTGGCGCTGTCCCTGTTCATGCTGGATAAATGCAGGGACGAGAAGGCTTACTGGAAAAATATGGGATGGCTTCTGGGCGTTATGATCACGGCGGAGCTGCTGCATGTGGACTATGGTTGCGGCGGTGTGCTGGTGGTGCTGCTGTTTGAGCGGCTGCGGGAGCGGAAAAAACTCATGGCGGCAGCGGTGAGCCTGCTGTTTATTTTCCTGTGGGGCGGCGTCCAGAGCTTTGCGGCACTGGCGCTCCTCCCGATTCTGTTGTATAATGGGGAGCGCGACAGGAAGATCAAATACGTTTTTTATACATTTTATCCGGTGCATCTGGCCATTTTATGGCTGCTGAAACTGATCCTGGTGCAGATGTACGGATTTCAGGGGTGACATATGAGACCAATCGCACATTTTAAGACAATCACGAAACATAAGCTGCTGGTGATGCGTTACTGCTTTTCTGTGGGTCTGTACCGGCAGGGGCTGCTCCACGACATGTCCAAATATTCGCCGACGGAGTTCTGGGTGGGCGCAAAATATTATCAGGGCGTTCAGAGCCCCAACAACGCCGAACGCATGGACAGGGGCTATTCCTCGGCCTGGCTGCATCACAAGGGGCGCAACAAACACCATTTTGAATACTGGCTGGATTACAGTCTGGATCCGGACAAGTCCATTGAGGGCATGAAGATGCCGCTGAACTATGCAGTGGAGATGTTTCTGGACCGGGTGGCGGCCGGAAAAATTTATAACGGGGATGCATTTACGCCGGACGGGCCGCTGAAATATTATGAGAAGGGGCATGCCAAGACCCTTTTGCATCCCAAAACAAGGGAATTGCTGGAATTTTTACTGCATATGTATGCGGAAAAGGGAGAAAAGGCCACTTTTTCGTACATCAAAATGGAAATATTGGCGAAGAAAGACTGGAATGACTATAATAATTTCTGAATTAACCTGTTGACAGCAGAAAAGATTGTATTATTTTATGAAAAATTCAGGAAAAGGAAAGTATTTCCTAAAGACGGGTTGACAATGTTCCACAGGAAATAGTATGATAAGTGGCAAATGGATAGAGGGCAAAGGAGTCGAGAGCCTGCAGTTATCTGCAGGCCCATTGTATTTCCCTCCCATGCATGAAAGAAAAAGGAGGATATGTTATGAAAAAAGCAGTAAGTCTTATGCTGATCGCTGCCATGACCGTTGGTCTGACCGCATGCGGAAGCAGCGCAGATGACAGTGCCGCAGCTGACAGCAGCAAACAGGAGAACGAGACAGCCACAGATGCGGCTGGTACTTCTACAGATGGTGATGTGTTCGTGATCGGCGGTCTGGGACCTCTGACCGGTGCTGCAGCTTCTTACGGAATCTCCGTAAAGCAGGGCGCTGAGGTTGCCATTGATGAGATCAATGCGGCAGGCGGCGTACAGGTTGGAGACAAGACCTACACACTGGCACTGAACTTTGCAGATGACGAGGCATCCGAGGATAAGGTTATCACCGCTTACAATTCCCTGATGGATTCCGGTATCAATGCACTGCTTGGCTGCGTAACCAGTGGTGCGTGCCTGGCTGTCATCGACCAGACACAGGCAGACGGTATCCTGCAGATCACCCCGTCCGGTTCTGCAGCAGGCTGCACGGAGTATGACAATGCATTTCGCCTTTGCTTCACAGATCCGCTGCAGGGTGTTACCCTCGCTGATTATGTGACCGACACCCTTGGCCTGACCAAGGTTGCCATCATCTACAACAATGCAGATGAGTACAGCACAGGCATCACAGATGCTTTCGTTGAAGAGGCAGAAGCAAAGGGAGCAGAGATCGTTGCCAAAGAGTCCTTCGTTACTGACGATGTAGACTTCAAGACACAGCTGACTTCCATCAAGTCCACAGATGCTGAGGTGATCGTTGTACCGGCATACTATCAGGATGCTACCTACATCACACAGCAGGCCAAGGATCTCGGTATCGAGCTTCCCTTCGTAGGAAGTGACGGCTGGGACGGCGTACTGGGTACTGTGACAGATCCCAGCACCGTAGAGGGTGCAGTGTTCTTAAGCCCGTTCCTGGCAACTGACCCGGCTGTTACGGATTTCGTATCTGCATATGAGGCAGCTTACAATGCAACCCCTGACCAGTTTGCAGCAGATGGGTATGATACTGTATATGTGATCAAGGCAGCTATGGAGCAGGCGGGTTCTATCGAGAGCGCAGACCTGATCGCAGCGATGACAGAGATCAACGTTGAAGGCGTGACCGGAACAGTTACATTTAATGCAGATGGTGAGCCTGAGAAGGGTGCCAAGTTTGTTAAGATCGTAGACGGTGCTTATACGGCAGTAGAATAAGCGGTATTCTTTACTTTTGACGGTATTGGGGGACGGAAAGGAAGCTCCTTTCCGTCCCTCTTCCTTGATTCTGGCGAGTATCTTCTGAGGGGGATTCTCTCCTTTATCGTATAACACCGGCGCGTCGCCGCGCTGTGAAGGAGAGTGAGACATTCATATGAAAAACTTATTGGAACAGTTAATCAACGGGTTGAGTACAGGCAGTATTTATGCACTGATCGCTCTCGGTTATACGATGGTATACGGTATTGCGAAGATGATCAACTTTGCACATGGAGATATCATTATGGTTGGCGCCTATGCACTGTATGTCGCGGTGCTGACCCTGCATGTCCCGGTGATCCCGGCGGTCCTGATCACCATTGCCGTGTGTGCGGTACTGGGCATTACGGTGGAAAAGGTTGCCTACAAGCCGCTTCGGAAAGCGCCGCCGCTGGCCGTGCTCATCACCGCCATCGGTGTGAGCTATCTTTTACAGAATCTGGCGCTTCTGATCTTCAATGCAACGCCGATTCCTTTCCAGTCTGTCATCAAAGTGCCATCGGTGAAGATCGGCGGTCTGACGATCTCCGGTATCACCCTGGTGACTATGGCCATTATGCTGATTTCCATGATTCTGCTGACATTATTTATCAATAAGACAAAAGCGGGCAGTGCCATGCGTGCGGTATCGGAGGACAAGGGCGCTGCGGAGCTGATGGGAATCAACGTGAACCAGACGATCTCCATGACATTTGCCATTGGTTCTGCGCTGGCAGCGGTGGCAGGTATTCTCTATATCTGTCAGTATCAGTCGCTGCGGCCCACACTGGGAGCTCTTCCGGGTATCAAGGCATTCGTTGCGGCGGTACTGGGCGGCATCGGCAGTGTGCCGGGTGCTATGCTGGGCGGTATCCTTCTGGGCGTCATCGAGAGCCTTGGCAAAGCATATATATCCACAGAGCTGTCCGATGCGATCGTGTTCGGTGTCCTTGTTGTGGTATTGCTGGTGAAGCCTTCGGGACTTCTGGGCAAGCGTAAAAATGTGAAAGTGTAGGTGTTGAATATGAAGGTCAATAAGAAAATCATAGGAAGAATCCTGGTAATTGTCCTCGCCTATGCACTGGTCACATTTCTGATCAAGGGCGGTGTGTTGAATAGGCAGTATACTTCTCTGATCGTGCCCATCGGTGTCAACATTATGCTGGCGGTATCGCTGAATCTGGTCACCGGCTTTCTGGGAGAGCTTTCCCTGGGTCATGCGGGCTTTATGTCGCTGGGCGCCTATGCAGGTGCGTTATTTACGCTGAACACAGACATGGGAGATCTTCCTTCCATCATTGTGGCAATGCTCATCGGCGGTGTCGTTGCAGCGATCTTCGGTTTCCTCATCGGGGTACCGGTGCTTCGTCTGCAGGGGGATTATCTGGCCATCGTAACGCTGGCATTTGGTGAGATCATCAAATCCATCCTGAATGCGCTGAAATTCACCAACGGTCCCAAGGGACTTTCCAAGATCCCGCTGCTTTCCAACTATCAGCATTATACGCTGGTATTTATCGTGACAGTGATCACGATCCTTGTGATTTCGAATATTGTGGACAGCCGCCATGGCCGCGCTGTATGCTCTGTCCGTGACAATTATATTGCGGCAGAATCTATCGGTGTTCATGTGAGCCGCTTCAAGATTATGGCATTTGTGGTGTCTGCATTTTTTGCAGGCGTGGCCGGTGTCCTTTATGCACATAACGTCGGTATCATCAAGCCCACGACCTTCGACTATAACAAATCCATTGAGATTCTCGTTATCGTCGTTCTGGGCGGCATGGGCAGTATCCGCGGTTCCATCATTGCAGCAGTTGTCCTGACGATTCTGCCGGAGATGCTGCGCGGCGCAGATAATCTGCGTATGCTCCTGTATTCCATCGTCCTGATTGCGATGATGCTGTTCAACCAGTCCGGACTGAAGGAACGTCTCCTGGAGAGATTCTCCGGTAACAAAGAGAAGGCGGGTGAGTAGGCATGGAATTGTTGAGTGTAAAAAATTTAAGTATTTCCTTTGGCGGATTGAAGGCCGTTGATAATTTTAATATTTCTATTGAGAAAGGGCAGCTGTATGGCCTCATCGGCCCCAACGGTGCCGGAAAGACGACGGTTTTTAACCTGCTGACCGGTGTATATCAGCCGGATTCAGGCTGCATCGTCCTGGATGGAGAGAATCTGGTGGGAAAAGCGCCGGCAGATATCTGTAAGAGCGGTGTTGCCAGAACCTTCCAGAATATTCGCCTGTTTGCCAAGCTTTCTGTGCTGGATAATGTCAAATCAGCCCTTTATAATGACAAGGACATGTCTTATTCCCTGGCTGCCAGCATATTTCGTTTCCCTTCTTATTACAAGAAGGAAAAGCTCATGAATGAGAAAGCCATGGAAATTCTGCAGGTGTTTGGACTGGAAAAATATGCGAACACGTATGCATCCAACCTTCCCTACGGAAAACAGCGGGAGCTGGAGATCGCCAGAGCACTGGCAACAGAGCCAAAGCTTTTGCTGCTTGATGAGCCTGCCGCAGGTATGAACCCAAATGAGACCGCTGATCTGATGAAAACCATTCAGCTCATCCGGGACAAATTCGGAATTACGATTCTTTTGATTGAGCATGATATGAAACTGGTATCCGGTATCTGTGAGCGTCTGTCTGTGCTGAATTTCGGCACGGAGCTGGCGTCCGGGGAGACTTCGGTGGTTCTCAATGATCCGAGAGTGATCACCGCATATCTGGGAGAGTAGGAGGCAGCTGGTATGGCAATGTTGAAAGTGACAGATCTGGAAGTGTGTTACGGCGTGATCCGTGCCATCAAGGGAATTTCCTTTGAGGTAAATAAGGGAGAAGTCGTTGCACTGATCGGTGCCAATGGTGCCGGAAAGACAACGACCCTTCATACCATCACGGGCCTGATCGCACCGAAAGCCGGAAAGATCGAGTTTGAAGGAAAAGATATCACCCGGATGCCGGGACATAAGATCGTATCTCTCGGTATGGCCCATGTGCCGGAGGGCAGAAGAGTGTTCGCAGACCTGACGGTACTAGAGAACCTGAAGCTGGGTGCCTATACGAGAAAAGACAAGAACGAGATCGCAGAGACACTGAAAAAGGTGTACGAGCGGTTCCCGCGTCTGGAGGAGCGGAAAGGCCAGCTGGCCGGTACACTGTCCGGCGGCGAGCAGCAGATGCTTGCCATGGGAAGAGCGCTCATGTCTCATCCGGACATCATCCTCATGGATGAGCCGTCCATGGGACTTTCTCCCATCTATGTGAATGAGATTTTTGATATCATCCAGAGCATCAGCGCTTCGGGAACGACTGTCCTGCTCGTAGAGCAGAATGCAAAGAAGGCACTGTCTATCGCAGATCGCGCATACGTGCTGGAGACAGGAACGATTTCCCTGGAAGGCAAAGCGGATGAACTCATGAATGATGAGTCTGTGAAAAAGGCATATCTGGGAGAGTAGGATTTCCGATCAAAAAAATATGTGTATACAGAGAATGGTTATCGTCCAGGACAGCGGCAAAAGGCTGGAAGGGATGGTAACCATTTTATATTGTCTGCAAAAAATGTCGGATCACCCGCAGATAAAAGGATTTGTGCACAAACATGGATGTGTGTGTGCCGCCTTTGACCAGGAGCAGCTGTGCCCGCGGAATCTGCCGTGCCATGTACCGGGAGTGAGAAACCTTCACAAGATCCCGGGTTCCGGCAATGAGAAGTACCGGTGCCTGGATGGCCTGCAGCTGTTCTTCTGTGATCTGCGGGGAATGGCAGAGGAGCGCGGTAAGCTGCTGCCGGTGCCGGAAGAAGCTGCCCGGAAAAGGCCGATGAAAAATGGGTAAGCTTTGATTTGCCGCCGCCCGGCAAATGCGGTATTTGGCCCGGAAGAACAGGCGAACGGGAAGCAGCAGCCCATCCGGGGCACTGTTCCCGCTGACTGCAATGACGGCGATCGTCCGTGACGGGAAAAAGGGAGGCGAATTCCAGAGCGATATTGGCGCCGTCACTGAACCCCAGAAGGATGCAGGCATCTATATGCAGGCTGTCCAGAAGGGCGGCAGCATCCCTGGCCATATCTGCGGTGGTAAATTCTTTCCGGGCGCAGAAGGGTTTGATCTGTGAATGGCCGTGGGCACGGCTGTCCATCAGGACCACCCGATATTTGCGGGACAGCTGTTTCTCGTAATAAGAAAAGACCAGATGGGTCTGTGCATTGCCATGCAGCATAAGGATCGGCGTGCCGTGCCCGCTTTCTTTGTAATAGATCCATGCTTCCGGCGTGTCTGCCACGCCTTTTCTGCTTGTCACTTTTTCCATCTCTGCAGCTCCCCTTTGAAAAATGATACGATGTAGCCGCGAATGCCGTGAGGGTTCTGGATTTCAACAGTAGCGTAAAACATGCCGGGCGTGGGATATTTGGGCAGGTAAGCGTAATAGGAAGGCACCCACTGTGTGGGGCTGTATTTTTCCTTCGCCCGGTAAAGATCCCGGAATCCATAGCAGGCGTTCAGATGGTCATAGACGAACTGGAGCAGGCGCTCCACGGGATTCTTACTCCGGGCATCCAGACCGGCCAGCGGTGCCACGCCGAGGCTGCCGTAACCGACCCCTTCTGCTTTGAATACCTGAAAGGCCTCGTAGATGATCGTTTCCATCACGCCGCTGGGGGCGTCTTTTCCGTGTCTCGTCACATCCGCCATGTAGCCGTTTTTGCCAAGAAACGGGACAAAAACGATAAAAGCCACCATCTTTTCGTCGGCATTGCATGCGTAGAAGTACCGTTTATCCATGGGATTGTCAAGGCCGACGGTTCCCATGGTAAATTGCAGAAGGCCGCTCTTTTTCTCTGACAGCCATTCCGCTGTGATCCGGTTAAACTCCTGCTCCAGAGCGGTGTCCCGTTTTTCCAGTACCCGATATTCGTGGACGGTGACACCGGCTTTGGTTGCATGATTGATGTTCATCCGCATCTTGGCCCCTTTTTTGCCGCTGATCTCATAATCTGCTAGGGAAAAACGGGCTTCTTCTCCGCTTTTGACAAAACCAAAGCCCTGCTTTTCATATTCGGCAAGGAAATGATCCGTCAGGCCGAGAAAGAACAGATTGTGGGCACTGTTCTGGCAAAATTCCCGGAATTCCGTCAGAAGTGCCGGAAAATCTTCCTCTCTGCACACGGGATCTCCGTTTACGATAATGGTATTGCCCACGGTTCCATAAGGGATGACGCCATCCACACTGCGCCCGAAATACAGACATTTGTCATCTTCCAGCGTCAGATAGGAACAGGGATTCTGGCTGTACAGATTCAGCAGTGTTCTGGCATGCTGGAGTTCCTGCACCCCATGGGCCTGTTTCTGCAGCCAGGGACGCAGGGCACAGACGATGGCGGCAAGAATGCAGATCCAGCTGAACCAGAACAGAACCAGCTGGGCGCTGTGCTGACCGGTTGCCGGGGATGGCAGATCCCACATGCCGAAGATCATGCCGATTCCCTGTCCGAAGCTGTCCGTCAGGGAGACGGATGCATTGCCGGAGGCAGCAAGGCGCATATAATGCCAGGTGATCCCCACATTGCCAAGAACACCGGCCATAGCCAGGAGAACAAACAGAAATGTCTGTCTGCGGTTGCCCCGTCCGGCAGGGTAGCAGAAATCTTTGCGCAGAGCAAAAAACAAAAGAAACAGGAGCAGGTCAAAGATCATCAGGCCATTGTGCAGCGGGTGTCCCATGCCGACAAGGCCGCGCAGAAAATTCAGGACAAAGATTCCCATGGCAAAAAACCAGGCATTGTGTTTCCGTTTCCATAACTGGACGGAAAGAAAAAACAGAATCATGGAAAAGGCACGCTGTACCATCCGTCCCATTTCAATGGAAGCCTGCATATGCTGAGAAAGCCTGGATAACGGGAAAAATGTAAGCACAAAAAGGAACAGGGAAAAGACGGCCAGAAGGAGAATGGCGGTGTTTTCTGTCCGGATACGGAACCGGCGATATTTTTCCTGATTGGTATGTGATTGGGTCATAGTCATTCCTCCGGAAGAGAAAAATCCTGCAGGGCAGGTTCTCATTTTTTTCACACAAAGTGTAGTCTTTTCCATGGAAAAAATCAATAGCGGAAAACGCCATAAAAGTGAAATTTGTGTTAAAATAAAAGGAATCATGGAAAGAGGGGAAGAATCCATTTGAAGAACAATAAATACGAGATTGATATGTGCAGCGGCACCATTATGGACAAGCTGGTTTCCTTTGCGCTGCCGCTGATGCTGTCCGGCATCCTGCAGCTCATGTTCAATGCGGTGGACATTATCGTGGTGGGGCGGTTCAGCGGCAGCGGGGCACTGGCGGCAGTGGGCTCCACCACCGCGCTGATCAACGTGTTCACCAATCTGTTCATCGGCATTTCTCTGGGAGCCAATGTGCTGGCTGCCCGGTATTATGCGGCAGGCAAGGCGAAAGAAATGTCGGAGACGGTACATACCGCCATCGCCATGGCGCTGGTCAGCGGTATCGTCATGGCCGTTGTGGGCGTGGTGTTTGCAAGAGGCGCGCTGGAGCTGATGGGAACGCCGGAGGACGTCATCGGCAAATCTGCCCTGTATATGCGCATTTATTTCTGCGGCATGCCGTTTTTCATGCTGTACAACTATGGCGCAGCCATCCTGCGGGCAGTGGGAGATACGAAGCGGCCGCTGTTTTTCCTCGTCATCTCCGGTGTGGTCAATGCGGCATTGAATGTATTTCTGGTGGTCGCCTTTCAGCTGGATGTGGCGGGGGTCGGCATTGCCACCGTCATTTCTCAGGCCATTTCCTGCGTGCTGGTGCTTTCCTGCCTGTACCGGACGGACAGCAGCTATCAGCTGCGGGTTTCCAGACTGCGTATCCAGTGGTGCTATCTGAAACGGATCTTTGAGGTGGGGGTGCCCGCCGGGATCCAGAGCACCGTCATCAACCTGTCCAATGTGCTGCTCCAGTCGTCGGTAAACTCCTTCGGCTCCATTGCCATGGCGGGCTATACGGCAGCCAACAACATTTTCGGCTTCCTGTACGTTTCCGTGAATTCCTTCACCCAGGCGTGCATGAGCTTCACCAGCCAGAACTATGGCGTGAAAAAATTCAAGCGCATGGATCGGGTGCTCATCGACTGCATCATCCTTTCCGTCGCAGTCACCCTCGTTCTGGGCGGCAGCGTCTATCTGCTGGGGCCGAAGATCCTGCGCATTTACAGCACCCAGGAGGACGTCATTGCCTGCGGCATGGAGGTCCTGACCTACACCACCTTTTCCTATTTCCTGTGTGGCCTCATGGATCTCTTCCCCGGGGCGCTGCGGGGCATGGGATATTCCGCTGTGCCCATGGTGCTCTCCATCATCGGTACGGTGGGCGTGCGCATCCTCTGGATCTATGGCCTGTTTCCCGCGCACCAGACACTGGCGTTTCTGTTCGTGTCCTATCCGGCGTCCTGGATCGCCACCATTGTCATGCAGGTCATCTGCTTCTGGTTCGTTAGGAGGAGAGTGTATCGGATGGAGGCTGATAGGGGCATCAGCTATTAGAAACTTTCAAATAGTTCAAACAGAAGGCTCTTGCCAGGTTAGTTGAGAAATGATTCATTACAATCTACAAATCGGGGGGAAACTTTAGTTTTAATGTTATCCAACCGGAAATTGGATGATTGAAATAGTATTTGTAATGATATACAAAAAATAATGGAGGAAGAGAGAATGGTGGATACCAAAAAGGAACAGGAGCGGGATGAACTGCATCGTGCCATATGGGCGATCGCAGATGAATTGCGCGGAGCAGTCGATGGCTGGGACTTCAAAAATTATGTTTTAGGTACGATGTTTTATCGATATATTTCTGAAAACCTGTGTAATTACATAAACAGTGGGGAGATTAATGCAGGCAATACCGATTTTAACTTTGCAGAAATGCCGGATGAAGATGCGGAAGAAGCAAGAGCGGGGTTGGTAGAAGAAAAAGGATTTTTTATCCTTCCAAGTGAACTTTTTTGCAATGTCCGTGCCAATGCAGTGAATGATGAAAACTTAAATGAAACACTGGAACGTGTATTCCGTCACATTGAGGAATCTGCAAAGGGCAGCGAAGCGGAGAATGATTTTGCAGGTTTGTTTGATGACTATGATGTAAACAGCAATAAACTGGGTGCTACAGTTGCAAAGCGCAATGAGAAACTTGTAAAACTGCTGAATGGCGTAGGAGAAATGAATCTTGGGGATGTAAAAGATCATTCCATAGATGCCTTTGGTGATGCGTATGAGTATCTTATGACGATGTATGCGTCAAATGCAGGAAAATCTGGGGGAGAATTCTTTACCCCTGCAGATGTGTCTGAACTGCTCACGCGACTTGGAACTGTTGGGAAAACAGAAATCAATAAAGTATACGATCCGGCATGTGGTTCAGGTTCGCTGCTTTTGAAAGCTGAGAAAATTTTGGGGAAAGATGCTATTCGAAATGGATTTTACGGGCAGGAGATCAACATCACAACCTATAACCTGTGTCGGATTAATATGTTCCTGCATGATATAGGATTTAACAAATTTAATATTGCCTGCGAAGATACGTTACTCAGTCCGCAGCACTGGGACGATGAGCCGTTTGAACTGATTGTGTCTAATCCACCATATTCTATCAAATGGGCGGGAGACGAAAATCCACTGCTCATCAATGATCCCCGGTTTGCTCCCGCAGGGGTTCTTGCTCCAAAGAGTAAAGCAGATATGGCGTTTATCATGCATAGCCTGTCATGGCTTGCGTCTAACGGAACTGCTGCCATTGTATGTTTTCCGGGAATCATGTACCGTGGCGGTGCAGAGCAGAAAATCCGTAAATATCTGGTGGACAATAACTATGTGGAGTGTATTATTCAGTTGCCGAGTAATCTGTTCTTTGGCACTTCCATTGCAACTTGTATCATGGTAATGAAAAAGAACAAGACAGATAATAAAACGTTGTTTATTGATGCTACAGGCGAGTGCGTGAAGGTTACCAACAATAATAAGCTGACGCCGGAGAATATAGAGCGGATTGTGGACGTATTTACAAAGAGGGAAGAAATCAAGCATTTTGCACATCTGGCGAGTTATGAGGAAGTGTCTGAAAATGATTACAATTTGTCCGTGTCTACCTATGTGGAAGCTGAAGATACCAGAGAAAAAATTGATATTGTAAAGCTGAACGCGGAAATCAAAGAAATTGTTGCTCGTGAACAGGTACTCCGTGATGAGATTGATAAAATCATCGCAGAAATTGAGGGAGATTCATGAAAAAAGGTCAAGAGATGATGGAATATCAGGATGTTGTCATAGATATTAAACAAATTATTGTATCGGGACAACAGTATGCTTATCAGGCTGCAAATAAAGCGATGGTGCTCACCTATTGGCAGATTGGAAAGCGGATTGTAGAACAGGAGCAGAAGGGGGAGGAACGAGCAGAGTATGGAAAAGCTTTATTGGATACGCTGTCGGCGGAATTGACCGGAGAGTATGGAAAAAGCTATTCAAAAAGAAATTTGCAATATTTTCGTAAATTTTATTTTGCATTTCCAGATGTTCAAATTGTGAACGCATGCGTTCACAATTTGAACTGGACTCATTTTCGATGTCTTCTTCGGGTAACCGATGAAAATGCACGTTTGTGGTATATGAACGAGGCTTCAAAAGAAGGATGGAGTTCCAGAACACTGGACAGAAATATTGGCACACAATATTATTACCGGTTACTGCAATCACCGAAAAAAGAAAATGTGATTGCTGAAATGAAGGAAAAAACAAAAGAGAGTCAGAAGAATAAATTTGAACTTTTAAAAAATCCGATTATTGCGGAATTTTTAGGCTTCAAAAAATGAAGATTCTTATCTTGAAAATGATTTAGAGTCAGCTATTTTGACACATATAAGAGATTTTCTAATGGAAATGGGAAAAGGATTTGCGTTTGTGGCAAGACAGCAGCACATTGTGACGGAAACGCAGGATTATTTTATTGATCTGGTATTTTACAATATTGAGTTAAAGTGCTATGTGCTTATAGATCTGAAAATGGGAAAGATTACACATCAGGATGTAGGGCAGATTGATATGTATGTTCGTATGTATGATGAACTTAAGTGTCAGGAAGGAGACAATCCTACATTAGGAATTCTTCTGTGTTCGGAAACAGATGAGGACATTGCAAGATATTCAGTATTGCATGATAATGACAGATTGTTTATGTCAAAATATCTTACTTATTTGCCGACTAAGGAACGGCTGCGTGCAGAGATTGAGCAGCAGAAGGAGATATTCTATATGCAGCATCCAAGGTTGCATATAGAAAATGCACAGGACAAAAATGCACAGGACGAGTAAAGTGTGATGAGATTGATAAAACCATCGCAGAAATTGAGGTGTAATTATGGTTGAAAAAGAAGCGTTAAAAAAACTTATTGATAATCCAAAACAGCCTAATGTCAGTGAATGGGTTTATGAGGTAGAGGCATTTTTAGAGGAAATTAATGAAAATAACGAGGAAGCATGGTCTCTTATTGATGGCATAAAAAAGCAAGGGGATACTTTCCGGCGTTGTGAAAATTTAGTGGCATTATTACGACAACTTTACAAGAAAAAATATGATAAAGTGTCCATTCCACCGATAACGAAAAGGAATCAAATATTTGTTGCAATGATGTTTTCTGGGGAAACTGATTCTACATACGAACAGATATATAAACCTGTTATTCAATCGTTGAATTATTCAGCTATGAGAATTGATGAGAAACAATTCAATGGATCTATTATCGGAGAAATAACTGCAGAAATAACAGATTCTGTTGCTCTGATTGCAGATTTAACAGGAAATCGTGGCGGTGTTTATTATGAAGCTGGAATTGCCAGAGGATTACAGTTATGTAATCATCCAATCAAATTGATCCTAACTTGTAAACAAAGTTTTTTTGATAGAGAAAGAGTTCATTTTGATGTAAGTGGTGACAACATTGTTCTTTATGAAAACGATGATGATTTGAAACAGAAACTTTTAAAGAGATTACAAGCTGTTTTGATCGAGGAAACTAAAGCATGAGCAAATTGGATGAATTAATTGCAGAGCTTTGTCCTAATGGGGTGGAGTATAGAACTTTTGGCGAAAGTGCAACAATAGTGAGAGGTGCATCGCCACGTCCGATAAAAAATTTTATCACAACAGAATCTACAGGTGTGAATTGGATTAAAATTGGCGATGTAAAACCGGGAGACAAATATATTACGGCTTCAACAGAGAAAATCACGCCAGAGGGTGCAAAAAAATCGCGTGCTGTCAAAAAAGGGGATTTTGTTCTTTCAAATTCCATGAGTTTTGGAAGACCATATATTTTACAAATAGATGGATGCATTCATGATGGGTGGCTTGCGATTAGTAATTTTTCGGATAGCTATCTTCCGGATTTTTTATATCACTTATTGAATTCCAATATCTGTCAAAGCGAAATGCAGAAAAAGGCATCCTTTGGAGGGGCTGTTCAGAATTTAAATGCTGACATCGTAAGAGCGTTAGTTTTGCCTGTACCTCCTCTGAAGGTACAACGTGAAATAGTCCGTGTGTTGGACTCTTTCTCATTACTTACAGCTAAATTTATAGCTGACCTTACAGCTGAACTTACAGCTCGGAAGAGCCAGTATGATTTTTATAGGGATAAGTTGTTGACATTTAGCAATGATATTCCGATACTCCCATTAGGTGAAGTTTGTCAATTGCAGGCCGGAAAGGCAATAAAAGCTACTTTCATTTCAGGGGTGCAAACGAAACGGATGCCTGTTCCATGCTATGGCGCAAATGGTCTTCGAGGATACGTGGCAGACTATAATCAAGAAGGTAACAAATCGATAATTGGGAGACAAGGTGCTTTGTGTGGAAACGTGTGTTATGCTACAGGGAAATATTATGCGACAGAACATGCAATTGTGGTTACAGACAGGGGACATTTTAATGGCAGATATCTTTTTCATGCATTAACACATGCGGACTTAAATCAATATAGAACAGCAGGGGCGCAACCGGGATTATCGGTTTCTCATCTAAATGAGGTGAAAATTGCTGTTCCTGATATAAATATACAAGACAAAATTGCTAGTGTTCTTGATAATTTTGAATCTATCTGTACTGATCTGAATATTGCGTTACCGGCTGAAATCGAAGCGCGCCAGAAACAATATGAATATTATCGAGATTTGCTCTTGACATTTGTTGAAACAGGCAGCATGCTCATGACAGACAGACAGACAGACAGACAGACAGAGCTGAGCGCAATTAAGCTTATTCAGTATGTGTTTGGGTATGTAAACATCGGTGTACAAGGGGTACAAACAAGATAAAATAGAAATGAGGGGCGATAGAGCGGAAATGTCAGATTTTCCACTCTATCTGAACATGGTCGCTGGTGGCCTTGATTGTAGAGATCAAGCCATCGGCGGCTTTTCTTTTGTCGTCAAAATCTATGCTGTCCCAGTTGTCGAGATAATAGGATAACTTCTTTATCTGCTGGGGAGATATGGTTTCAACGCTCAATTCAGCGATTGCCTTTGAAATGGTCTGGCGTCGGGTGTCCAGTTCTTCAATTTTTTTGTTAGCGTAGGCAAGCAAGGTCGCATTGGCTCCGGTCAGCGTATCCAGCAGCTTTTCAATTTCTGCCTCCACCTGTGCCAGCTCCACTTGATAGGCGGTCAGTTTCGGATTGACTTTTTCCTCCCTGCCGTGGAGTATCTGAAAATCTTTGAACTTTTCCTGCATGGCCGAGAAAATGAATTGCTCAAATTCTTCTTTGCGGATTTTCCCGCAGCCCGGACAGCCTTTGTTTTCCGTCCGTTTGGTACAGCGGAAATAGCCGGTGCTGTTTGGTACATGGGTGGCTTTCAGAGCATACCCACAATGCCCGCATTTGATTTTTCCGGCCAGCCAAGTATTTTTTGGTTTCCGTCCCTGCTGGAAGGTGGTATTTTCCATAAGTTTTTTCCGGCATTTCAGCCATGTGTCAGAGGAAATGAGTGCTTCATGGGGAGCGATAACAAGTATCTGGTCTTTTAAGCACCTGTCCTTGTCCTCTTTCACATCCCGCCCCTGATAGAGATAGCAGCCGTTTGTTCCGGCAAAGTCAGAAGCGTCATTGACAATCGCTGCACCCTGACTCTTGAAAAATTCGTACAGCTCCAAATCGGCCTGTGCGTAAACGGGGTTTCTTAAAAGCTGGGAAAGAAATGTACGGAACATGGATTTTCCATAAATTTTTATATCATGTTCCTCGAAGTATCGGGTAATATCTCCGAAGGAGGTTTCCGGTTCAGCGTACATTTCAAACATCAGCCGAACATGGTCGGCGGCTACGGGGTCGGCAACCATTTTCTTTGTGCGGATACCCTCTACCACAGTAGGCTCTAACTGATAACCGTATGGCGCCTGCCCGCTCATGTGAAAGCCTTTCAAGCAACGGGAATAGTAGGCGTCCGTGACGCGCTTCTGGATTGTCTCACGTTCAAGCTGGGCGAATACAATGCAGATATTCAGCATGGCCCGGCCCATCGGGGTCGAAGTATCAAACTTTTCCGTGGATGATACAAACTCCACATCGTACTCTTGAAACAGCTCCATCATCGTTGCAAAGTCCAGAATAGAGCGGCTTATACGGTCCAGCTTGTACACAATGACCCGCCGGACCTTTCCCTTGCGGATCTCGCCCAACAGCTTTTGAAACTCCGGCCTGTCCGTATTTTTACCGGAATAGCCTTTGTCCTTGAATACCCGGCAGCTCCCACCTTTCAATTCATACTTGCAAAAGTCGATCTGACTTTCAATGCTAATACTGTCCTTGCGGTCTACTGACTGTCTTGCGTAAATACAATCTTCTCTGATAAATTCCATATTGGGCTCCTTTCCTTGTTGGAATGGAGCTACCAACCTTACAACTATATTATACCATCAGCAGCCCCGGACAACAATGTTGCGAATGATTAGGGAAATCTGTCCCCATATTTTCTGAACACCTCATAAAGACAACGCTCAATTTCTTTTTTGCGCTGTGCTTTCTCCTTCGGGGGAAGTACCGGCGTGAGGCTTTCCAGCACAATGATCTTCCCTTGAAATGCGACAGACTTTGTTTCTCGTTCATAAGTGACAGCTTGCGTCATTGAAAACCTCCTTTGCGAAAGTGCGTGTATATGCCTGCCTTTCCCGCTTGTCCTGTGGGGGAAATGTCAAAAGACGGCACCCAGCAGGTGCCGCCCTTTGAGCTTTCTCCACTTCGGGTCGATGTGACCCGAGGTCAGTAAGGACTGGAATGGTACTTTTCTTTGGCGTCCTCCACGCTGTTGAGGTCAAATACTTCATAAAGCTGTCCCACAACACGGCGAATATCCTTCTTTGAAAATCCGCAGTCCTCCATTGCCATAATGACATAACCACGGCAGGCGTCATTGCTCCATTCGTCCGGTTCCAAGCCGGGGATCATTCCAAACGCATTTCCCATAAAGTGCTCCTTTTTTTGAAAAGATGGGGAGCCACGCCGGATTGGTTGGCCTATCATCAGACAGCATTGCCGGGGGCTCCCCATAGGTTTTCACTTCATTTCAGACACACCGGACGGACATAGGCTTCATGCCCCATAGTATTTCAACTCTCCCCATTCTGATGGCAAGGCGTTCTCATTGCCTGCGACGGCTCACGGCTTGCAAGGCCGCTTCAACGCTCGGACTGTGACTAAACGCAAGTATCCGGGTTCTGCGCCTGTTCCGGTGGAGCCAGCCTTGCCCCACCTATGGCATGGACCTGTTCGCTCGCTCAGTTTTACAAAGACTGTATTCTCTGAAATCCGAGGTCATGGCGGGTCTGTCACACAGCGCGTTCCCCTTCGTATCCGGGTGTCTTTTTATTCGATTTTCAATCTGCATGAGGCTTGTCTGAACCTCGAGCCATTGTGACCCGAAGTGTTTTGCCTCTCATAAGCCATTTCATTTTCCGGCCTAAATCGGTACGCCTTACAAAGAATTTTTCAAAATTTTTTCTAAGCGCCGCAGACCTCGCTCGATTGCGACACGAACCACTTTTTCATGGACGCCCTCTGCCCGGGCAATGTCCTGTTTGGTCATGCCGAGAATGAAATGAGCGTAAATCCGTTTTGCCTGTTTGTCCGGCAGACTGGCAATCGCCGCATGAAGCTCCTGCATGGTCACTTTCCGCTCATACAGTTCATGGGGAGATAAGGCAACAAAGACAGCTTCATGCTCCAGCCCGTCATCCCGATCAAGGGAATAGTAGGCTTTGTGGCGGTATGTACGCAGCCGGTAGGCAGCCTCTTTACGATCAAACTCTTTGAACATTTCTGCAACTTCTTCCGATACTTCCATGAAGCAATCCGATGTATAGAACGGGTAATAGTCCCGCAAATTGATAATAGCCATATTGACCTCCGTTTCGGTTGTTGGTTGACGAGTGACCGAAACGAAGGCGGCGGGGAGCGGCACCGGGGAATGGCTTCGGGCCAACATGACCCGAAGCCGCCCCATAAGAACGCAAAAGCGCCCGGGCGGCATGAAGCCACACGGACGCATGAAATGACATAATAGTTAAGGTTCCAACAAATTTCGCATACATAGCCGGAATAACCCGGAGGCGGGGCTATGCTTTTTTTAACTGATGTAGGTCATGGGCACTGTGAAAAAAGGCAAAGATAGACACGGCGGCAATCCTCCTATATGCCGCCGTGGATTTACACGGTGTTAGGTCGTCGTTGGTTTAGGGGGGCGAAAAGAAACGGCGGCTCTGATTTCTCAAAACCGCCGTATCGTCAGTGATATAGGAAAGCACACGAAATCCTCTGCCCGTCAGCGGTTTTTTTCTTTTCCCCGCTGTGGGGGCAGATGTTTCTTAATTGATTTACCACAAGCATAAACTACAAATGTTACACAAATGTCCGAGGCGTCTTTGATTTCGACAGAAAAACAGGCTGAATTGTTACAAAGCTCGGACATTTCAAAAGAATTTTTTGAAAAATACTAAAGAAGCGGAGCAGCTAAAATCTGCTCCGCTTCGATATGATTGATCTAAGGATGTTTTGCTATTTGATTAAACTCACTCTGTCAACCGCAATCGCTCCACAACTGGAAGGTTAACGTCAGTTTTGTAGACCCATATAGGCACAATAAGGCAGATTAGCAACACCAGTCCAGACACCAGCACCAGTGGGATAAATGGATAGGAGAAAACAGCATAATAGGCCACTTTACTAAAAATCATATATAGCAAGATGAAGATTGCTGTTCCAATGGTGACTGCAAGGGAAAGGGAAACACCCCAATAATAGAAACCTTCCATAAATAGCATTCGTTTGATTTGTCGCTTTGTCATTCCAATGCTTTCAAGAACAGCTAATTCATAGCGCCGAGTATTTACATTGACAACCATTGTATTGACAAAGTTCATGACACCAACAAGCAGCAGGATCACGGACAACCCTGTTCCTAAAACCTTTGCTGTAATGAGATATTCCTGCATTTCTTCTCGCCGTTCATATCGGGATATAATATCAATGTTAGCTTGTGATGCGGTGATTTGCTTTAATTCTTGCAGTATACTTTCGTCATGTTGACCATCCGTATCAAAGGCCACGCGGAACACTCTATATTGCGGAAAGAGTTCTTTCAAAGCTGTTTGACTAATATACAAATCAGGAGCCGTCCCTCTCTCATTGCCTCCTCCTGCTCGAAACCCTTCATTCAAATAACCGTTCGCTACAATAAAGGAATGCTGTCCGTTCTGCGTCTGGATTGTTATTTCCTGCCCTGGCTGAATAAGGCCTTCTACTGTTTTGGACAGCAGCACAACCTTTCCTTGTTCAAAGGCAGACGTGTCAATAGGCAAGTTTAAGGTTTTATTGATTTCTTCCAAATATGCACTGTCAATTCCAAAAACCCCGCTAAAAAAGTTTTGCTGATAATTTTCTAATTTTGCCGGATCAGAAAAATCAATGCCGTTTACTCCGTCTAATGACGCAAGAAACTCGTGAAATACAGCATCGTCATATACAACATCTGCTGCTACTTGAGGATAAGGTGCATAGGTCAACCTCAAATTCTCAATGCCGTCAAGCTGACCAATCTCTGAAACCATTTCGCTGGAAATTAAATCTTCTCTTTCGTGGATACTATATGTGAGTGCAAAATCGCTTACTCCCCATTGGCTCACATAATTCTCCGGGCTTAAACCATGTAATAGCCCTGTGACGACAAGGAACAAGGAAAGGCCGAAAAAAAGCGATGCAAAAACAAGGGTTGTACTCTTAGCATTACGAAAGACATTGTTCCATGCCATTCTGGACAACTTCATTTTGCTACAATTTCTGGCGCTGCTCTTTGTGCTGGCTGCTGTATATTGGAGTGCTGCTATTGGTGAAACACTTCCGGCAATTTTGGCGGGCTTCATGCTTGCAATCATAACGGTAATGAACGTAAATATGGCCGCTCCTATGAAAATAAACGGCGAAAAAGATACTTTTGTTCCCACATCAGAATTTGTTGAATACATCATATTCAGGAAGTAAGGAACAATGCCAAAGGAAACAACCGCACCAAGTAACAGGCCAATCGGAATACCAATACAAGAGATTCTGATTGCCTGCTTATAGATAATTCTCTTTATCTGCCTTTGGGTCGTTCCAATCGTTTTAAGACGGCCATAGAATTGCACATCTTTTACGACAGAGACATAAAGAATATTATAAATCAGCAGATAGCCGCTAAAGGATATAAAAACTGCTAAAATTATTACAGCTAAAATAATAGTTCCACCATTTGCCTGTTCTAATGGTACAATTTCAAATGTTTGCCCTTCTGTAAAGTCAATCTCACGCCGCAATCTTTCACAGTTTTTGTCAGCATTATCATTGCCTTGAAAACGGATCATTGCCGTAACACTATTATCCAGTGATACATTTAAGCTATCCTTAAAAGCGGATGAAACATAAACATAACCACGATTATTTGTGCGCATTGGAATGTAGTCCGTATAGTAGCCCGACAGCAAAAAGGTGTCCGTGACATAATCATAGCTATCGCCAATTTGGTATGACAACACAATTTCCATCCCTATTTGTGGATCAGAAATACCCATCTGTTCAAGCACCCATGTAGGCAACATGATTTCGCTTTTACTTAACGGATAATTTCCTACAACACCTGATATAGTAGGAAGACGGTGGTGTTCCCACTCTGTATCATTTATCCATACTACACCTAATCTTGCGTTTCTCAGTTGTTCTGTATCAACACTGCCTAAACGCTGCTGTATGCCTACGTCAAGTACAAGACTTGATTTTGAAATCTCAACCAACTGTTCTTCCGTTACATTTGTGATTCCGGCATCTGCGGTAGTTCCCATTAAGCGGATTTGTTGCATTTGGTAGGTTTCAAAGTAACTAAAGCCAATACTGAATGTCGCAGTTATCATAAATGCAGTTAGCGCCAGAGCAATGATTGCAAATAAATTACGCTGCCGTTCATGGTGCAAACTGCGCTTTGCCAGTTTCTTTTCAATGTTACTGGTATCATTTTCAAAAGGCCATGTCATAGTCTGCCACCCCCTACTTATTCCACAATTTTGCCGTCCTCAATGCGGACAATCCGATCTGCAAGACGGGCAATATCGTTGTTGTGGGTAATCATCACAACGGTTTGCCGGAACTCCGCACTGGTGCGCTTGATAAGCCCCAGCACCTCGGCGCTGGTCTTGCTGTCAAGGTTACCGGTCGGCTCGTCGGCCAGCACGATAGCCGGTTTGGTAATCAGGGCGCGTGCAATCGCCACACGCTGCTGCTGTCCGCCGGAAAGATTATTCGGCATATTTTTCAGTTTATCTTCCAGCCCCAGCAGGTGAACGATCTCGTCCAAAAACTTCTGATCCACCGTGTCCCCATCCAGCTCCACCGGCAGGACGATGTTCTCATACACATTCAGAATAGGAACAAGGTTATAGTTCTGGAAGATAAAGCCGATGTTGCGGCGGCGAAAGATGGTAAGCTGTTCATCGTTCTTCTTTGCCAGTTCTTCGCCCCGGACGATCACGGTTCCGCTGGTGGGAGTGTCCAGCCCGCCCATCATGTGAAGCAGGGTGGACTTGCCGCTACCAGAGGTTCCCACAACAGCCACAAACTCGCCGTCCTCCACGGAGAAATTTACGCCGTCAAGGGCGCGGGTAATGTTCGGTTCTGTACCGTAATACTTTTTCAGGTCAATCGTCTGTAAAACGCTCATATTCAAAACTCCTTTCAAGGCTTCCTACCTGTTGATAAGTGTATTGTAAAACCCAAATGTCCGCGAAATGTTACAGCGGCTAAAAAAATTCATTGAAAATTGAGGTGAAATGTTACAACGCTCGGACATTTCATTTTATCTCTGCACCTCGGGCCAACTTGACCCGAAGCAGAAAGTTTCTCTCAACGCAAGGGAAGCATAATGGAAAATTCCGAACCCTTGCCCGGCTCCGAAACCACTTTGATATAGCCGCCTTGCCGCGTTACGATCTCGCGGGCCAGATACAGGCCAATGCCCACGCCCTGCTGTTCGTGTACTTCTTCCTCACGATAGAAGCGCCGGAAGATGGCAGCCTGATTGCTTTCGGAAATGCCCTTGCCGGTGTCGGTCACTTTGACCTCCACATACATTTCCCACAGCACCACTGACACGGCGATTTTCCCGCCTGCCGGGGTGTACTTCACTGCATTGTCCAGCAGGTTAAAGAGGGCTTCGGATGTCCACTTGCTGTCATGGAAAACGGTCAAATCCTCCGGGCAGTCCACGGACACAGCGATTTCCTTTTTCTCCGCTGCATACACAATCCCACTCATGGCCTGCGCCACGGTATCAAAGAGGCGCCCCGGTTTCTTATCCAACTGGATCACGCCCGTTTCCAGCCGTGAGGTTTTCACAAGGGCCTGAAAGAGAAAGTCCAGCTTATCCGTCTGGCTGCGGATTCCCCGGATAAAGTCGGTGCGCTCCGCCTCGGTCATGGGCTTTTCCAGCAGGGTGTCCGTCGCCATTTTCAGATTGCTTACCGGCGTTTTCACCTGATGGGAAATATCCGATACAAGGGTCTGTAACTCCTGCCGTTCCTCGTCCACCCGGCGGCGGTTCTCCTGCATGATCTGGTAAAGCCTTGCCAGCCGGTGTCCGATTCTGGCAAGCTGGGTTTCGCTGTCCTCCGGGCGCTGGGGTGCTTCATTCCCGGCGATCATGTGGTCTAAGGTCTGGCACAGGTCAGCGGTAAACTGCGACAGCCGCTTTCCAAACGCCTGTGTCAGTACAAAAATCCCCACAAGGGCGCACAGCAGCAGCGCCCCGCCCGTCAGCAGCACCGCAATCTGTTTTGTCACAAGAAACAGGGCTATGGTGATCCCGGACATGGAGAGGACAAGTCCCATTGCCACCCAGCCAAACAGCCGCTTTACCGAAAGGTTCTGAAACTTCATTTTGCCTCGCCTCCCGTCCATTGATAGCCCATGCCGTAAACGGTCTTGATGTAGGGCGCGCCGCCGTCGGCTTCAATCTTGCTGCGAATCCGGCTGATGGAGGTTGTCAGTGTGTGTTCGTCCACAAACCTTTCGTCTATATCCCACAGCTTTTCCAAAAGCTGCCCACGGGTCAGCACTTGCCGGGGATTTTTACGGAACAGGTTCAGCATTTTGTATTCCATCGGGGATAGGGTCAGGGGCTTGCCGTTTAAGGAAGCTGTCTGCTCGGAGAAGTCCAGAAACAGCCGCCCGTCGTCGTAAATGTCCTTGGCCGGTTTGTGGTGTTCCAGCATGGCGAACATGGCTTTGATTTTTCGCTGCAAGGCCCCGATCACAAAGGGCTTTGTGATGTAGTCCACCGCGCCCACCTCATAGCCCCGTATCTGGTCGCTCTCCTGATCGTTGGCGGTCAGGAAAATCACGATGGTGTCCGGGTGCTGGGGCTTTATCAGTTTGCACAGCTCAAAACCATTTCCATCCGGCAGGTTGATGTCCAGCAGCACCAAATCAAATTCCCGCTGGCGGATGGCGTCGGCTGCGGTTCTGGCATTTAGGGCAGAAGTCACGCCGTAGCCGTCCGCGGTCAGGTTATAGGCCAACATCTTATTCAAAAAACTGTCGTCCTCGACAATTAAAATCTGCTTCATATCCTCACTTCCTTTGCTTTTTGCAGATAGTATAACAGGCAAATGTCCGCGAAATGTTACAGCGGACGGATTTTTTTTTCAAAAAATTATTTCTTCATAAATTATATAGCCTGTTGGCTTTTACATCAAGATTTTACAAGTGAATAGTGAAATGAAATACTACCTTACATAAAGCTTCATTACATTCTCATAATCCAGCCCGAAATGTACAATGATATAGGGTGATATGAGAATGAACCAAAATGAAAGAAGGTTTGACTTTCACGGCCTCGGGGCGGCTCTCAAACGGGCCAGAGAAGAAAAGGGCTGGACACAAGCCTATGTTGCGGAATTAGTAGACCGTGACTCCCGTACCATTATGAATATTGAGAACAAAGGTCAGTATCCCAGCTTCGACCTTTTTGTTAAACTCATTACCATGTTTGACGTTTCAGTTGACCAGTTTATTCATGCGGACGGAGGGGCGAGGTCAAGCTCTTGCAGAAAGCATATTGATGTGCTTCTAAACTCCATGAATGAAAAAGAGCTTGTCGTGATAGAAGCCACAGCCGAGGGCATTAAGAAAGCCAGAGAAACGGAGGTTCCAGAATAAGGGCCTCTGTTTTTTTGCGCCATTTTAGGGACTGCCGCTAAGTGGCAAGCAATGCCTCTGTGGCCACAAGTGGCACAAAGGCGGCTTGTTGGGGCTCGCCCCAAACCCGTATCTTCGGGCCAACATGGCCCGAAGTGTCAGCGTCGCTTTGCTCCTTATTTTCATAACCTTAACGCTCCTTTTCCTGCTTTCTTCCCGGCTCGGTGTAGCCCATCAGAGTGTCAATGTTCGCCTTGATCGTGACGAGCTCCTGCATATCCCGTCGTGCCTTCTGGTATTCTCCATAGAGCTGTTTTTTCTTTGCTGTGAGCTTGCGGCCTTCCTCCTTCAGCACATCCATTTTAGGGAGCTTCGCCCCGCCCAGCAGAGAGCGCATTTCCGCTTGTGCAGCCCGGTACAGTTCAAGGTCGGCCTCATGCTCCGCAAGGAATTTCCGGCTGTACTTCGTCGCCTTATACTGCTCAAAGACTGGGCGGGTTTTGGCATACTGAACCGTTGCGGCCTTTAGCCCGGCATTGGTTTTCATGGCCTGTTCCGTCTGCTTGACCTGTTCGGAAATAACATGGAAACGGTCTGCCGCCTCGGTGGCTTTCTTCGCCAACTGCTCATAATCGGTCAGGTTATTGTCCTGTATATAGGCAAGAGCGGCGGCCATCTGCTTAATGTTAAATACCTTCGCCCAGCGTTCATATCCCGGCCCCTTACCGGCAGCCAGCTTTGCTTGAATATCCACCGCCAGACTGATTTTCCGCTCCGAGCGCCCGGGGCGTTCTTCTTTGCCCTCAATGGCGGACAGAACATCTTGCAAGTCGTAGCCGTCCCCCAGCGTGGAGGCACGCAGACGGGTGAAGCGTTCCTGTCCCTGCCCGGTCAGCCGGAAGCTGATACCGCCGCCTCGAACCGTCTTGACCTCATACCCGGCCCGCTTCATCAAATTGAGAAATTCATCCAGATCAGCGGGGCGTTCCGCCAGCGCAGTATCAATAGCAAGGCGCAGTCGGTCCTGATAGGAAAGCGGCCCTTTCCGGTCTTTCTGCCACTCCCCATAGTTCCGATACTTGCTCTTGCTCCGGGGCTTCGGGTTCTCCACGATGGACAGCCCGTTTTCAAGGCACAGCCTGTCAGAGAGCCGCCGAAGGGCGAAGCTGGAGCCCCAAAAATTTCGGAATTTCCGGGTGCAGTCAAGGGTGGTGGAGTTGTAATAAATGTGACAATGGATGTGCTGCTTATCGGTGTGCGTGGTAACGATAAAAGCGTGCCGCCCCTTTGTCCAGCGCATAGCCAGCTCATAGCCGATACGGTTCGCCTCCTTCGGGGTGATCTCGCCCGGATAGAAGGATTGTCGTATCTGATAGCACAGCACATTATTTTCTTTCTTCTGTTCCCGGCCCGTCATAGCGGCATAGCTGGCCTTTGCCAAAAGGAACTCGTCCGCCACGGTGGCCGGATCACATTCATAAGCGGAGATATACTTTCCGCTTTCTGTTTTCTCCGGGTCCTTGCCATAGTCCAGACAATCCCGGATAGCCTCAGCAATCGTTTCGCCTTCGCCCGCATGGCGCTGTAACAAAGTTGTGGTAGCCAAAAATCATTCCTCCTTTCCATGAGAAAGGGGCGGCCCATTCAGACCGCCCCGACTTCGGGCCAGTATGGCCCGAGGCTGCTTAACTTGCCAGAAACCGGTACAGAGCGGATTTGCCTCCGTCCAGCACCCAAAGAAGGGAGCCCGCCGCCGCTTGCAGTCCATACGGCGAAAGAAGGAAGGCAAGAAACAGAAATACAATCCCACCTATGGGCGTCGGCGTGAAAAAGAGAGCGACACCCAGCACCGCCAGGATCACAGAGGCAATCGTCAGCAGGACGGCACAAATATCAAACAGGAACACCAGCAGAGCCGCCAGAAGGGACAACGCCAAAGCAAAGGGAGCAACCAATATTTTCAGCAGTATCTTCATCTTCAAAACCTCCTTTATCTATCCTTCCTACCTCTATTTTATCATGCCTGCCCGGGGACATAAATGTTGCGAAAGATTAGTGAATCCTGTCCCAAACCTTCGGGTCATACTGGCCCGAAGTGGTAAAAAAAGAGCAGGGCGGCAAGCCCCGCAACGGAAGCCTGCCGCCCTCGTCTTACTTTGCCACCAGCTCGGAGAGCTCCCGCAACACCTTTGACACCTCGCCCCACAGCTTTTCATAGTCCCGCTTCAATCCGTCGATTTCCTCCGGGTACACGCCATAGGTATGTGCGTGTATGGCAACCTGATTGAGATTGTTAGAACAGCGCCGTTGCAGAGAGATCAGCTCTTTTACGGGCGCAAGGTCGATGTGCAGGATATACCCATTCAGAGCCATTTTCCGTACATAAGCCCCGGCGTTGGAAATGCCCGCCTCAGCCATCCGTTCATGGATGGCTGCCAGCTCGTCCGGCGTTACCATGACGTGCAGATGGACATTCCGCTTGCGGTTCTCCATCAGCGTTCCAGCTCCCGGCCTTTCCGGCGCTCTTTGGGTTCCTTTACCTTATCAAGCGGTTTTGCGTCCAGCTCCGGGGGCGTGGGTGGGATGGGCGTGTTGTTGGGTACGCCGTCGATCATGTTGCAGTTCTGCTCTGTGGAGAGCTCGGCGGTTTTCAGATAGTTGTCTTTTTCGTGCATGGCGATCCTCCTTTATCGTTCCTCATGGTTTTTATGGCTCCGCTTCTGGCCGGGCTCCTTCGGGGGTTCCTGCCCTCTGGTTCCTTCTTTGAGCCGGGCGGTAATGGATGGGCGCACCCGGTCAGGATTGCCCGGTGCTGGTTTCAGTTCATAATCCTCCATCTGCTTTTCGGTCAGCGGCTTTGCGTAGGTCAGTTCGCCCCATGCCATCAGACTGCCGTCTGCCACAGGACGCCGCCTGTCATCGTCGTAGTTGACGATGGAAAGAGGCTGGTTATCCGGCAGCTTCGGGTAAGTTCCTATGTCCACGGGCCGCTGGGTGGAATAATAGCGGTAAACGCCCTCCGGTCCCAGCTCGGTATGCTTGACCGCCGCATGGTAAAGCTGCTGATAGTCGTCCACCCGGCGGTCAAAGTCCCGCTGCGCCCACGCCTGACTGGTTCCATAGCGGCCCCAGTAGTAATCCCGATGGCCGTTTTCCCCCTCGGTAAACTGCCAGGTCACAAAGGGGCTCGGCGCTCCCGGATTATGCCCCAGCGCAAAGCCGTGTCCGGTTTCAAAGGTGGCAGCTTTCAAAATCACATATCCTTGTACTGTCTCCAAGAGATCCCTCCTTTCTGTGCCTCGGGTCAACATGACCCGAAGTGCTGGATGTTACGAAATAAGAGGGCAGACCGGGGAGAAATGTAATAAGATATTCCCACCCCGGAAACACCCTCAAAAAAGCCCGGAATGTCAAGCCTTTGGAGGCGGCAAATCGTAACAGCCGCCCGGTCTTTTCTCCCGCATTTTCCTCATGCGTTCCCGGCTTTTTCGGCGGTTCCCTTCGGCCTTGCAGGCGTCGGAGCAGTAGGCTTGACGCCCCTCGGGCAAAAACGCCTTTCCGCAGACCGCACAGGCTCGCAGCTCCGGGGAGATGCCTTCCGTTGTCAACGACGCTTGAAGCTCCGGGTTAAGAGGCAGGACAGCCTCACGGAAATAACGGCAGTACGCCCCTGTCCAGCACTTGTGCAGCATATAGCAGGCACAGTCAAGAGGAAGGCACAGGCCGCTTTCCCGGTCATAGTTGGCGCACATCCCCGTGACAAGAGAACGGATTTTCTTCTTCTCGTCACGGGTCAGCTCCCGGGCGTCCATTTAAGACTTCGGGCCACGATGGCCCGAAGGGCGGGACTCCACGATCAGCGCCCGGAACTTCTTCCGGCACTGTTTTTTCTTTCCTTTGCACTCCTTGTGATAACGGCATCCCTTACAAGGGTCGTCATTGTTCCAGCCGGGGTGCGGTACTTCCTTCATCATTCGTTCAAAAGGGCTGCTTGTAAAATTCATTCTCATTCCTCCGTATCTTCCTCCCATGGCGGGGTATCTTCGTCATCGGGTTCCTCTGAGATCTCCTCCAGCTCCCCGTCCTCATATTCGCAGTAATCATCTTCCAAATCCGGGGCTTCATGCTTCGGCTTGTAAATCTTGAAATAGTAACCAATCCCACCGCCGGCCAGCACCACCGCACCGATCAGGAGCAGAGAGAGAAGGGGGCTGTCCTTTTTCTCCGGCTCGGATTCCGGTACTTCCTCCACCGGTTCGGTGGGCTTTGGCTCTGGCTCCGGGGTCACTTCTTTGGGCGGTTCCTTACCCTGTTCGGCAAGAGGCAGAAGGTCGTCTGTGGTAACGGTATTGAGGAAATAGACGTTCTCGCTGGTTTTCTGTTTGTCGATCACCAGATAAAACACGCTCTCGTCTGCTGTGGTAATGGTGTAAAACTCTTTACCGTCCTCGTCGGTGGCGTTGTCCACCACGGTTCCCGTCCCGTCCGGGGTAAAGGGGTTCTGTGTTTCCGGCTCCGCTTCGGTTTCCGCCGGGGCGGGAGCTGTCTCCGGCTGTGGCTCGCTGCTCTGGGCGTAGGCCGGGACCGTAAAGATCAGGCAACACAAAAGGCTGGCAGCCATCGCCGCCAGCCTGCGGTATTTAGTTTTCTTCATGGGCTGTGTCCTCCTTTTCGGGTGCCTCCGGCTTCGGGTCAGTATGGCCCGAAGCGGTAAGGCTGTTTTTGGGGTCATTCAGAAATGCCATCAGCTGGGCGGGCGTCAGTTTAAGGGAGCGCACCGCCTGCACGATCTGGCTGTTTTCTTCCTCCTGTTTCTGCTTTTCCAGCTCCCGGATTTTGGCCTGCCACTCGGCAGCCTTCTCCCGGGCTTTTTCCAGTTCCTTATCGAGCTTGTCGATCTTGTTCATGCAAGAACTCCTTTCCTCTGGCTCACAAACGCCCGAAGGCATAGAAATGTGTCTGCCAGTAGCTTGAATTGATGTTTGCGTATTGGATGGGCGAACCACAATGGAGCATCATCCCGTCGCCCACATAAATCCCCACATGGGACACAGGGCCGGGGCTGTCATAGGTTCCCGTGAAAAAGATAATGTCGCCGGGCTTTGCCTCGGAGGGGGAAATGATAGCGCACTGGTTATAAATGCCCTGCGCCGTGGTACGGGGCAGGTTGTGGACGCCGCTGGCCGTGTACACCCAGCAGACAAAGCCCGAACAGTCAAAGGAGGTGGACGGGCTGGAGCCGCCCCACACATAGGGCCAGCCGATGTACTTTGTGGCTTCTTCCATGAGCGCCGCAAAAGCCGGGTCATCCAGCGCCTCGCCGGGTATCTCATAGCTGGGGCCGGTATCTTCGCCGCCGTTGTAAATCCCTTCCCACAGATAGGGTTTGTTGCCTTTGAGCTGCTGCATAACGGTGTAGATTTCCCGCTGCTGTTCGTTAAGCCTCGGCAGGATCACGGCGGGCAGCGTCTTGTTTGTGAGGGTCACATTGAGAATGTAATACTCATAGGGGACTTCCTCGGTGGTGGTTTCCCCGGTCTCCGGGTCGGTGCTGGTTTCGGTGCGGTAGCGTATCTCGACTTCCTCCGTCAAGGTCAGCTCATACTGTGCCTCGAAAATCTCCCGCAGTTCGTCCTGCACCTGTTCCCGGAAATAGACATGGTACTTTGCAGAGAAATAGGATGCCAGCTCATAGGGGTTATGGCCGATCTCGTCCACGGAATAGCGGTACTCGTCATAGCCGGGATGGGTGCTTTCAATGTTCGCCACCGTCTGCGCCAGCTCGTTTTCCAACGCTGTATAGTCCTCGTCCACCCCCAGCAGGTCCGTATCCTCCGAGGCATAGGAGGTGCCGGATAACGCATTGGCAAGGCCGCTGCCAAGCGTGGGGAAAATGGAACTTACCGCCGACACAAGAAAACAGAGCAGCAACAGCAGGAGCAGGACCAGCACCGCCACGGGATGACGGGTCACAAACTGCGCCGCCCGCCGGGTCGCAGTTCCCGAAGCGGCAGCGGTTTTCTTTGCGGCCTTTGCGCCCTGTTTTGCAGCCGCTTTTGCCTCTTTGGAATACCGGCGTTTCAGTTTCCATTTCTGCTGCACACGGGAAAGCGGATTGCTGGCAAGTTCCGGGTGCTCGGAGGCCATCTTCTGAAAATCCACATTGGCCCGGGCTTTTATGTCCTTCCGTTCCCACTTTGCCACCTTCCGGGCTGGGTGTTCCCGCCAGCGGCGTTTGGCATAGCGGGTCAGTTTCCGGGCTCCGGCCTCTGCGGCCAGCTCGGATTTATGGGCTCCTTCCACACCCACATTTTCATGCTCAACCTCGTGTATCTTGTTGTGGACATAGAACCACGCTTCTGTACGGGCTCCCCGGACTGCCTTTTTTGCAAGCCCCGGCGGCTTCTTCGCTGCCCGTTTTGCCTCGGTCTTGTCCAGTTTCTCCCGGGCCTTTCCCAGCTTTTCCCCGGTGTGTTCCGCTTTTGCCTGTGCTTTCTTGTACTTGCCCTTTTTGCTCCCGACCTTCTCGGCGGAGCCCTCCGGCTCCTGTGCCTTGCCGGTATCCTGCGGCCCGTCCGCTTCATCCTCCTGCCTCATGCGGTCAGAGGGACGGCTTTTCCGGCTGTCCTCTTGAAACTTACCGCTTTGGGACTTCAGGCCATCATGGCCCGAAGGGCTGTCCTGTCCGGTATCCTCGTCCTCAAACCGCAGACGCCGGGATGGTGCGAGGGAAGGTCCTTCCCGTTCAGCCGGTCCGGGGCGATTGCCCCCGGTATCCTCCGTCGGCTCCGGCCTTTGAAAATTCCGTTTATCCGGTTTCTTTCCGATGATGTATCCCTCCTTTCCAAACCTCGGGCCATCATGGCCCGAAGTGTGTTATGCCCGGTTCATTTCCTGTTTTTTGTCCTCCGGGCGGGTGGTCATAATGGCGTACAGCTCGGTATTCTGCGGGAAGCGGTCAACAAACGGGATGGTGGTATTCCCGAAGAACAGCAGCCCTTCGCCGGAATTGGTATGGGTCACATAGGAAAGCTGATGGGGGCTGATCCCAAGCTGTTTGGCTAAAATCTGCCGGTCGCCCTGTGCCTGCGAGAGAAGCACAAGGAAGTCCGAGTTTTCAAAGATGTTCTCGATCTCCGGGCTTGCCAGAAAATCCTTCACGTTCTGCGTTAAAGCACTGGGAACGCACCCTTTTTTTCGCAGCATTTTCCAGATCGCCACACAGTAGCTTGCCGTCAGCCGGTCACGGAGCAGCACATGGAACTCGTCGAAGTAGCACCATGTAGCGATACCGCGCAGGAAATTCATGGACACCTGCGAGTTTACCAAGTCCTGCATAATGAGCATGGCAATCGTCCGAAGCCCGGCACCCAGCTTTTTTAAGTCAAGGCATACCAGACGGCGGTTCAGGTCCACATTGGTTTCATGGTTGAACACGTTAAGGGAACCCGACACATAGATTTCAAGGGCAGTTGCCAGCCGTACCGCCTCGCCCTCCGGCTGGGAACAGAGCAGGTCATACAGGGTTTGGAGGGTCGGCATTTTGCTTGTTTCCGGGTCCTGCAAGTGTTCCCGGTACATCTGGCGTACACAGCGGTCAATGACGGTCCGCTCCACCGGCTGCAAGCCATCCTTGCCGCCAACGATCAGCTCCATCAGTGACAGGATAAAGTCGGCTTTCAGCGCCATCGGGTTTTCCTCGTCGAAGCTCAAATCAATGTCCATCGGATTGATGTGGTGGGGGCTGTCCGGGGCGATCTCGATGACCTGACCGCCCAGCCGCTTGATAAGGGGCGAATATTCGCCCATCGGGTCCACCACAATGATCCGGTCACGGGTGGCAAGGAACACGTTCACAAGCTCTCGCTTTGCGGCAAAGGATTTGCCGGAGCCCGGCACGCCGAGGAACAGGCCGTTGGGGTTTTTGAGCTTTTTCCGGTTTGCCATGATGACGTTATGGGAAAGTGCGTTGAGCCCGTAATAGACGGCTTCGCCATCCATGCGGAGCTCCTGCGTCATAAAGGGAACGAAAATGGCCGTGGAGCTGGTCGTCATGCCGCGCTTGATCTCAATGCCGTTATGGCCAAGCGGAAGGCTGGAAAGAAAACCATCCTCCTGCTGGAAGTCCAGCCGCTTCAAGGTGCAGTTGTATTTCTGGACGATACCAGATACCGTGAACAGGTCGTTGTCCAGCTCCCGGCGGGTCGGGGCCATGTTCACTACAAGGAAGGTCAGCAGGAACATTCGCTCGTTCCGGCTCTGCAAATCTTCCAAGAGAGTCTTTGCGTCGTTGCTGTATGTCACAAGGTCGGGCGGGAGTATGTCCATGTCGTACCCTGACCGGGCTGCCTTCTTTTGTTCCTCCACCTTCATCTTGTCAATGTCGGAGACTTTAGCCTTGATAGATTTTACGGCGGCGGCCTGATCGACGGTTTGGATATGGAGAGTGATGGTCATTTCCGCGTCCATTTCCAAAAGCTCCGCCAGCAGCTTGTCCGAGAGCTCCGAGGCCAAAATCTGCAAGTAGGAGGCAGCGCCCCAAGTCGTCCCCACCCGGAACAGACGGCTGAAACGAAAATCGAAACTGTCCGGGGCGATAAAGTCTTTGGTGGAAAGCCCAGTTTTGGGGATCATATCCCATGAAAACCGGAAGGGGGAGCCGCTGCCGGGGTGAAGCTGCCCGTGAAGAAGCTCCAGCCGTTCCAGCCCCCGAAAGGGAGCGGCACTTGACGCCCAGCTTTTTGAAGTTCCCGCAAATGTCCGCCTCTACACGTTCCAGCCTTGCCCTGGCGGTGGAAAGGTCGTCCACGTTCACGCCGAAGGTCAGGAGCTTTGTGCGAACAATGCCGTTGTTGCTTTTGGCGATCTGGTTTTCCAGCATTTCCACATACTCACACCGGACGCTGTTGTAATCGTCATCCTGCATGGGGATGTTCACGCTGTACCGGCTGCCCGGGCGGCTTCGGTGGTTGAGGAAGGAAAGCTGGAACGGAAGGCTGCTGTCAAAGTAGTTGAGGCAGGCGCTCCACCCATCAAAGATGGCTGCCTGATCTTCGGACTGTGCGAGCTGGTAGTTGATGTCCTCGTATTCAATGGTTTTGGTGTAATAGCGGTCCGCTACCCGGCACACCCCGTCCCGGTACATTTCCCGGTAAGGGAGGGTCTGCTGGGCGGTGGTGGGAATGTTCTTTCCTTTCGTGAACAGGCCGGTAAGGCCCTGCTTTTCAGGCTTTCTGCCTGCGGGCTTTCCGGCCCTTCTGCTGTTTCGCAATCGGCTGCGCCTCCTTTCTGGCGCTAAGCAGCGCATAGAAGTTTTCGGTTTTGTAAGGCCGCACACGGGGATAGAGGAACCGGGTGCGGATGATGTTTTTCAGCACTTTTTCCAGCGGCAGACCGTCTCGTTCATACATAGCCAGAAAGAAGAATGGGAGCATGAGGCCGATCATCAGGAACATGGCGGCACTGTTCCCGATACTGCCACGGGAAAACAGGTAAGCCGGGAGGCCCACCGCCGCCGCGCTGGAAAAACAAACAAGCTGGCGCTTCGTTAGGTTGAAGGCCAGCTTTGTCTTGATTTTGGAAAGGTCTTTTGGTACTGGCACATAGGCCATTTTGGTACACCTCCTTTATTGCTTCGGGCCAGCATGGCCCGAGGTTATCTTGCGGCCTCTTTGGCCGGGGCTGTGCTGCGGGCAGCTTCGGCGGCCTCTCGTCCGCTCTGCCTTGCCCGCCAGTATTCGGGGTGATACTGCCGGATGGACTGATTGAGTTTTTCTTCAAACTGTCCTTTGTCCTTAATGCGGTCAGGGATTTTCCACAGCTTTTTGTCCAGCAGCTCCCGGAGCACTACGCTTTCCTGTGCGTCCTCCTCATAGCAAATATAGCCCTTGTCCTTGAAGCCGCATTTTTTGGCCGCCGGGGAGAGAACGGCGGCTACCTCGTTTGCCACCATCGTTCCGCCGTGGCTGGCGGTAGATACCAAAAACACCCCCGGACAGAGGGTTTCACAGCTCTGCACCTCGCCCCACGGGGAGCTTTTCGGCGCATGGAACATCCCGCCCGTCCGGCTCCGGTCCGCCTGCATGAGCGCCGCCTTTTCCAAGATGGCCTTCAGCTCCGGGGAAAAGTAGGCGTATTCCCGCAGGACACGGGCGGCGTCCCCGCCGCAGGCGTTCATCAACAGGGTATAGGCGTCGCTGTCCGCTTTGGTACAGCGGCCCAGCAGTTTTCCGTCGTAATAGCAGGCCGCGTCATAGCCCGTCCGTTTGCGTGGCATGGTTCCCGCCTCCTTTCTGCTTCGTGGCAGCATGGCCCGAGGTCAACGCTCTGCACCACGGCTGGGCTTTTCCTTCGGAGGCCGCTCTGCCTTTGCCTGTTCGGCAGCCGCTTTTCCGGCTTTGAGTTGGTCGCTGATGGACGCACGCCCCACAGAGCCGCGCTCCGCCATCTGTTCCAGCTTTGCCTCATAGGCTTGCAGAACAGCAGTATTGAGCTGTTCCCGGAACTCCTTTGTGACAGGGTAGGCCATATCCCGATAGCCGCCTTTGCCGTCCGGCTGGCTGGGCATCCCAAGAAAGAGGCCCTTGCTGCCCTGTACGATTTTCAGATTTTCCACCACAAAGCAGTCATTGAATTTCACGCTGGCAAAGCCCATGAGATTTTTCACAGGTTCGATGACCCGCACGCTTACATCCAGCTTTATAGGGGCGGCTGGTGTTCCGCCCGCAGTTTTTTCCTGCATGGATTTCTCCTTTCCGCTTCGGGTCATCATGGCCCGAAGTCTCTTAATGGCAGCCGAAGATGGATTTTGCAAGGCTGCCCGTTTTGAACAGGGTAAAACACAGCAACACCGTATATCCCACGCATCCCCAGATCGCCCCGATGGGGTCGCCGTCGGCGGCGATACTCTGGATCAGCACCGCATAGATGGCAACACAGACTAAGATCAATAGACCTTGAAAGCCCACCGCAAAGAGGGAGCGGAAATAGTTCTGCCCCATGTGTCCGGTTTCCCTGTTGGGGACTGTGGCAAACGGGATAGGCGCTAAACTTGTGAGTAGTAGGGTAAGAACCCGGCGCCTTACCATATCACTATGGCAGGTTTCCGAGAACTCCCCTCCGAACCGGACTTACACCTCTCGATGTATCCGGCTCTCCAGATGTCAGTCTAACTTTCCTGCGTGTAACTTATCGTGACAGTCAATGCAGAGTGCCATTGTCTTGCGCTTACGCCCAATCATGGCGATTTCCCATTGTTTTCTGCCACTTAAATCTTTGAGTTTTCGTATATGGTGTATTTCAAGCGGCACATTCTCTGCGCCACACCACTCACACCTGTTTGCTTGCAGTCTTTTTATAAGGCTATTACGCCCATAATTCTCAAAAATTCTTGCTACTATATCAGGATTTCCGCTTTCTACTTTAGTGTCCCGGCGGAACCCATTATTGTAAAACAATACCTTTCCGACCTTGCCGTTTTTCTTCGGATATTCCACAACAAAATCTTTTCCTTGACGGTACTTGCGGATAATTCTGCTGATTCGTGTCCGATATTTTCCAGCAAAGGTTTTGAGCATACTGTATCTCATTACATAGTAGAAGTTATTGAGTACAGACACGTTGTTTGCAAGTCGGTAGTAGTTATACAATCCACGGATTTCTGCGTTGTATTGGTTTAGGATTTCCAAATCGTCCAAGTGCAACAGGCGAGTGCGCCGGACAGGCTCCCAAACCTCTTTGTTTCCATTTTGTTTGTCATATTTAATCTTGAGGGCATTGTAGGAGAACAATCGTTTTACCCACTTATCATGGGGAACATAAAGTAAGACTTTTCCATTGTTTACCCGTCTGGTAGCCCCGGTTTTGGTCTTTTTGTTGTGTTCGCCTTTGGCGATTGTGACCTCATATCCCAAGAACTTCGCAGCGTCGTGTCCATGAGTAATCAATGTCTTTTCCTCGGACATTTCCAGATGGAGTTTGTCCCGGATAAAGTAGCCTACATCTTGTTTAATCTGTTCTGCGTCCTCTTTGCTGCCGATAACTCCGATTAAGAAATCATCGGCGTATCGGATATAGCAAAAGCCGTTTATAGCTATCGTCCATCTGGTCGCTATACGGTATAGATTTCAGACTACGCCGAAGTTCCCGGATTTCTGCAATTAAGCCCTCTTTTTTCTTCCACGCTCATTTTAGAGATATTTCTTTTTAAGCCTTTGTTCTTTTCCTCGGCAGACATCCAATTTCTTCTTGAACGCAGGATTGATTTTACGGCGGTTTCCGCCGTTGAATTTCTCTGCATACTCTGCCATATAACTGTCCAGTTCGTTCATGTAGATGTTTGCCAGGATAGGGCTGATGATGGAGCCTTGCGGAGTTCCGGAATAAGTATTGTGGTAATTCCAATCCTCCATATATCCAGCTTTCAAGAACTTCCAGAGCAGACCGATGAAATATTCATCTGCAATCCGCTTTCGCAAAATAGCAATCAACACATGATGGTCTACGTTGTCAAAACAGCCCTTTATATCCCCCTCAACGAACCACTTTGTCCCCGTAAAATATTTCTGCACATATTTGAGTGCCGTATGACAGCTTCTGTTTATACGGAAACCGTGGGAATAGTCGCTAAAGGTTGGCTCATAAATACTCTCCAAGATGAGCCGCACCACCTCCTGTATCAGTTTATCGTCGAATGACGGTATCCCCAGAGGACGCATTTTCCCATTGGATTTCGGGATATACGTTCTCCTTGCCGGGTTAGGCTGATAACTAAAATCCCGCATCTTTTCAATGAGGGCGTTTATCCTTGCCATTCCCATTCCGTCAATGGTTTTGCCGTCTGTTCCGGCTGTCATGTTGCCTGGTTTCGCCTGTATCCGCTGATATGCCAGCAGATAGAATTGTGGATTGTACAGGTTGCGGTATAACCGCTCGTACTTGTAACTCTTGTTACACGCCTTGGATTTTAGGCTTTCCAACACATTTTCAGGACTTCTCATAATGCCTCACGCACCTTTCCTTTTTATGAATTGGTTGACATCCTGCCTCCCTTCGCCATGTAGACGGCTTTCCCGCCCTCGGACTACTACGGAGGCTCCGTTGCCATGCCGGATATTCAGCGTCATCTTTCTTGGGTTTTTACCCCTTGAAATTTATCGCCTTGCGGCATTACGCATAGCCGGATAGTTCCGGCGTTCCGGTTTAGGCAATCTCCAGTTAGACACTTTGGGATAAGCGTATTGTGATGTCGGTAGTGGGTTTTCGTCCTTTTCCGCTTACTGCGGCTGGCTGTCATAAGTATCGTGCGGTCTGTGTTTACCTGTCACATTCCGCTATGACATACGGCGAATACAACCATCCTGCGCCGCCGGGTCGAGTATCCCGCCTCGGACTACCCTTAAAGCAGTTTAGCCTTGCTCCTCATTCACAATGTTGCGTCTTGCCGCTCAGTCGTGGGTAGATGGTTTTCCCAACTCGCGATTTTTCCGATACGCTATTGTCCCCCTTGTGGTTTCCCTCCGGGGTAAATCGGATGACGCTAAAGTGACGCGTTTCACGTCTTTGATACTTTTCTTTACCGGCTTGCTAAAGCCGGATTCCCAAAATGTCCGCGCACCGCCTTTGGATGAAAAGCGGCGCTTCTGGACGCGCAATAAATTTCAATCATACGGCCATATACGATGACGAAAATCACGATGTTTAAGGCAATCATGGTAAGCTGGATCAGGAAGGACTGGAGCCAGAGTCCGAACAGAGGGCCTAACTCCATCGCCTCAAGCTCTGTCCGCAGACTGTCCAGCACATCCGGCGTGATTTCTGTCCCGTTCTGGATAATGCCCGCTGACTGCTGGATCACATACTGGCTCACATCAAAGACCGCCAGCACGATATTGAAGGTATTCGTCAGGATCATCACAGCCACAAAGGTTTTGAACACCCACTTAAAAAACATCCATGTGTCAACTTCATGGAGGTTGTTGCGTTCTATGAGCATCTGTATCAGTTCATAGGTCATAACAAAAGTGAGGATGACCCCGGCGATTGGCAGAATGGCAGTTTCGGAGATCTGTCGTATCATGGAAAAGACCCCGGCGTTCCAGTCCGCCGGGGTCGTGCCTACCTGTGTGGCGATCTCGCCAACGCTCTGATTGACGTTATCGAAAAGGCCGTCCAGATTTCCCATGATACCATCGACGAGCAGACCTTTCAGCCATTCAACGATTGCGTCGATGATAAAGTCCATACATCAGCTCCTTTTCTGGAAAAAGGGACAACGGGTGACACTTAGCTGAACAGGCCGGACAGCAGAGGGATAAGCTGAAGGCCGATCAGAACGACACCGCCGCCAGCCATGAGCTGCTTAATGCCCTGTGATTTTGCCGCAGGGTTGTCCGACCCGTAACCTTCCAGAAGGTTGATGACGCCCCACACCGCCAGACCGGCGCCAAGAGCCATGACCAGAATTTTAAGAATGTCGATTGCCTGATTGAAAAATTCCATATACGTTCCTCCATTTTGTTTGTTTGATGGTTTTGGGTACAAAAAAAGCCGCCCACATCGGCGGCGCTTCGGGTCATCATGGCCCGAAGTTACACAAACTCGTCGCTGTCCAGATCATCGAAATTCAACAGGTCAGCTTCTTCGTCCGTGTCGGAGCCGTCCACTTCGTACACCGTGTATTCGTCCTCCGGCTTTAGTCTCAATGGCCGGTGGCGGAACAGGCTTTCCAAGCGGAAGGCGTTTTTCTTTTTATCAAATTCGGCTGTGTACTTGTAATTCGGGTGCTTTTTCAAGTCATACTTCGGGGACAGGAAGGGCGGGAGCCCCCTAAGCTGCAAGATACATTTATCCCCGGGCATGGTGGTGATCTCGCTGGTGGTCATCAGTTCCCGGCCAAGCCGCTGCATATTCTGGCTGTAACTTTCAGACTGTCCACGGCTTCGGCCCTCGGTCTGCATAGAGATGGTGGCCTTGCCCAGCCAGTTTTCCGAAATATCCTTTAGGGTGGAAGCCTCCCGGCCTCCGAGGAATACGGTACTGTCCATGTTGCCCATGATGGTTTCGGAATGGTCTTTGTACAATGCCTTGCACTGGCTCATTGCCTGATAAAAAAGCGTCAGGCTGATCTCACGGGAGCGGATGACGGCCACAATCTTTTCCAGCCCCGGCACCTGCCCGGTGTTGGCAGCCTCGTCCCACAGCACCCGCACATGATAGGGCAGACGCCCGCCATAGGTGTTGTCAGCCCGTTCACACAGAAGGTTGAACATCTGCGAAAAAGCGAGGGCAACCAAAAAGTTGTAGGTGGTGTCCGTGTCGCTGATAAGAAAGAACAGCGCTGATTTTTCATCCCCCAGCTTATCCAGCTCCAGTTCGTCATAAGACATGATCTCCCGAAGTTGGGGAATATCAAAGGGAGCCAGTCTTGCACCGCAGGAAATCAAAATGCTTTTGGCTGTCTTGCCGCTGGCGAGCTTGTATTTCTTATACTGCCTCACGGCGAAGTGCTGGGGGCTGCGGCGTTCCAGCCCGTCAAACATATAGTCCACCGCGTTTTTGAAGGTTTCGTCATCCTCCCGGACTTCCATGCTGTTTATCATTTCCACCAGCGTATTCATGTTGCGTTCTTCCTCCGGCCCCTCAAAGACGATGTAGGCCACAAGGGCACAGTACAAGAGGGTTTCGGCTTTGGTCCAGAACTCGTCGCCCTCCTTGCCATCGCCTTTGGTGTTGGCGATCAGGGCGGTAACGAATTTCAAAACATCGCTCTCCGTCTTGATATAGGCCAGCGGATTATAGTGCATGGATTTTGAAAAGTCGATACTGTTGAACACCCGCACCCTGTATTTCTCCCGTTGCAGAAACCGCCCGCACTGGTCGAGGGTGCCGCCCTTCGGGTCTACCACCACATACGAGGAATGGGCTTGAAGGAGCTGCGGGGTCAGCCAGAACCTTGTCTTTCCCGAGCCGGACGAGCCGATGACACAGGCGTTTAGGTTCCGGGCATTGGCAGGTATCTTCGGACGGGTGTTCATGGTAAGGAACTCCGTTCCGGTCAGAATGACATTGTTCTGAAATTTAGGGTCTACAAACGGCTTTATATCCTCCTTTGTTCCAAAGCGGGCAGTGCCGTACTCTGCATCCCGCCGGAATTTTTTCGCCTGCCTGATCTTTGACTGTATCAGCAGATACACCCCAGCCGCACCGGCAAGGCCCACCAGCAGGTCAATACCTCCCAGCCCCGGCCAGTAGGTTTCAAAGGCTTTGGGGAAGGTATCGAGCATCCCCATGAGCTTTGTCCCGAAGTCTGTGCCGGGGGCGATCCGGTAGGCCGTCCCGATTTTTGGAGAAGAACCAGAACACAAAGAGGTACGGCAGGTTTGGGAGCACATATTTTCTAATCTTGTCACTCAACGTCCGTCCTTCACCGCCTCTCTGGTTCGCTGCTTTTCCTTTGCCTGCGTCCTGATCGGCTCCGTGAATTTCCGAAGCTGGCCGAGGATGGAAGCCTTGTCCTGCTCTTTGTTCAGCACCTTTGCGCTGTACTTCTGGAAGGCCGCCGTGATAGCGTCCGCCTGATTGGCTTTGAAGAACAGCAGGTAATGACCGGGGCTCACTTTATGGAAAGCGTAGTCCACATGGAACTCCTTTGCGATCCGGTCAAAATCCTTTGGGGCTCCCACATAGGGCATGGCGCTTTTGCCGCCATAGTGGTTCATCAGCTTTTTTACACTCTGGCGTCCCCGCGGGGTCAGCGCCTTCCGGTGGTGCTTTTGCAGCGCCCGCGCTACCTTCCCAAGCGCGGCAGCCAGCACCTTTCCCGTGAGCTTCGTTGTCCTGATCGAAAGGGCAACCGTTTTTTGGTTTACTTCTTCCTGCATAAAACCTCCTTTCCGTCGGGGGGTCCCGCTATCCGGGAGGCCCCCGTACAATCTCGGGGAACAGAAAACCTCGGGCCAATGTGGCCCGAGGCTTACCGCTCGGCATCCCTGCCGGACGGAGCTTTCTTTTCCGGCTCCGTCTGGACTTTTTCGCCCTGTTCCCGCATGGTCTGCAAGATAGAGGGCTTCTTTTGAAGCTGGGAGGGCTTTTCGCCGGACAGCGGCTTGATACATTCCAGACGGTCAGCCGCCCGGATGGCGTTGTCCGTGAGCTGCCTCTGCCATGCGCCTACACTGGGAGCCCAGCGGAAACCGCTGCTTTTCAACTCGGCCCGGGTGTCCGCGTCAGGCTTTCCATCAAAGAATACCTGCAAGCGGTTGTCCTCCCGGTTCATCTCCACACGGCCCCCGTCGAACTCCCAGCCGGAAAACTCCCGCTGCGCCTGTTTGGAAAGCTGTTCGATACGGGCCTTTACCCGGCGGATCTCCGCATTGTTGTTGGTAAGCTGGTAACTTTCAAAGGGCCTCGGGTCGCTCCGCCAGCTTGACGCCATGCTTGCTTTCAGCTTTTCGATCTGGTCCGGCGACAGCAGCGCACAGCCGTCCAGCTTGCCATGCTTGCGGTAATAGGCGTTGACCTCCTTCATAATGAGCTGGGAGCGTTCCAGCCCGTCCAGCTTCTTCTGGAGCTTTTCAATGGCCGCCGGGTCATCGGCGCTGATCCCGCCCATGCCGGTACTGCATATCTTATCCAGCAGCCCTTGAATATACCGCCATTCCTCCATGTTGCTGTCCCGGGCCCGGTTCTGTTTTTCCTTCTTTCCCACCGGGAAATTGGCAGGTCCGGCGATCATCACAGAGGGAACCCTTGCGTCAATGGCAAAGCCCTGGTTCATGTTTTCGGCCAGCTTGCGGGCGTAGGTGTCTAACAGATGGTCGATCTTCTCATGGTACATGGGGTCCACCCGGGATTTCTGCTGTTCCGCTATGGCGGCGGCCTTGTCCACCATTGCCCGGTATTCCGCCGTTGCGCTCCCTTCCTTGTAGTCGGAAAAGCTGTTCATTTCTTTTGCCCGGCGGGCGGCCCCTTCATTGATAGGGTAATAGTTGATGGTATGTACCTCCTTTATGCTTCGGGCCATGCTGGCCCGAAGTCCTACCGTTCTTCATGGGAAGGCCCCGCCTTGTCCTTTTTCGGAGCGGGTGGGGCTTCTTGAAACCGTTTGAGTGCAGCGAGAATGGAGTGGACAGGCTCGGCCTTTTCAGGATAGGCAAATATCCGGTGTTCCGGCGGAATGTCCTGCGGCCCGTGGTAATACTCCTTGAAGCCCTCCGGGACTGCCGACACATACCCACCGGGAGCGAATACGCCGCCCTCGTTGATACGCACATCCCGCCCGTATGCCTCATAATCGAAGTAGTTCTGAATGTGCTCCGGTATGTCGATGGTCCCAAGCTCGTCGGCGTACAGACGGCCCAGCCCTTCATCATCAGAAATATCCGGGTAAAAGCGGTAAAGGTCAAGGTTCTGCGTCAGGTTTATCAAATCCTTCACGCTCCGTGTGTGGTTTCCCAAGACAAGAGCGGCTTCAAAGGTTTCCAGTCCCCCCTTATCCCGTACTTCCAGCAGAGCGTGGCCCAGCTCGTTCAGCTCGTCGATGTTCTCACATTCGTAGAGATGATCGTAGAGCCCCAGCACATCGCTGTCAAAGCTGGTAAAGAACACTTCGCTGTACCGTTTCCCGTCTATCCCGATTTTGGCAAGGGCGGCCTGCAACTCCTGTGTCGTCATGGGGAAATGTACCGTTGTCCCTACCTCGATTCCCATTAAGGGGTATAGGGCTGTATTGGTTATATAGGCTTCAAACATGGGCTCATTCCTCCTTTTCGGCCCGGTCAGCCAGCACCTCATAAATCCCGGCCATAATGTAATCGGCGCAAGGGAGGGCAATCGCGTTTCCCAGTGCCTTGTAGCGTTGCAGAGGCCGGATCTCCACGCCGTCCGCCCCGTACTTTGTCCAGCCCTCTGGCAGCCCCATCAGCCGTTCGCTTTCCGTTTCCGTCAGAAAACGGATACAGCCGCCCTTCGGGTCGCCCTCATACCAGAAGGCAAAGGGCGTTACATCACTGGCTAAAAGAGTGGGAAAAGGGTCAGTTGGTAATCCGAAGCTGTTTCGGAAGGCCGTTTCTTCCTGCCTTTTTGCCGCTCCCCGCATACGGAAGCACTGAAAGGGGTGGATGACTGGTATCTGCCGCCCTGTTTCAAAAGAAGCTGTTCGATCTCCTTCGGCGGCGGCCCGCCCGCCCTCTCCGCAAGGCGGAGGAAGTGGGAGCATTGGACGGGGCTTAAATAGTATGTCTGCGGCACGTCTGCCTCCAAAATCCGCCACGACGAAAATCCGCTGCCTTCGTGCCAGCCTTCGGGAGCCTGCCCAATACTGGGCGTCCATGAGCCGCCAGCACACATCAGGCGTTCCCCCTCGCACCATTCCGGCGTTTCCCCATCTTCCCGAAGGAGGCATTGGAACTTCGGTGTCCGAGAAGGCGGATAGGACGGCTCTAAAGTCCATCCGGTCATTTGTAGAAAACGCTCCCATGACGTTTTCCCAAACAGCGATAGCTGGATATAGGTTATCAGTAGCATCCCTCATTTCCTGTATGATACGAAACGCCTGATAGAACAGGCTTGATTTTGCCCCGGCAAGGCCGGAGCGGTTGCCGATCAGAGAAAGGTTCTGACAGGGGGAACCGAAGGTAATTATATGGACAGGTGGGATTTTCCCGCCGTCCACCTTCGTAATATCCCCCAAATGCACCATGTCGGGAAAGTGCCTTTTGGTTATGGAGATGGGCGCTTTTTCAATCTCGCTGGCCCATACCGGACGGATACCGCACCGGGAAGCAGCCAGAGGGAACACGCCGATCCCGTCAAAAAGGCTCCCCAGCTTAATGTCCGGCATGGCCCGAGGTGCCGTGTCCCTTCACGGCAAGCACCCCTTCCAGTGTGGTCGCCGCAATGCCCAGCCGCCCGGCAACCGCAATATCATTTTTTACATCCTCGTCCACAACGCTGCCACAGACGATCAGGGTGTGGGAACGCCGCAGCATATCCCGGCGCATATCAATCCCGGCCTTATGTTCCTCGGGAACACTGTCATTCAAAAACAGCGGCAGGTACAAGAGCGGGCAGATCGGGGAAAAGCCCGCCTCATAAGCAAGGCGGCAGTAGTGGGCCGCCAGCTCCATATCAACATCCGGCTCGCCGCTCCATGCGGCGGTCAGGTACGCTAAAGGTCGTTTCATTGGTTGAGCCTCCATTTCTGTTTTGGTTTAGGAAAAAGCAAGAGTTCGCCCAACCCCTCCGCCCCTTCCCCCGGGAAGGGGAACGGCTCTGGAGAATTTATATCCCCGTCGCTTGACCGGGAAAAAGCATAACCGGGAGAAATCCGTCAAGGGTGCCTCCGGTACCGCCTGCGGCGGCGCTGCCCTTGACTGATTTTCCCGGCTATGCTACGGAATAACTGGCGACGGGGAATCATTTATATCTCCAGAGCTTCGGGGCGCGGGGCAGAGCCCCGCAATCCTCGGGCCATGCTGACCCGAAGTTTGGGCTTACTTTTCCTGTTCGGTTTTCTTCTCCGGCTTTTCGTGTTCCTTCTGCTGACCCTTCCAGTCGTCCAGCAGCTTGATGATCTGGTCCTTCATTTCCCTCGGCGTAGTTTCCTTGCCGAAATACTTGCTCAGTTCCGCACCTGTCAAAATCACTTTGTCTACCTCCTTTTTGTCCTCCATCATAATGCCGTCGATCACATCCCCGTTGAGCAGCTTCTTTTCGTCCAGCTCACGCATACGCTTTGCCTGCGCCTGCGAAGGAGAGGACTGCTGGCTGTCAATGGCAACGGCGATATAGTTCTGGTTCTTTTTGCTGACATAGGAAAGCTCCACCGCCGTAGTAAAGCCCAGCTTTTTTTTCATCCATCAACTTCATCAGGTCGGGAACCAGCTCATTGAGACGGATATACCGCTGCACCTGCTTGACCGCCATCTTATTGCGCTCGGCCACGATCTCGTTGGAGCGTTTGCCAGCGTCCTTCGGGTCAATCTGGCCCGAAGTGCGGGAGCCCTGGTGCTTGATAGCCTCAAGCTGCATTTTTAAGGCTTTGGCCCGCTCACTGGGTAGGATTTCTTCACGCTGGTTGAGATTGTCCTCGACCATCTGTGTGATGGCTTCATCGTCTGTCAGGTTTCGGACGATACAGGGCATATCCGCATACCCGGCAAGCTCGCTGGCCTTCTGGCGGCGGTGGCCGGACACGATCTCATAGCCGCCATCCTCACGGGGACGGACGATAGCAGGCTGGGTAACGCCCTTGTCCTTGACGCTGGACACCATAGCCCGCATTTCTTCATCGTCCCGGACTTCAAAGGGATGGTTCTTGAAGGCGTAGAGCTCGTTCAGCTTGATATAGACGATCTGCTCCTTGCCCCGGCGTGGTGCATCCTTCGGCTTTTCGGGTTCCTTCGGAGTGGGAGCAGTCTGCACCGTTGGAGCCGTTTTTTTCTCCGGTTCCTTTTTGACCGCCTTTTCCGGTTTCTGTGCGGGAGCTTTGGGCTTCGGGGCTGCGTCCTTGTCCTTATCTGCCTTCGGGGGACGGCCCCGGCGCTTCGGCTGTTCCGGCTCTTTGGGTTTTTCCTCCGCTTTCTTCGGAGCCTCCGGCTGCTTTTCCGGTTTTTCCGTTTTTGCCGGGACAGGCTTTTCCCCGCTGGGAACTGCCGCCCGTTCCTCGACTTTCTTTTCCTTCATAATTTCAGCGAAGTTATAGACAGAAACCTGTGGGTTCTTTACCTCCGGTTCCGTCTTTTTTTCCGGCTCCGGGGAAACGGAAACCTTCTCCGGCTCTTTTGGGGGAGCGGGAGGCGTTTCCTTGCCCGGCCCGCTATCCGTTACCGGCTGTTCCGGCGTTTTTGTGGTTTTATCATCTGCCATAAGCATTTACCTCCTGTTTTTTGGCATGAAAAAAAGGGGCTCAACTTTTCAGTCAAGCCCCCGTGGGAAGTTCCTCCTTTCTCCGCCATGATACAAAAATACCGCCCGTAGTCTCGTTTGGGCGGTACTTTGTGTAAGATTGGCAGTCCATTATTAAGTTTTTTATTATGTTCCCTTTGTACACCGTTGCAAGTGTTGAATTAGAAAAAGTGATTGTCTCTCTCAATACAGGGTTGAATCCTCGACACTTTTTTAAACTTAACACGGCCGAGGCAAAAAATTATTATATTACGATTCGAGAACTTCAAAATGGAAAAATCGTTCCTTCTGAAAAAACTGATCGAATAAATGATGAAGCGATGCTGTTGTGTAACAATAGGTCTAATCTTGAGATTGGAGATATTTTATTCTCAGGCACAGGAACGATAGGAGAAGTTGCGGTTATTGAAGAAATACCGACGAACTGGAATATTAAGGAAGGTGTATATGCGATTAAGCCCAACAAGGAATTGATCGACTCGAAATATTTAAGATATTTGTTGGTGTCTGAGGATATAAAGAAATCCTACATGAAAAAGGTGGTAGGTGGAACTGTGAAAAGCATTCCTATGAAGGAATTACGAAAAATTATAATTCCATTACCGCCTATTTCAAGACAGCAGTCAATAGCAACGCTTATCGATCGCTTTGATACTCTCTGCAATGACCTGTCCGCAGGACTTCCAGCAGAAATTGAAGCCCGTCAAAAACAATACGAATATTACAGAGATAAATTATTATCTTTTAAAGAATTACAAAAGTAAGGAGGCGAGGATGTGTCGTACTTTAATATTGTAGCGGAGACATCGGAGAATACCGTTGTTACGGAATATGAGCCGATGAAAAAGCATTCTGACAGTTATCAGAGTGAAGCGGAACTGGAACAGGAGTTTATCCGTTTGCTTTGTGAACAGGGATATGAGTATCTGCCTATTCACACGGAGAATGACCTGATTGCCAATCTTCGTAGAATGTTAGAGAAATTGAATCATTACCAGTTTTCTGATACAGAGTGGGATGCTTTTTTCAAAAATATCGTTGCTAATCCCAATGAACATATTGTGGAAAAGACCCGGAAGATACAGGAGGATAATGTCCAGGTTCTGATCCGTGATGACGGTTCTTCCAAGAATATCACACTTATAGATAAAAAGAATATTCACAATAACAGACTGCAGGTTATCAATCAGTACAGGGTGAATGCTGCCACAGGGAACAATGGGGGCAGCCTGGGATGTGCGATTGGTACAGAGAACGGTGCAAAGTATGATAACCGCTATGATGTTACAGTATTGGTCAACGGTTTACCGCTTGTGCATATTGAACTGAAACGAAGAGGTGTTGCTATCCGGGAAGCATTCAACCAGATCAACCGTTATCAGAGAGACTCTTTCTGGGCCGGATCGGGATTGTACGAGTACATTCAGATTTTTGTCATTTCCAACGGTACGAATACAAAGTATTATTCCAACAGCACCAGGAGAAATGCAGAAAAGGAACAGGAGAAGCGGGGAGCAAGTAAGACTAAAACCAGTAACAGCTTTGAGTTTACCTGCTTCTGGGCAGATGCCAATAACCGTGTAATTCCTGATCTAATTGATTTTACAAAGACCTTTTTCTCAAAACACACAATTTTGAATATTCTTACAAAGTATTGTATTTTCACATCGGAGGATATGCTGATGGTCATGCGCCCGTACCAGATCACGGCTACAGAGAGAATCCTCAATCGGATTGAAATTGCGAACAATTATAAGAAGTATGGAAGCGTTGCGGGAGGTGGATATATCTGGCATACGACGGGGTCAGGAAAAACCCTGACTTCTTTTAAAACAGCCAGACTGGCATCGAAGCTTCCTTATATTGATAAGGTGTTGTTTGTAGTGGATCGTAAAGATCTGGATTATCAGACAATGAAAGAATATGATCGTTTTGAAAAAGGTGCCGCTAATAGCAATACTTCGACAACGATATTAAAACGGCAGTTGGAAAACCCAGATGTACATATTATCATTACGACCATACAGAAACTGGCTACTTTTATAAAAAAGAATCCGGGACATGAGGTATATATGAAGCACATCGTCATTATTTTTGATGAGTGTCATCGCAGTCAGTTTGGCGATATGCATACAGCGATTGTAAAGAATTTTAAAAAGTATCATTTGTTTGGATTTACGGGGACGCCGATTTTTTCTGTAAATGCAGGTAAAGCAAAGAATCCGGGATTTTTTACCACAGAACAGACCTTCGGGGATCAGCTTCACAGTTATACAATTGTTGACGCAATCAATGATAAAAATGTTCTTCCCTTTAGAGTTGATTATATTAAAACAATGGATGAAGAGGAAGAAATTACAGATGAAATGGTTTGGGATATTAACCGCGAAAAGGTTATGATGGCGCCTGAACGTATCCACATTGTGACACAGTATATACTGGAACATTTTGATCAGAAAACATATCGCGGGGATAAAACCTACATATATAATACGCTGACAAATATTTCGGAGGTAGCTTCTGCCAGACAGGATGAAGTCGAGGAAGTTAAGAGAAAACAGCGGATCAATGGTTTTAACTCTATTTTTGCGGTGTCAAGTGTGCCGATGGCAAAACTTTATTATCAGGAATTTAAAAAACAGATGGCAGCAGACCCAACCAAAAGGTTACGTGTTGCGACTATTTTCAGTTATGGTGCAAATGAGGAAGAAGCAGATGGTATTCTGGATGAAGAAAATTCGGAAGATACGTCTGCACTTGATCAGCCATCCAGAGATTTCCTTGAAGAAGCTATCAAGGATTACAATGAAATGTTTCACACAAACTACGATACATCCAGTGACAAATTTCAGAATTATTATAAGGATGTATCCCTTCGCATGAAGAATAAGGAATTGGATATTCTGATTGTGGTAAATATGTTCCTCACAGGTTTTGATGCCACGACTATGAATACGTTGTGGGTGGACAAGAATTTGAAAATGCATGGACTGATACAGGCATTTTCCCGCACCAACCGTATTTTGAATTCCATTAAGACTTTTGGAAATATTGTGTGTTTTCGAAATCTGCAAAAACGTGTGGACAATGCGATTTCCTTGTTTGGAGATAAAAATGCCGGAGGTATTGTCTTATTACAAAGTTTTAAAGATTATTATTATGGTTATGAGTCTGTTGACGGAAAGCAAATGCCTGGTTATGTGGATATGATAGAAGAATTGAACAGAAAGTTTTCTTTGTCAGAACCACAGATTATCGGAGAACAGAGACAAAAAGAATTTATTGCTTTGTTTGGCGCAATTTTACGCATGAGAAACCTGTTGCTTTCCTTTGATGAGTTTAAGGGAAACGAACAGATTTCGGAGCGTGACTTACAGGATTACCTTGGCCGTTATCAGGATTTGCGGGATGAATGGAAACGCAGGCGCAAGAAGAGCACAGATATTACAGATGATGTTGTATTTGAAATTGAATTGATCCGACAAATAGAAATCAATATTGATTATATTTTGATGCTTGTAAAAAAGTATCATGATACGCATTGTGAGGATAAGGAAGTATTGATAACCATCAATAAGGCGATCGATGCCAGCCCGGAGCTGCGCAGTAAAAAACAGCTTATTGAAACTTTTATTGCAGGGATCAATGATGTGGATGATATTATGCATGAGTGGCATGAATATGTGGTAGAGCAGCGTAACCATGATCTTGAACAGATTATTGCTGAAGAGAGATTAAAGCCAGAGGATACGAGAAAGTTTATGGAAAACTCATTTCGAGATGGAGAAATCAAAACAGCAGGGACAGATATTGACAAAATTATGCCGCCAATTTCGCGTTTTGGCGGGGGAAGAGAAAAGAAGAAGCAGGGAGTTATTGATAAATTGAAAAATTTCTTCGAGAAATATTTTGGCATTGGTGGCTCATCAACTTTTGTGCAGGAAGGACAGAGACTGGTAACGTATGATTTTGAAAATCATAGGGAAGTATCAAAGGTAGCGGAACCAGAAGTGCCTTATGGAAGTGATTTCAAACAGAAGGGAGAAAAGAAGTAATATAATGGCGATAACAGAAAATGAACTTATTCGAAAGGCATTGTCGTTATATCCGTATATACAGAATCAAACGATATCACATGGACGTGCAGCGGAACTGCTAGGAATCAGAAAATCAGAGTTGATTGAGCTGTATGATAAGCTGGGCTATTCTTATTTGGATATGATCTGGGATGAGTTAGATGATGAATTGAATACGTTCAGACGACTAAAATCGGATCCACCACTGATGCCGGGGAGGAAAATCCATGAAAATAAGAATTACTTTTGAGAGGCCATATTTCGAGGAAGAAACTATCCTTGCACTGACGTCCCATGATCTGGATGATTTTTATGTGGAAGCGAACGAGGTGGATCGCCTGAATCTGTTTTTTGTGCTGGAAACATCTCTGCACAGGTTTCAAAGGGAAAACCGCAGGAAAGCGGCTGCACGCTGCGCCTTTCTCATGGCGTATTATCTGTTCGTTCCCCTGACGCCTCCGGCTTCGTCGGAACTGGCGAGGTTTTATATCGACCAGGCGCTGGCATGGGAGGATACGCCGGAGTACCGCCAGTGGAAAAAACTGATAGAAGAAGGAAATTGAAACTGATATAAGGAGATTTTAACATCAGAAGATTTTATTAAGAAAAGGAGCTATCACATGAAAGTATTATTATTGAACGGAAGTCCGCGAAAAAGCGGCAACACATCCATCGCACTGGAGGAAATGAGAAAAGTATTTGAAGCAGAGGGGGTAGAGGTAGAGATTGTCCAGGTGGGGAATCAGGCTGTCCGGGGCTGCGTCGCCTGTGGCGGCTGCGGAAAACTGGGGAAATGTGTGTTTGATGATGTGGTCAACGAACTGGCGCCCAAATTTGAGGCGGCAGACGGTCTTGTGGCTGCCAGCCCGGTCTATTATGCCTCGGCCAATGCGACGTTGATCGCGGTGCTGGATCGGCTGTTTTACAGCACCCACTTTGACAAAACGATGAAAGTCGGGGCAAGTGTGGTCTGTGCACGGCGCGGTGGATGTTCGGCTACCTTTGATGAGCTGAACAAGTATTTTACCATATCCAATATGCCGATCGCGTCCAGCCAGTACTGGAACTTGATCCATGGCCGAACCCAGGGAGAAGCGGCGATGGATGAAGAAGGCAGGCAGACGATGCGTGTGCTGGCAAGAAACATGACATTTCTGATGAAAAGTATTGCTTTGGGAAAAGAAGCGTTTGGACTGCCGGAAACGGAAGAACGGGTGGCAACAAATTTTATCCGGTAGGGAATGCAAAAGAGTGTTGCAAGGATGGACTCTCTGTGTTACACTCTTAAAGTCAGACAAAGGGAATGAGATTCTCCCTAAGTAAAATTTACTTGAACCGCTTATTAAGCTGATGACTTCTGCGATAAAAAGAACGCAGATAGTCTCAGCTTTTTCTGCGTTTAAAGGAGGATTTTTATGTTATTGAGTGTTTCACTGATCCTGATTGTAGGCATGTCTATGGGGTGGATATGCCAGAGACTCAAATTGCCGGGGCTGCTTGGCATGTTGATGACGGGCATGATCCTGGGGCCTTATGCTCTGGGGCTTCTGGATGGGAGCATCCTTGGTATCTCGTCGGAGCTTCGCAAAATGGCGCTGATCATCATATTGACGCGGGCAGGCCTGGGGCTGGATCTGTTGGGGCTGAAAAAGATGGGAAGGTCGGCAGTGCTCATGTGTTTTGTCCCGGCGAGCTTTGAACTGCTGGGGATGCTTTTCCTTGCACCGAAGCTGCTGGGCATCACATGGCTGGAAGCTGCCGTCATGGGAGCTGTGCTGGCGGCGGTTTCCCCTGCGGTTGTCGTTCCGCGGATGGTGAAACTGATGGAGGAAGGATATGGGGGGGAAAGAAGGCATCCCGCAGCTGATTCTTGCCGGTGCATCGGTGGACGATGTGTACGTGATCGTGTTATTTTCCACCTTTGTGGGCATGATGCAGGGAGAAGGTGCGTCCCTCATCCGTTTCGTGAATATCCCGGTTTCTATTTTCCTGGGGATCGCCATCGGGCTGTGCATTGGCGTCCTGCTGGCAGTTTTTTTCCAGAAGTTCTGCGCTGATCGCAATTATGTTTATCGGTATCGGGCTGCAGAGAAAGCGGGAGGCTGTTGCAAAAAGACTGTCGGTAAAATATGGGAAACTGTGGGTCGCGGCAGAGGTGTTTCTGTTTGTGCTGGTGGGGGCAACAGTGAATATCGGGTATCTGAGTAAGGTTGGCATCCGGGCGCTGGTGCTCATCGTGGGCGCGCTGTTGTTCCGCATGCTTGGTGTATTTGTATGCCTGTTGGGCACCGGCCTGAAAGGAAAAGAAAAGGCGTTCGTGATGCTGGCCTATACGCCGAAAGCCACGGTGCAGGCGGCCATTGGCGGCATTCCGCTTTCGCTGGGGCTTGCCTGCGGGGATATGGTACTGACCGTGGCGGTGCTTGCCATTGTACTGACCGCGCCCCTTGGCGCATTTGCCATTGACTTATCCTATAAAAAGCTGCTGTCGCTCTGAAAATTCATAGTGACTGATAAATTTGCTAATAGTGTGACACGTTCTACGCCGAAAACGGTGGGAATAACCGACAAAAGCGTAGCCTAAAGTCACAAATAATTTAATAAATGTGGTTTTAGAGAACTGCATAACTGAAATTTCAAATGAAGGGGTAACGCCCTGAAGGGAATTCACTAATACTCCGAATAGCGTTAGTCGGATACAGACGATTAAGGTTATAAGCTCGGGGAAGTCGTGCGAAGCACACCCTAACACTGCAAGGTGAGGAAAGGTTTGTAGAGGTACAAGCTGTGTGTGACAGTGCGGGTGGGGTTGCCATATGGTTAGAATGACCAGTAAGGCGGTCTGACAAAATTCCGAATGTACGGCTCTAAACGAATGGCTGGCAGAAATGCCAGTGTACCAGTAGGTACGCAAGTGGGGTAAAGTAAAAGTTGTTAGTATGAAATACCCTCTGTGTTTACAGGACACAGGTATCTATAAAGATAATACTTGCAGGGCTAAAGGAATGACCTAAGTGACAACAATCCTAAGTTATGTGGAACGTGGAAAGCAACCAATACGGGAACTGACTGTATCAGTGACAAAGTACCGTAGTTGTGTCGAAAAGGAAAGGTATAAAGGAATCCTTTCTACAATAAGCACATTTATGGTTGTGAGAGTAGTGGCACAGTACCGATGAAACCGTGATAACAAGCGGTGGAGGGATAGCCACAAGCCGATACTAAGATTTCCTTTATGTCTATATAGTAATCACCAAATGGAGATTTTCATAGCTGTCGAGGTGAGACGAAGAAAAAATCATTCTCCAATAAGGAGTTGGTTACTATGGCAAAACGAATTGTAAATAAAGCAGAAAGAAATGCAGAAAGATATGACGCAAAAGAAACTGGATATCAGTTATATGAAGGCAGTCTGAAAGGTAATAAATTTGACAGGCTTATGCCCCTGATAGTATCAGAGCAGAATATCATACTTGCATATCGGAATATCTGCAAAAATAACGGGAGCAAAACCCCTGGAACAGATGGGAAGACAATAACAGAAATTCAGTCACTCCCAATCGAAACGGTCATTAAAACCGTCAGAAATAAATTGAACTTTTATCAGCCTAAAAAGGTCCGGCGTGTAGAAATACCAAAAGACAATGGAAAAACCAGACCATTAGGAATCCCAAGTATATGGGATAGACTGATACAGCAATGTATTCTGCAAATACTGGAACCGATTTGTGAAGCAAAATTTCATGAACGAAATAATGGGTTCAGACCATACAGGTCAACGCAAAATGCGATTGCTCAATGCTATAAAATGGCACAGTTGCAAAATCTGCATTTTGTAGTAGATGTGGACATTGTTGGATTCTTTGACAATATTGACCATAATAAGCTGATTCGGCAGTTGTGGGGACTTGGAATACAGGACAGGAAACTGATTATGATAATCAAACAGATGCTAAAAGCAGAAATCCTGTTTAATGACATTGTAATTACCCCGGAAACAGGTACACCACAGGGGGGATTTTATCCCCACTTCTTGCAAATGTAGTATTGAATGAGCTGGACTGGTGGATTGCTAATCAATGGGAGATGTTTAAAGTCAAAGATGGAAAATCCGGACTGGAATTTTACAGGACTGATAAGGAGGGAAATATCCTCACAATAGACAGGTCACCAAAGTGGAAAAAGCTGAGGGAAAAGACAGAACTTAAAGAAATGTACATCGTAAGGTATGCAGACGATTTTAAGATATTCTGTCGGGACTATGTAACAGCTAAGAAAGCCATGTATGCAACAAAACTATGGCTTGCAGAACATTTACATCTGCAAACAAGTGATGAGAAATCTGGAATCACAAACTTGCGTAAGAACTATACAACTTTTCTTGGAATCAAATTTAAAGTTGTTCCAAAAGGTGATAAATGGATAATCCGTTCACATATAGCCGACAAAAGTAAAGATAAGGTTATCAATAAGCTGCGGACTGTCTGGAAAGATATCAAAAATCCAAGCAAGCAAAGCGAAATTGATAAAAACATAAGTCTTTACAATTCAATGGTTATGGGTATGCACAATTATTATTGTATGGCAACAATGGTATCAGCAGATTTTGCAGAAATCGCCTATAAAGTGAATGGGAAAAGTAACGGTATGAACCACAATAACCGATGTTTTCCGATAACAAAAACGGGTGAGATAACCAGTAAATTTATCCAACAAAAGTATGGAAAGTCAAAGCAGTTCCGATGGATAAAAGGAAGAATGATTATTCCAGTAGGGTATGTGGCGTATGAATATCCAAAATACAAAAGGCGGGAAGTCAATAAATATGTGAGGAAGTATTCAGACATCGAAAACTGTATCAGTTATGATGTTATGAAATATATGATGGGAAATGCACATCTTTATCCGACCTTGGAGATGGCAGATAATGCCCTTTCAAGGTATATAGCACAAAAAGGAAAATGTGCAGTAACACACAATGCCCTGTCAATAACAGACATGGTATGTATACACATAAAACCGTGCAAAGGTGAGCGAAATGACACATATAGGAATTTGATAATTTTATCCAAAGATGTGTCAAAATTGGTTGATGCAACAGAAAATAAAGTAATAAAGAAACTGTTGCAGAATTTAACATTGACCGTGGAAATGCAAGAAAAAAATAAACAAACTCCGAAAATACAGGGAGTTGGAAGAAATACAATTCGAGGACTATATAGGCACTAAAATGTAATCTTAGTCGGTGGAACGCCGTGTGATGGGAAACTATCACGCACGGTGTGGAGTGGGGGAAAAGCCCGAGGTGGTAACACCAGAGGCTTACCTATCACTATTCTTCCGGAAACATTGGAGATTCGCTAAGATAAACGTATCAGGTGACTGATCAAAAAGAAATCTGGAGGGATAAGCAATGTTAAATGAAGCAGTGATCAACGTATTAAAAAATGGCATGTGGGATCTGGCAACCTGCGCAAACGGAGAGCCCAATGTGGTGCCCGTTGCCTTTAAGGATGTGACGGAGGACGGCAAGCTGGTGGTAGGAGATGTTTTCCTGGAGACCACATTGAACAATATCCGCGCAAACGGCGGAAAGATTGCCATTTCTGCATATGATGCACAGAGCCTGGAGGGATATCAGATCAAGGGAACGGCGGAATATGTGACAGAGGGAGCTGTCGTTGACACCTTCAAGGCGATGGTCGAGAAGATGTTCAACGGTGCGGCGACTGCCAAGGGTGCCCTGATCATCACACCTGCCAAAGTCATCGTTACGACACCGGGTGCGGACAACAAGAAAGAGATTTAAGGAAAGAAGCACTCATAAATTTCATAGTTACTTTTAAAACGAGCACCTTCAGGCTATAATGGAACAAACGAATAGCTTGAAGGTGACTTTATATGGCGAAATATAAGAAAAAATTAGACGATGATATCCGCTGTCCGCTGGAATACGGACTGGCGATCTTTGGCGGCAAATGGAAATCGCGCATCATCTGTGTACTGGCGGCGAAGGAAAGGCTGCGCTACAGTGCCCTTCGGAAGGAAATGTACAACATTACAGATGCGGTGCTGGCGGCCACGCTGAAGGATCTGATGGAAGACGGGATCGTTGACCGAAAATCCTATGACGAGATCCCGCCCCGGGTGGAATATTTCCTGACGCAAAAAGGGCGCGTCCGTTGTGCCCATTTTGCAGAGCATCTGTGCGTGGTCGGACATTTTTTATAAGGAAGACAGTGAAAATAAAATGGTGCAGTGCCAAAAATGCGATCATCGCAGATAAGGGGAAAAGATGATAACTTATACAGAAGAAAAGAAATTTACAAAACAGCAGGTACAGCAGTTGTTTCTGTCGGTGAACTGGACGTCAGGTAACTACCCGGAGCGGCTGTATCGGGCATTACTGCATTCTTCCACGGTGCTCACCGCCTGGGACGGGGAGAAGCTGGTGGGCCTTATCCGGGTGCTGGACGATACCGCGATGCTGGCGCAGATTCACTATGTGCTTGTGCATCCGGCTTATCACGGACAGGGCATTGCCGGTCACATGCTGGAGCTGATCAAGGAGAAATACCGGGATTTCCTGTATATCGAGGCCATGCCGGAGGATAAAAAGAATGTGCCCTTTTATGAAAAGCATGGGTTCTCCGTGATGGAAAAAGGGGCTGCTATCCAGATCTGGCATGACCTGGAGCCGGAAAATGAAGGCGGACCAGAACAATCTGATGATAGAATAGGGGAGCGCGAATAATTTCGAATGAAAAAGAGCCATAATGAACAGATTTTATGCTATAATTTCCAAATAGATACTGATTCTGTAGGAAGAGGCGGGAATGGATATGAATTATAAAGAGAAACAGGAACGGATACTGGACGCGGCATTCCGCATATTTGTGGAGCGGAAGATCGAACCGGTGAGCATGGGAGAGATCGCGGAGGCAGCAGGTATCGGGCGGGCGACATTGTTTCGATACTATCCGAGCAAGCTGGAGCTGGTCATCGCAGTCTGTACGAGAGAATGGAAGAAGTATATGGATGAGCTGGATCGCAGAAGACCCATCAGCTCCGTGGGGGAGATCCCGGCCATTGACCGGCTGATCTTTACGCTGGATGGATGTATTGCGCTGTATATGAACTATAAGGAGCTGTTTTTATACAATGATAATTTCAATCATTACGTGTCACACGCGGGATGTGAGAACAGCCAGCTGAAAGAGTTCCATGAAGCGCTGTATTCGGTCAACACCCGTCTGCACAATATGTATGAGAAGGCGAAGGAAGACCACAGCTTCCGGACAGATATCCCGGAAGAGGAGTTTATGCGGGTGACCGTCCATGCGATGATGACGTTCTGTACCTACTATGCGGGCGGATTCATCTGGGGTTCCCAGCAGAGCGGGGACTACACGAAAGAGCTTCTCCGGATGAAGGAAATGATACTGGAATATGTAAGGCCGGAGGCAGAAGAGGTTTAGCGAGCTTCTGCGGGCTGTTGACAAAGCGGTTTTTTGCACTATAATAGTTGTAGGTACAACGATGTACATACAACTATTTGTATTTCACAGGAATCTGAAAAATACCTTCGGGAGGAAATTATGGATATCACAGGACGAAAAATCACGAAGATTGCCCGGGAAGCGGAGAAGCTGGTTTTGCTGACTCTGCGGGAAACGGGCGTTGGAACGGCGGAGATCGATCTGATCCATGCGTTGCGTCACAGACCCGGCTGCACGCAGGCGCAGCTGGCGGAGATTCTCCATGCGGATAAAGCGGCCATTGCCCGCAGAACCAAAAATCTTGAGACAAAGGGATACCTGATCCGCAGGGATGATCCCCATGACCGGCGCAGCCAGCAGCTCTTTCCCACGGAAAAAGCAGAAGCCATGAAAGTGTCCAAGGTGGAGATCGAATCGTCCTTTTACGAATATCTGACCCGCGTGCTGACGGCGGAGGAAGCGGAGGCCTTTGCGGCATCCCTGGATAAGCTGTACCGGGCCTCCAAGACCGAGAGCCGGGCGGGATTTCCGCATTTTCATAAAACGGACGGGGAGATGAAAGCATGAGCAGGAGAGAGAAGCAGACATTTACACCGGATCGCATCCGTTCCTATTTCGTGATGGAATGGCTGCCGCTTTTGCTGGTTACGATTTCCGGTGTGATCTACAATGTGGGGCTGCTGGCAACGCCCCGGTTCGAGGGACGGCTGGCCCAGTGCCTGGCGGACATTCTGGGAGGGAGCGCAACGGCTGCCAAGATGGCCATGCTGGTGATCTTATACGTGATTGTCACATTTATCGTGCAGGCGGCCCGGTTTGTGAAGCGTTTTTATGTCCGGCGGTTTGCCAACAATATCAACCGGCGGATGAAGGGCATCCTTTATGCCAATCTGGTGCGCCAGAGCCGGGCGGCACTGGAAAAGGAAGGTGTCGGAAACGTCATGACGAAGGCCATTTCCGATGTGGATGACTGCGTGGAGGGCATGCGGAAATTTACCACGGAAGTGTTTGACACGGGTGTGGCGCTGGCCGGTTATGTAGTCATGCTGCTGGTGTACGACTGGCGGCTGGCACTGCTGAGTCTGCTTTTCACACCGATCTCTTATTTTTGCGCAGAATGGATGAAAAAACCGGTGCAGCGTGCCGGAGCTTCCTATAAGAAAGCGGCCGGGGCTTTGAGCGCAGCCACGCTGGACCGGGCGGAAAATGCCGTTACCTACCGGGTGTACGGCTGTGAGGATACCAGAGCCGGGCTTTATGAAGGGGCGCTGAATCGCTATGAGAAAACGGCGGTGCGTAACAATGTGTGGCAGTCGGCCCTTCCGCCGCTGTATCTGGCGGCATCTGAGGCGGGGGTGTTATTTATCCTCTGGTTTGGCGCTAAAAATGTGCTGGGAACCGGATGGAGCAGCTGGGATATCGCAGCATTTACCACGTTTCTTTCCTGTTTTACCAAGCTGACCGTCAAATCCTCCAAGGTTGCCAAGCTGTTTAACGCGGTACAGAAAGCGGAAGTTTCCTGGAAACGGATAAAACCGCTGATGCAGTCGCCGGAGCAGCTGGAGCCGCTGGCCATTCCGGCAGCAGAAGAGGTGACGCTGGAGAATCTTTCTTTCGCCTATGGAGATACGACTGTATTTTCCGGTCTGACATTGACAGCCCGTCCGGGAGAAATGATCGGCGTCACCGGCCCGGTTGCCTGCGGAAAATCCACCTTCGGGCGCGTGTTCCTCTGCGAATCCCCGTATGAGGGCTCGGTTCGTTTCGGTAAAAGAGAGCTTTCCATCCTCACTCCGAGAGAAATCGCTGCCACGGTGGGATATCTGGGGCACGACCCGGAGCTGAGCGCGGACACGCTGGAGCATAACGTGCTGTGCGGCAGCGAGCAGGAGGTCATCCCTTATTTTCAGGCGGTGGCATTCCGGGAAGAAGTGTTATCCATGGAAAAGCAGGCAGAAACAGTCATCGGCAGCAGCGGTACCCGTCTGTCCGGCGGCCAGGCCCAGCGGCTGGCACTGGCACGGACGCTGGCCCATCCGCGTCCACTGATGATCCTGGATGATCCGTTTTCTGCCCTTGACCGGAAAACAGAAGATACGGTATTTGCCAATCTGCAGGAGTATGCAAAGGATAAGGTCGTCTTTCTCATTTCCCACCGGCTGTACCATTTCCCACAGATGCAGAAGGTGATCTTCATGGAAGACGGAAAGACCACAGTCGGAACCCATGGGGAGCTGATGGCTTCGGTTCCGGCATATCGAAGACTTTATGAAAGCCAGACAGGAGGGGAACAGCATGAAGAAGCATAAGACAGGCGTGTTTGACGCTGTAAAAACCGCCGCCCTGACCCATCGGGGGCTGACGGCGGTAACGCTGCTGTGTGTGGCGGCATCGGTGATCATGTCCCTGATCCCGCCGCTGCTGCTGGCGCGGATCATCGACCGGCTGACCGGCGGCATGCCGCTGGCGTTCCTTGCCGTGCTTCTCTATTTTGGAAGCCTTGTGCTGGAGAGCATTCTCTCCTCCGCCCAGGAAGCACTGCTGGTGTTGTTTGGACAGAAGATGACCCACGCCCTCCGCTCGGAAATGTCGCAGAAATTAACGCAGCTGCCCGCAAGCACGCTGGCGGCCCAGAATCCCGGGGAAGTTGCGGCCCGCTTTTCCGGTGATGTGGATACGGTGGAGGCCTTGTTCACCTCCGGCATCATCAGCATGGCGGCGGATGCCTGCCGGATTGTTTCTATTTTGGCAGTTATTGCCGTGAAAAACGCAGGACTTGCGCTGATCTTGCTGCTGGTTCTGCCGTTGTTTGCCCTGTTTACCCGTCATGTACAGAAGCGGATGCTGGCAGCCCAGCTGGATCATCGCCGGGCGGTGGCAGCCGTGTCCGGGCAGGTGCCGGAGACCCTTCATAACATTCGGACGATCCGGGCGCTGGGACTGGAAAGCTATATGGAACGCCGGTATGACCGACGGATCGGGGAGAGCTATGGGGCCATGGAGAGAACCAATTTTTACGATGCCATTTATTCTCCGGTGGTGCTCCTGCTGAATGCGGCGGTGGTGGGGATCGTCATGCTGCTGTCTGCCTCGGGGAATGCCGGCATTCTTCGCCTGTTTGGCATGTCGGTGGGTATTTCGGTTGCGGTTATCAGCTATATTTCCCGCATTTTTACGCCCATCGAAAGCCTTGGTATGGAAATCCAGACCATTCAGTTGGCAATGGCAGGCGTCAGACGGATCGATGCCTTTCTGGCACAGCCGGAGCGGGACATCCCCCAAAAGCGGGAACAGGCCGCCCACGGGGATATTGTATTTTCTCATGTAACCTTTGGATACGGGGAAAAACCGGTACTCCATGATTTTTCCATGAAGGTAAAAGAAGGAGAGCAGGTCACGCTGGTGGGCAGGACCGGTGCAGGAAAGAGTACCATTTTCCGTCTGCTGTTGGGGCTTTACAGGCCGGAAGCGGGGACCATCACCATCGGCGGCGTAGATGTTGCCAGGATCACGGATGAGGAACGGCGGTCATGCATTGGCTGCGTGGAGCAGCATTTTTCACGGGTACCGGGGACGGTGCGGGAGCAGATCACGCTGGGAGACGGGCGGATCACGGAAGAGATGGTAAAACAGGCGGCAAAGCTGGCCGGGCTCGATGGAGCTATCGGCGCTTTGCCGGAGGGATATGATACGCTGTGTACGGACGGTATGTTTTCACAGGGAGAATGGCAGCTTTTGTCCATTGCCCGGGCGGCAGCGGCAGATCCGGCCATCCTGCTGCTGGATGAGATCACCGCAAACCTGGACGCGGAGACAGAAGCGCGTGTTCTGGAGGCGCTGCGCCGGGCATCGAAAGGAAGGACGGTTCTCTCTATTTCTCATCGTATCTACGAGAATCTCGGCGGCAGGACGGTGGAGATCGGAGATGGGAGATAGCTATGTCTGATGATTTTACGGGAATCTGTTACTCCGGGTATACCAGACGGTCTTCCTGGATATCTGTCAGCACATTTTCCAGATATTTCTTTGCCAGGTAGTTTGCCATGGGCAGGTTCATGTCCAGATAGTTGCCGCAGTCTCTGGGGGAAGCGCCGGGCACTTCGCCCTTATAATCCCGGATGAAAGCGAACATTTCCTGCATGAGCGGGATGATGTCGCGGGATTCATAGTCGCCGAAGAGCAGCAGGTAGAAGCCGGTGCGGCAGCCCATGGGGCCGAAATAGACGATCCGGGAGCCGAATTCCGCGTGGTTGCGCAGGAAGGTGGCAGCCAGATGCTCGATGGTGTGTACCTCGGCGGTGTTCATGACGGGTTCCTCGTTGGGGGAGGTCATGCGCAGGTCGAAGGTGGTGATGGTGACGCCGTTGTGGGTGTCTTTCCGGGATACGTAGACACCGGGCTGTAATTTGATATGGTTAATGGTAAAGCTTGTGATTTTCTCCATGAAGTTCATCCTTTCTGTCTGTGATTCCATCTATAATCATTGCGTTTTCTTCGTTTTTCAAACTCTCGAAAACGCAAAACATTCGCGATTATTATAGCATAAACCAGTCCGGGTGGCAATCTTCCGGCAGGGGTGAGGTAAAGGTCATCTCTTCCCCGGTGACGGGATGGGAAAAGGACAGCCGGTGGGAGTGGAGGGGCTGCCGCTTAAAGTGCCGGTAATCGGGGCAGTAGAGGAAATCTCCCGGCAGGGGATGACCGATATGCCCCATGTGTACCCGGATCTGGTGTGTGCGGCCGGTGTCCAGCCGGATGCGAAGCAGGGAATAAGTACCGTTTGGGGAAATGGCCATCCGTGTAAAATGAGTGACGGCAGGATCACCGTTTACGGGATCGACACACCGTTCGATAACGGAACCGGGTTGGCGGCCGATGGGGGCGTCGATGGTGCCACGCTCGGGTGCCAGCCCCTGTACGACAGCCAGATATTCCCGGTGGATGTGCCGTTCCTTCATCTGGGCGGAGAGGACAACGCTGCTGTAAGCATTTTTTGCCACGATGAGTAGTCCGGACGTATCCCGATCCAGCCGGTTGATGCAGCGGAAGATGAAGGGCCGTTCCTGCTGCTCGTAGTAGTATGCCAGCGCGTTGGCCAGTGTATTTTCATAGTTGCCCATGGACGGGTGAATGGGCATGTCCGGTGGCTTGTCCAGCACCAGAAGATCTTCATCCTCGTAGACGATGGTAAGGGGCAGTGGAACCGGTGCAATGTGCTCGGAGGCTTCTTCTTCCCGCAGGCGGATTGTAAGAAGCGATTTCACACGGTCAAAAAAGAAACGGTGTGATGGCAGCACCGGCACACCGTCCAGCGTGATCCCGTCAGGCATGGTTTTCAGCCGGATAAGGAGATGCCGGGAAAAGCCCCGGCTTCGCAAATACTCGGCCACGGTTCTCCCGGCATCTTCCGGCTGGATTTCATAGGTCAGAATCCGTTCCCACATTAGTTGGATTTTACCTCTTTCCATTTATTGTTGTAGACCTCGTCCACATCATCTCCCAAATATTTGAATACTTCGCAGTTTTTCAGCATTTCTGCGGTAGGGAAAGCAATGGTGGAATTCTTAATGTCCTCATCCTCAATAAGTTCCCGGGCTGCCTTGTTGGGGGTAGAGTATGTGATATACTCAAAGTTTTTCAGTGCGATTTCCGGTTTGCACACATGAAGTTAATGAAAGCCTCTGCATTTTCCTTGTGTTCTGCATTTTTCGGGATCACCCATCCATCGATCCAGACATTGGAGCCTTCCTTGGGGATCACATATTCCAGATCCGAATTTTCTCTCTGGGTGAAAATAGCCTCACCGGAGTAGATGACACCGATGGCGGCCTCATTGCCGATCATCTTGTCACGCACCTGGTCGATGACATAAGCCTGTACCAGCGGTTTCTGGTCGATAAGCAGGTTTTTGGCTTCCTCCAGCTCGTTTTCATCGGTGGAGTTGAGAGAGTAGCCCAGCTTTTTCAGTGCAACAGCAAAAGCATCGCGCACGCTGTCCTGCATGAGGATGTTGTCCTTGTATTTCTCGTCCCAGAGTACGTCCCAGCTGTCGATGGGTTCATCTATCATCGTCTTGTTGTACAGGATACCGACAGTTCCCCAACAGTAGGGTACGCAGTATTTATTACCGGGGTCAAAGCCCTCTGCCTGCGCCAGATAGGTCTCATCCAGATTGGAAATATTGGGAATGTCATCGTAATTCAATTCTTCCAGCAATCCCTCCTGGATCATACGCTGTATCATGTAGTCGGAAGGGCAGACAACATCATAGGCCACAGCGCCTGCAGATACTTTGGGATACATGATCTCATTGGTCTCGAACTCTTCATACACGACTTTGATGCCGGTCTCTTCTTCAAATTCATCCAGCACATCGGGATCGATGTATTCTCCCCAGTTGTAGACAACGACCTGATTGTCAGAAGATGCGCTGTCAGAGCCGCCGCATCCGGCAAGCAGAGAGGCACACATGGATGCCAGTAAAACAGATGCAAGTACTTTCTTTTTCATTTGGTAACTCCTCCTCATTTGCTGCCGTTTGCTCTGGCAGACTTGTTTTTTGCGTTAGGTGCGATATTGATCAGAAGAAGAAGCAGCAGCACAGAAACAAACAGCAGCGTGGAAAGCGCGTACATTTCCGGCTTGATGCCTTTCTTGACCTCTGTATAAATTTTTGTGGACAGCGTGTCCAGGCCAGGTCCCTTGGTAAAATGGGTGATGATAAAATCATCCAGGGACATGGTAAATGCCAGCAGAAAGCCGGAGAGGACACCGGGAACGATGTCCGGGAAAACCACCTTGAAAAAAGCATACAGCGGGGAAGCGCCCAGATCCAGGGCTGCCTCGTAGGTGGATTTGTTCGTCTGTTTTAATTTCGGCATGACGCTTAAGATCACGTAAGGAATGTTAAACGTAATGTGGGCTGCCAGCACGGAGCCGAAGCCGAAATGAACGCCCAGCGCAATGAACAGCAGCATGAGAGAAATACCGGTGACAATGTCGGCGTTGAGCATCGGGATGTTGGTGACGCTCATGCAGATGGTTTTCATTTTCCGGTTCATGCCGTTGATGCCCATGGCTGCCATGGTGCCGATGATGGTGGCGATGGCTGCGGACAGGAAAGCGATGAGCAGCGTATTGTATAATGCCTGCAAAATGGCCTGGTTCTGGAATAATTCAGAATACCATTTCAGCGTAAAACCGCCCCATTTTGCCCGGGTTTTCGACGCATTGAAGGACAGGACGATCAGTGCGGCGATGGGCGCATACAGAAGCAGAAAGATCAGCGCCAGATAAATGCGTTCCAGATGTGCGCGCATCAGAACATCGCCCCCCTCTCCGTCTTTATCGTATTTCATCACAAATGCCATGCTGATGAGGATGAATACCATCAGCACCAGGGAAAGGCCGGAGCCTAAATGCCAGTTGTTGCCCTGGGTAAATTCCTGCTCGATGACGTTGCCGATGAGCAGGATCTTGCTGCCGCCAAGTAAAGTGGAGATGACGAAGGTGGTCATGGCCGGAACGAACACCATGGTGATGCCGCTGATGACACCGGGGATGCTCAGCGGAAAAATAACCTTGAAAAAGGTCTGTACGCCGTTGGCGCCCAGGTCTCTGGCTGCATTGATGACGTTCTGGTCGATTTTTATCAGCACATTGTAAATCGGAAGCACCATAAACGGCAGGAAATTGTATACCATGCCAAGTACGATGGCGCCTGGGGTGTTAATGATCTCCAGAGAGGGCAGATGCAGGAAGGAAAGGATGTTGTTGATGACACCGTTCTTTTCCAGCAGTGTCTGCCAGGCCAGGGTACGCAGCAGAAAGTTCATCCACATGGGAAGGATGAACAGCAGTACCATAAAGCTGCTCTGGTTGACCTGATGTTTGTTCAGGATCATGGCCAGCGGATAGGCCAGGATGAGGCAGATCACCGTGCTCACCAGCGACAGGAGGATGGAAAGCCACAATGCTTTGGCATGCTCATGGGTGAGGATGGCCAGCACGTTTTCCATGGTGAAGCTGCCGCTTCGGTCTGTGAAACCATACCAGAAGATCATGAGCAGCGGGATGATGATGAAACCCACGGCCCAGACCAGGTAAGGCGCGGAAAGCCATTTTTTATTCAAGGTTCATCACCGCCTGTTCGTCTTCAGATTCCGGTTTGTTCATGATCTGGATGTCAAAGGGATCCACATGGATGCCCACCTTGGTGCCCACCGGGAACATATCGGTGCTGTGCACCAGCCACTCGTAGCCGTTGGCTTCCACATCCATCTCGTAGTGTACACCCTTGAAAATCAGGCCGGTGACAACGCCCTGGATGGTGCCCTCCTCCGGTTTGACCAGATCGATGTCCTCGGGACGGATGACCGCATCCACCGGTTTGTTTTTGCCGAAGCCCTCATCCACACAGGCAAACTTTGCACCCAGGATCTCTACCAGCCGGTCCTCCAGCATGGTGGCGGAGAGAATGTTGCTCTCGCCGATGAAATCTGCCACAAAAGCGTTTTCCGGCTCGTTGTAAATGCGTTCGGGGGTGCCGATCTGCTGGATATAGCCCTGGTTCATGACCACGATGGTGTCGGACATGGTCAGCGCTTCCTCCTGGTCGTGGGTGACGTAGACGAAGGTGATACCCAGCTCGTTTTTCAGACGGATGAGCTCGTACTGCATATCCTGCCGGAGCTTTAAATCCAGAGCGCCCAGGGGCTCATCCAGAAGCAGTACCTTGGGTTCGTTGACAATGGCCCGGGCGATGGCGATCCGCTGCTGCTGGCCGCCGCTTAAGGAGTCGGGCTTGCGGTTCTCGTAGCCGTCCAGGTTTACCAGCTTTAAGGCGTATTTGATCTTGTCATCGATGTAGGCCTTGGATTTCTTCTTGATCTTCAGGCCGAAAGCAATGTTTTCCGCGATGGTCATATGGGTGAACAGCGCGTATTTCTGGAAAACGGTGTTGAGCTGCCGGCGGTTGGGCGGCAGATGGGTGATATCCTGGCCGTCGAAGATGACCTGGCCCTGATCCGGGTTCTCAAACCCGCCCAGAATCCGAAGGGTCGTCGTCTTGCCGCAGCCGCTGGGGCCCAGCAGTGTGAGAAATTCATTTTCACGGATATATAAATTCAGGTCATCCAGTACCATATCGCCGTCGAAGGATTTGGAAATATGTACGAGATCGATCAGTTTGTTGCTCATGGCATTGTAGTCCTCCTTTGAAAGGCCTAGAAACTCGGCGGGGTGCTGACCCAGATCAGGGTAGCGCCGGTTTTTTCACTGGCAGTAATATAATGATTCTGATTGGGGGTGATGTAAAAGGATTCCCCCTTTTTGGCTTTGAACGTCCGGTTGCCCAGATGAATGACGATGCTTCCGGACAAAATATAACCGAATTCTTCTCCTTCATGGGGAAGATCCGGGTACGTGGAGCCGCCGGGAGCCAGCGTCAGGCGGATTGGTTCCATGCTGTTTTTCTGGGCATTGGGAATGATCCATTCAATTTTATTTTTTAATTCTGCGTCCACCTTCTCGAAATAATCGGAAGCCTTGAATACCACCTGTTCCTCCGCGGGGGCCTCACTGAAAAATTCCTGCAGGTTCGTGCCGAGGCACTGGAGGATATCTGTCAGCGTGGCGATGGAAGGGGAGGTCAGGTTGCGTTCCACCTGGGAAATGAAGCCCTTGGAAAGCTCCGACCGGTCGGCCAGCTCTTCCTGGGTCAGCCCGGTCATGACACGCAGCTCTTTGATTTTTCCACCGATATCCATGGATAACCATGTCCTTTCTGTAAATAGTATTTTAAACAAAAAGTTTACTAATAGTGTCAGAAAGTAAAAATAAACAAAAAGTTTACTATTTCTAAACTCACAGACTTTATTATACACATTACAGCATCCGTGTCAACTGTAATTTTGTAAATTTTGTAAACAGTTCAGGCAGATGTTTCGTGCGCGGAAATTCCGGGCTTGCACGAGAATTTTTGCGCAGGGACAGATGCAGGAAGCGCCCGGTAATGAGCAGAAGAGAGCCGTGAAGCGGCGGAGCGCATGACAGCGCGGTTCTGCGAATGGCGCGGGCTGAACTGTTTGGGGCATATGGCAAGCCGGGCTTGTCAACAAATATGGTTCTGTGCTAGAATAGGAAACAGGATATGTCCTATATAATATAGGAAAGAAACGGGAAAGCAGCAGGAGGATGATACGATGAGCAAAGACAGATATGTGGCGTATGTGGGCACTTATACCCACGGAACGAGTATCGGCATTCATTTATATGACGTAGATGTGGAGCAGGGACTGATGAAGGAGCGCAAGGTGGTGCCCATCAACAACTCTTCCCATCTGACCAAGGCACACAACAAGCAGTTTCTGTATTCTATCTCTGATGAGGGCGTGGAGTCTTTCCGGATCCTGCCGGACGGCGATCTGGAATCCATTAATAAGGTAGGGATCGAGGGCATGAGAGGCTGCTTTGTATCCACCGATGCCACCGATCAGTTTCTGTTTGTGGGCGGCTATCACGACGGCAAGGTGACAGTACTCCGTATTCAGCCGGATGGCAGCATCGGCGCCATCACGGATGGCATTTTCCATAAAGGTCTGGGCAGTGTGGCAGAGCGGAATTTCCGGCCCCATATCAGCTGCGTGCGCATGACACCGGATCAGAAGTACCTGTGCGTGGTGGACAACGGCGTAGACCATGTGAACCTGTACCGGCTGGATCATAAGACGGGAAAGCTGAATCTGGTGGATATCCTGCGGTGCGAACTGGAGTCCGGCCCCCGTCTCATCATGTTTTCCAGAGACGGCCGGTTTGCCTATGTGATCTGTGAACTGAAAAATTATATTGATGTGTATTCCTATGACGGCAGCGGTAAACTGCCGGTATTTGAGAAGCTGCAGCGGGTGGATACCCGGATGGATCTGAAAGAAACGGCCTGCGCGGCTGCCGGCATGAAGATTTCCCGGGATGGCAATTATCTGTATTGTTCCTCTGCGGGAGACAACAGTGTGTCCATCTTTAAGATCAATCCGGACAGCGGATGTCTGGACCGTCTGTGTGCTTTGCCGGTGAGCGGCAGCTATCCGAAGGATATCGAGGTATTCCCGGATGACCGGACGCTGGTGGTGCTGAACCACGAATCCAACGAGATCCGTACCTTCCGGGTGGATTATGAGAAGAAGCTTTTCGTGGAGAAGGGCCGTCCGCTGCGGGTGGACACGCCCAACAGCATTTTGATCTCCAAGCTGTATCCGGCGAAATAGGCAGAAGGATATCCAGACAGCATGTTTGAACAGAAAGGTTGGTTTGAAAAATGAAAGTGACAGAAGAGACTGTGTACGTCGGCGTCAATGATCATGAGTTGGATCTGTTTGAGGGACAGTATGCGGTGCCCGCAGGCATGGCCTACAATTCTTATGTGATCTGTGATGAGAAAACGGCGGTGATGGATTCCGTGGATACCCATTTTGCGGAAGAGTGGCTGAATCACATCGACCAGACGCTGGGCGGAAAAGCGCCGGATTACATTGTTATCCAGCACATGGAGCCGGATCACTCCGGTTCCCTGGTGGCATTTGCAAAGAAGTACCCGCAGACGACCATCGTCACATCGGCCAAGGCACTGGTGATGATGCAGCAGTTTTTCGGGGAGGATTTTTCGGGCCGCAGCCTGGTGGTGAAAGAGAAGGATATCCTTACCCTGGGACGGCACACACTGCATTTCGTCGGTGCACCCATGGTACACTGGCCGGAGGTGCTCATGACCTACGATGACGCGGACAAGGTGCTGTTCTCCGCAGACGGCTTTGGCAAGTTCGGTGCTCTGGATGTGGAGGAGCCCTGGCTTTCTGAGGCACGCCGCTATTATATCGGTATCGTTGGAAAATACGGCGCGCAGGTACAGGCAGTGCTGAAAAAGGCATCCGCGCTGGAGATTGCAAAGATCTGCCCGCTGCACGGTCCGGTGCTGGAAGGGGATCTTCTGGCGGAGGCGCTGCAGGCTTACAGTGCGTGGGCTTCTTATACGCCGGAGCAGGAGGGCGTGCTGGTGGCATACAGTTCTGTGTACGGCAACACGAAGGCAGCGGCAGAGCAGCTGGCAAAGAAGTTACAGGAAAAAGGACAGGATGTGTGCGTGATGGATCTGGCCAGGACGGATCTTTCTGAGGCTGTGGCACAGGCGTTCCGTTACAGCAGGCTGGTGCTGGCTTCCATTACATACAATGGCGACGTGTTCCCGCACATGCGTGCATTTATCGAGCATCTGACTGAGCGGAATTATCAGAACCGCACCGTAGGGCTGATGGAAAACGGTTCCTGGGCGCCCACAGCGGCCAGAATCATGACCAAGATGCTGGAGAGCTGCAAGAACCTGACCATCGCAGAACCGGTGGTATCTGTGAAGGGTGCTGTGAATGCGGCCAATGAGGCACAGATGGAGGCGCTGGCGGAGGCACTGTCCTAAAGAAAAGCAGCGATTTGTCTGCATTTATAAGAACGTCTGTATGGGGGAGAGGAAGCTTTCTGTACAGACGTTTCTTGTTATATAGATATACAGTTCACTCGCGCCATTCGCAAAACCGCATCTTCGATGCTCTCCGCTGCGCTGCAGCTCATTTTTGCTCATCAAAAGGCGCTCCCTTCGTTGCATTGCATCCGAAAGAAGCTGCCAGTGGCAGGTTCTGTAGGTATGTTCCTGTGAACTGTAATATATGAAATCTCCTCCGTGTTTCGACAAATTTTTATCACTTGACAGTTGGAAAGCGGGTGGAGTAAAATTATCATTAAAACTACCGAACAGGAGTATATGCCCTGACCGGCAGGAGAATATTTTACATTACGAAACAGGAAGGAGAACTGGATATGATTATGACAGGTGCAGATGCAATGGTAAAATGTCTTGAGAACGAGGGCATCTCCGTCGTCTATGGATATCCGGGCGTTGCTATTTGCCCGTTCTTTAACAGCATTCTGGATTCTGACATTGAGAGCGTGCTTGTGCGGACAGAACAGAATGGAGGCCATATGGCCAGCGGCTATGCCAGAGTGACAGGAAAGGCGGGCGTATGTGTGTCTACTTCCGGCCCAGGGGCAACGAACCTGATCACAGGAATCGCGACGGCATATATGGACAGTATCCCGATGGTGGCGATCACCGGACAGGTCAACACGGCGCAGCTTGGCAAGGATGTGTTCCAGGAGGCAGACATCACGGGGGCAGTGGAGTCCTTCGTCAAATACAGTTATATTGTGAAAAATGTGGAGGACATTCCGCGGGTATTTAAGGAAGCCTTCTACATTGCCAATACCGGAAGAAGAGGCCCTGTTCTGATCGATGTGCCTATCGATGTACAGAATGCCAAGTTTGACTTTTCTTACCCGGAGAGCGTTTCCCTGCGGACATACAAGCCTACAGTGAAGGGCCATATCATCCAGATCAAGAAGGTCATCGCAGAGCTTTCCAAGGCAAAGATGCCGCTGATCTGCGTGGGCGGCGGCGTGCTGCTGTCTGAGGCGAGAGACGAGGTGCGTGCTTTTGCCGAGAAATATCAGATCCCTGTCGTATCGACCATGATGGGAATCAGCACCATGCCCACCGAGCATCCGCTCTATTTCGGCATGGTGGGAAATAACGGCAAGGCTTATGCCAACCGTGCCATGAATGAGTGCGACCTGCTCATTGTCATGGGTGCCCGTCTGGCAGACCGTGCCATCCAGCAGCTGAACATGAATGCGCTGGCAGAAGAGCGTACCGTGGTACATATCGATGTTGACCCGGCGGAGATCGGCAAGATCATGGGGCCTACCATCCCCATCGTCGGTGATATCCGTCACATTATGAATGATTTTGCAAAGCAGGACTTCGAGAATGATTTCTCTGACTGGCTGCAGCTGTTGAATATGTGGAAGAAGGAGATGGCGCCCAAGCGTCGCCCGAATCCGGAATACGTGGATCCGGCAGAGTTTATCCGCATTCTCTCCGAGAAGCTGGATGACGATGCCATCTATGTGGCAGACGTGGGACAGAACCAGATCTGGTCCGCAGGCTATCACATCGTGAAGAACGGCCGTTTCCTCACCTCCGGCGGTATGGGCACCATGGGATATTCCATCCCGGCAGCCATCGGCGCCAAACGTGCGGATATGAACCGTCAGGTCATTGCCGTATGCGGTGACGGTTCCTTCCAGATGTCCTTCATGGAGCTGGCAACGATGCAGCAGCATCACATTCCCATCAAGATCGTGGTACTGAAGAACAATTTCCTGGGCATGGTTCGTGAGTATCAGCATTACACCTACCATGATCGGTATTCTGTTGTAAATCTGGACGGCAGCCCGGATCTGGAGAAGATCGCGGCAGCCTACGACATCCCTTTTGCCCGTCTGTACAATATGGACGGTGTGGAAGAGAAGCTGGACGCTTTCCTGAAGCAGGAAGGCCCGGGCCTCATGGAGTGTGTGATTGACCAGTATGATCTTGTAAAATAGGAAGAGGGGGAATCGTTTTGAAGAAAATATTTTCCGTACAGGTAGAGAACCGTTCCGGTGTGCTCAGCAAGATTTCCGGATTGTTTGCACGCCGCTGCTATAACATTGACAGCCTTGCTGTAGGTGAGACTGAGGTAAAGGATGTCTCCTGCATGACGATCGTCTCCTCCGGTGATGAGCAGATCATGCAGCAGATCGAGAAACAGCTGAACAAGAAGCTGGACGTCATCAAGGTGAAGACCTTCGAGGAGTCTGAGAGTGTTTCCCGGGAGCTTCTCATGATGCGGCTGAAATACAACAGCACCAACAGAAGAGACATCGTGGAGAACTGTGCCATGATCGGTGCGCAGATCGTGGACATGTCCACCACATCTTTCCTGATCCAGCTGTGCGACACGCCGGAGAGAGCAGACCTCTTTATCCGGATGATGACACCGTTCGGTATCAACGAGCTGGCAAGAACCGGTATTCTGGCGCTGCCCAAGTGTACCGATTAAAAAATAACAAGAACCATAAAGAGAACCCCATAGACAGGAATGTATCCGCTGTTTATGGGGTTCTTTTTTTCAGGTTTGTTTACTTCTCAAAGAAGGCTTTGATGGGTTCCATCCGTGACGTCATACTCTCGAACAGCAGGTCAGTCAGCGCAAGGGCTGCCATGGATTCCACCACCACAACAGCTCTTGGCACGATGATGGGATCGTGGCGGCCGTGGATGGAGATCTCAATCTCTTCCCCGGACTGGTTTACCGTGTGCTGGGGGGCTGCGATGGACGGCGTGGGCTTGAAGGCTGCCCGGAAGATCAGGTCGGAGCCGTCGCTGATACCGCCCAGGACACCGCCGGAATGGTTGGTGCGTTTGGCGGGAGTGCCCTCCGGTGTCATGTAGAAAGCGTCGTTGTTGTCGGAGCCGAAGGCCTGTGCTACAGCCATGCCGTCACCGATCTCAAAACCTTTGACCGCGCCGATGGACAGGATGGCATGTCCGAGAACGGCGGGCAGCTTGTCGAAGTTGGGCTGCCCCAGGCCGACGGGAAGGCCTTTGACGATACATTCCACCGTGCCGCCGCAGGAATCCTGGCGCTGCATGCACTGTTCCAGCACGGCAGCGGCCTCATTCGCAGCCGTGGCGTCTGGCATATACAGGGGATTGTTGTCAATTTCCTCCGCGGAAAAACGGGCGTCGTCGATGCATACCGGGCCGATGGAGCGGGTATACGTAAGAAAAGAGATGCCCAGTTCGCCAAGGAGCTTCACAGCAACGGCACCGGCTGCCACCCGGGCAATGGTTTCTCGGGCGGAGGAACGGCCGCCGCCCCGATAGTCCCGGAAACCATATTTCTGATCATAGGTATAGTCCGCATGTCCGGGCCGGTAGTAGCTGGCAATCTCGCTGTAGTCGGCGGATCGCTGGGATTTGTTGTACACGATCATGGAAATGGGGGCGCCGGTGGTCCGTCCTTCAAAGGTGCCGGACAGGATCTCCACAGCGTCATCCTCTTTTCTGGGTGTGGTATAGCGGGACTGGCCGGGCTTGCGGCGGTTTAAGAATGGCTGGATATCTGCCTCCGTGAGAGCGAGCCCTGCGGGGCAGCCGTCAATGACAACACCGATGGCCTTGCCATGGGATTCCCCCCAGGAAGACACCTGAAATAATTTTCCGTAAATGGAACCGGACATAATGCGCACCTCCAAATAGATTCATTTTGCTCCATTTATTATAATGAAGGAATCCGAAAATGTAAACAGGTTTTCCTTGCGGCCCGGGCGCAAGTCCTGTATACTGGGAAAAGGAGAGGAGAAATTGGATTCATGTATAAATTATTGAAACGAGACGGGAACGCCAAGCGCGGAGAATTCCATACGGTGCACGGCGTGATTCAGACCCCCGTATTTATGAATGTGGGAACAGCGGCAGCTATCAAGGGTGCGGTGTCGTCCATCGATCTGAAGGGCATCGGCACCCAAGTGGAGCTGTGCAACACGTATCATCTGCACGTGCGTCCCGGAGATGAGGTCGTGAAAAAAATGGGAGGCCTTCACAAGTTTATGAACTGGGATCGCCCGGTGCTGACCGATTCCGGCGGATTCCAGGTGTTTTCCCTGGCAGACCTGCGAAAAATCAAGGAAGAGGGCGTATACTTCCATTCTCATATCGACGGCAGAAAGATTTTCATGGGGCCGGAGGAGAGCATGCGGATCCAGTCCAACCTGGCATCCACCATTGCCATGGCCTTTGATGAATGTCCGCCCCATCCGGCCACGAGAGAGTATATGCAGAATTCTGTGGATCGGACGACCAGATGGCTGGTGCGCTGCAAGGCGGAGCTTGACCACTTAAATGGTCTGGAGGATACGATCAACCATCACCAGATGCTGTTCGGCATCAACCAGGGCGGCACCTTTGCGGATATCCGGATCGAGCATGCCAAACGGATCTCAGAGCTGGATCTGGACGGCTATGCCCTGGGCGGCCTGGCGGTAGGAGAGACCCACGCGGAGATGTATGACATCATCGAGAAGACGGTGCCCTACCTGCCGCTGGAGAAGCCGGTGTACCTGATGGGCGTGGGAACGCCTGCCAACATTCTGGAATCTGTGGAGCGGGGCGTGGACTTCTTCGACTGCGTATATCCCAGCCGGAACGGCCGTCATGGCCATGTGTACACGAACCACGGCAAGCTGAACCTGTTCAATGCAAAGTACGAGCTGGATGACCGTCCCATCGAGGAAGGCTGCCAGTGTCCGGCCTGCCGGTATCACAGCCGAGCGTACATCCGGCATCTGCTGAAAGCCAAGGAAATGCTGGGCATGCGTCTGTGCGTGCTGCACAACCTGTATTTCTACAACACCATGATGACCGAGATCCGGGATGCCATCGACGAAGACCGGTTTGCCCAGTACAAGAAGGAAAAACTGGCCGGGATGGAAGAAGAGAAAGGTTGATGGTTAAAGTTCACACGCGCCATTCGCAAAATCGCATCTTCGATGCTTTCCGCTGCGTTGCAGCTCACTTTTGCTCATTACATGGCGCTCCCTTCGTCTGTTCTTGCAGGCAGCTTTTCATGCGAGCATGAAATCTGCCAACAGGAACATCCGAGTGAACTTTAACAAAAAAACCCCTTGATGTTATCGGTTGAATTGTGTATAGTAGTATTAATGGCAAAAATGCGGACAGGCTGAAAGCCGTTCGGTATACTAGGAGGAATGAAAATGAATTTGATTTTGACAGGCGGCAACAGCATGTTTATTCTGATTGCTTATGTGGTAATTTTCGGCGGAATTATGTATTTCCTTGCGATCCGTCCCCAGCGTAAGGAGCAGAAGAGAATGCAGGCTATGCTGATGGATATGGCTGTGGGCGACAGCATTGTGACGACCAGCGGTTTTTACGGTGTGATCATCGATATCACAGAGGATGACGTGATCGTGGAGTTCGGCAGCAACCGTAACTGCAGAATTCCCATGAGAAAGGCTGCCATCGCTGAGGTGGAGAAGGCCGGGGAGTAAGATCTGGCGATTTGATACAGAAAGAAAAGGATGCTTCTAATTGCAGAGGCATCCTTATTTTTTTATGTGCGGAATTTTTCAATTATGCGTGAAACTTTTTATAAAAAGTTTGCTTCTTTATCACGGAAAAGCGACAAAGTGATTTTTTATAGTTGAAAAACGAAAATAAATCATATATTATATAACTAATAATGTTTTCCTGTCGAAAGAGGGAGAACGCTGCAGAAAGGGAGACGACAGCACATGAATTTTCAAGTGGCAGTAATTGCCGGTGACGGCATCGGACCCGAGATCACAAGAGAGGCACGCAAAGTCCTTGATCGGGTCTGCGAAAAATTCGGACATACATTTGTCTATAAAGACGTTTTAATGGGAGGCGCTTCCATCGACGCATGCGGCGTACCGCTGACCGATGAGGCCATTGCAACAGCAAAAGCCAGTGACGCAGTCCTGATGGGCTCCATCGGCGGCAACACGGCAACTTCTCCGTGGTACCAGCTCCCGCCCAACTTAAGACCGGAAGCAGGCCTTCTGAAGATCAGAAAGGCGCTGAACCTGTTTGCCAACCTGCGCCCGGCATATCTGTGCAGTGAGCTGCGCGGCGCATGCCCGCTGAAGGACGAGATCATCGGCGACGGTTTTGATATGATGATCATGCGGGAGCTGACCGGTGGCCTGTACTTCGGAGAGCGCAAGACCATCGAGGAGAATGGCGTGAAGAAAGCCATTGATACGCTGACCTATGATGAAAATGAGATCCGCCGGATCGCCATCCGCGGTTTTGATATTGCCATGAAGCGCCGGAAGAAAGTGACCAGCGTGGACAAGGCCAACGTGCTGGATTCCTCCAGACTGTGGAGAAAGGTTGTCGAGGAAGTGGCAAAGGATTACCCGGAGGTTTCCTATGAGCATATGCTGGTGGACAACTGTGCCATGCAGCTGGTGAAGGATCCGGGACAGTTTGACGTGATCCTGACCGAGAACATGTTCGGAGATATCCTTTCTGACGAGGCAAGTATGGTGACCGGTTCCATCGGTATGCTGTCCTCCGCCAGCTTGAATGACACCAAGTTCGGCCTGTATGAGCCCAGCCATGGCTCCGCACCGGACATTGCGGGACAGGATATCGCCAACCCCATTGCAACGATCCTGTCTGCTGCCATGATGCTGCGTTTCTCCTTTGATCTTGACAAAGAAGCAGATGCAGTGGAAGCAGCGGTCAAGCAGGTACTCAGAGACGGCTACCGCACAGTGGACATCATGTCCGAGGGCATGACCCAGGTGGGCACCACGAAGATGGGAGACCTGATCGCAGAGCGCATTTAAACTGATTTTGCAGAAAACCAACGGAAAGTAAGCTGTGGGCGGCCCGGATGTCTGCGGGCCGTCTGCGGAAACGATAGATATTGTACACAAGTCTGTCCGCAGAGGACAGACAAAGAAGGGGAGAATGAAGAATGAAGAGTGATTCCGTAAAGGTAGGCATGCAGCAGGCACCACACCGCTCGCTGTTCAATGCACTGGGAATGACGAAGGAAGAGATGGAGCGGCCGCTGGTCGGCATTGTCAGCTCCTATAATGAGATCGTGCCGGGTCACATGAACCTGGACAAGATCGTAGAGGCAGTGAAGATGGGCGTTGCCATGGCAGGCGGTACACCGGTGGTATTTCCGGCCATTGCTGTTTGTGACGGTATCGCCATGGGCCATATCGGCATGAAATATTCTCTTGTCACAAGAGATCTGATCGCAGATTCCACAGAGGCCATGGCGACTGCCCATGCCTTTGATGCTCTGGTCATGGTGCCCAACTGTGACAAGAACGTACCGGGCCTTCTCATGGCAGCAGCCAGAATCAATGTGCCCACCGTATTTGTCAGCGGCGGCCCCATGCTGGCCGGTCATGTACACGGACAGAAGAGAAGCCTTTCCAGCATGTTTGAGGCCGTGGGCGCTTATGCGGCAGGCAAGATGACCGAGGAGGACGTGACTGAGTTCGAGAACAAGGTATGTCCGACCTGTGGTTCCTGCTCCGGTATGTACACCGCCAACAGCATGAACTGTCTGACAGAGGTGCTGGGCATGGGCCTGCAGGGCAACGGCACGATCCCGGCCGTTTATTCCGAGCGGATCAAGCTGGCAAAGCATGCCGGCATGAAGGTGATGGAGCTTCTGGAGAAGAACATCCGTCCGAGAGACATTATGACAAAAGAGGCATTTATGAATGCCCTGACCGTAGACATGGCACTGGGATGCTCCACCAACAGTATGCTGCATCTGCCTGCCATCGCCCATGAGGTTGGTTTTGACCTGAACGTGGACATTGCCAACGAAGTCAGCGAACGGACACCGAACATCTGCCATCTGGCACCGGCAGGCGCTACCTACATGGAAGACCTGAACGAGGCCGGCGGTGTATACGCTGTCATGAATGAGCTGACCAAGTTAAATCTGCTGAACCTGGATGTGATGACCGTCACCGGTAAGACGGTAGGCGAGAACATCAAGGGCTGCATCAACAAGAATCCAGAAGTCATCCGTCCGGTGGAGAATCCGTACAGCAAGACCGGCGGTCTGGCAGTGCTGCGCGGCAACCTGGCACCCGACTGCGCCGTTGTGAAGCGTTCCGCTGTCGTACCGGAGATGATGGTACACGAAGGCCCTGCCCGGGTATTTGACTGCGAGGAAGACGCCATTGCAGCCATCAAGGGCGGCAAGATCGTTCCCGGTGATGTGGTTGTTATCCGTTACGAGGGGCCCCAAAGGCGGCCCGGGTATGAGAGAGATGCTGAACCCCACCTCTGCCATCGCAGGCATGGGACTGGGCTCCTCTGTGGCACTGATCACAGACGGCAGATTCTCCGGCGCATCCAGAGGTGCGTCCATCGGCCACGTTTCTCCTGAGGCAGCTATGGGCGGCCCCATTGCGTTCGTGGAGGAAGGGGATATCATCAAGATCAATATTCCGGAATATAAATTAGAGATCGCCGTATCCGATGAGGAGATGGCAAGACGCCGTGCGGCATGGCAGCCGAGAGAGCCCAAGGTAAAGACCGGCTATCTGGCACGGTACGCAGCACTTGTGACGAGTGCTGCCCATGGAGCTGTTCTGGAGGCTCCGAAGAACTAACGGAAGAAGGGAAACAGTAAAATGCAGTTAAATGGATCTGAGATCATCTTAGAGTGCCTGAAAGAGCAGGGAGTTAATACGATTTTCGGATATCCCGGCGGCACGATCCTGAATGTATATGATGCAATTTATAAATACGGAGATCAGTTCCGGCATGTGCTGACCTCCCATGAGCAGGGGGCTGCCCATGCGGCAGACGGTTATGCCCGGGCCACCGGAAAGGTAGGCGTATGTATGGCTACTTCCGGCCCGGGCGCCACGAATCTGGTAACAGGTATCGCCACTGCGTATATGGATTCCATCCCGATCGTGGCCATCACGGCTAACGTGAGTGTCCCCCTTCTTGGCAAGGACAGCTTCCAGGAGGTGGATATCGCAGGCATTACCATGCCGGTGACAAAGCATAACTTTATTGTCAAGGATGTGAATCAGCTGGCGGATACGATCCGCCGTGCGTTCCGGATCGCCCAGTCCGGCCGGCCCGGCCCAGTGCTGGTGGATGTGACCAAAGATGTGACGGCGGCCATGGCCGAATATGAGCCTGCGGTACCGGCACCCATTGAGAAGAAGACCGACATTTCAGAGGAAGAGCTTGAACAGGCGGCTGCCCTCATCAACGCAGCGAAGAAGCCCTATGTTCTGGTGGGCGGCGGCGCCATCCTTTCCGATGCGGCGCAGGAAGTGCGGGCATTTGTGAAGAAGCTGCAAGCCCCTGTGGCAGATACGCTGATGGGCAAGGGCGCGTTCCCGGGCACGGACGATCTGTACACCGGCATGCTTGGTATGCATGGCACGAAGACGGCCAATTTCGGTGTGTCTCAGTGCGACCTGCTGGTAGTGCTCGGCGCCCGGTTTAGCGACCGTGTCATCGGCAATGCGGCAAAATTTGCCAGCCAGGCGAAGATCGTCCAGCTGGATATCGACCCGGCAGAGGTGAACAAGAACATTCATGTGACCGCATCCGTGACCGGAGATCTGAAAGCCAGCCTGGAGAAGCTGACAGAGCGGATCGCGCCCCAGGATCACGCAGAATGGCTTGCAAAGATCCAGGAGCTGAAAGCACAGTATCCGCTGAAATATGACCATCAGGCACTGACCGGCCCGGCAGTCATCGAAGAGATCTATCGGGAAACAAAGGGAGAGGCCATCATCACCACCGATGTGGGCCAGCATCAGATGTGGGCAGCACAGTATTATAAGTACACGCAGCCCCGCACGTTCCTGACCTCCGGCGGTCTGGGTACCATGGGCTACGGCCTTGGCGCCTGCATCGGCGCAAAGTGCGGCTGCCCGGATAAGACCGCCATCAATATCGCGGGAGACGGCTGTTTCCGCATGAATATGAATGAGCTTGCCACCGCGTCCAGATATGGCATCCCGGTCATCGAGGTTGTCATCAACAACCACGTGCTGGGCATGGTAAGACAGTGGCAGACATTGTTCTATGACAAACGATACTCGGCAACGATCCTTGAAGACAAGGTGGACTTCGTGAAAGTGGCGGAGGGCCTTGGCGTTAAGGCTGTCCGTGTGACAGAGCTTTCTCAGCTTGCTCCGGCCATCCGGCAGGCAGTGGAAGAGAAGGTTCCGTATTTTATCGACGTACAGATCGATAAGGATGACAAAGTATTCCCGATGGTTCCGGCGGGAGCACCGATTGACCAGGCGTTTGATTCTGACGATTTGAAGAAGCAGTAAAAAATACGAGAGTGTTTCAGGACAGCAAAGAGGGGCTGGCCTGGGGCACTCTCGTTGCGCTTTATTTTCAATTTCATTTATCATACCTGGTGGGGGGATTTTTTATGGGAAAACACAGACAGGAAAAGTTATGTTCCAAAATTTTGATCACCGTGGCGGCGGTACTGCTGCTGGCGTATACGGGCGTTGCCTGGTATATGCAGCACCTGTTTTTATACGGCACACGCATCAACACGGTGAATGCGTCATTTCTGACCGTGGAAGAGGTGAAAGGGCGGCTTCTGGAGGGGCTGTCCGGTTATACGCTGACCATTCAGGCGAAGGACGGGGAAGAAGCGGTGATCTCCGGGGAGGAGATCGGTCTGACCTATGATTTCGGCGAGGATCTGGACCATATTCTGGAAGGGCAGAATGCCTTTGCCTGGCTTCCGGCGCTGGTAAGCGCACCGGTGCACTATGAGGTGACGCCAAAGGCCGTCTATGACGAGACGAAGCTGGAGCAAGCGCTCCAGGAGATTGCTTTTCTGGATCCGGCCAATATGACAGCGCCGGTGAATGCCAGCATTTCCTACAGCGATGCGGACGGCTTCCTGTTCCAGCCATCCAGTGAGGGCACGACCATCGACGAGGCAAGATTTCAGGAGGCGCTGCAGACAGCGTTCGTAGGGGAAGAGACGGTGCTTTCTCTGGCGGAGGCAGACTGCTATACGCTGCCCACGGTGACAGAGGATTCGCCTCAGATCAAAGAGGTGACGGATCGCCTGGCGGCATTGTCTGATTTTACGATCTCCTATGCGTTTGGAGAAAATAAGGAGGTCATCGACCGGACGGTGCTCTGGTCCTGGTACCGGCAGAAGAAGGACGGCACGCTGTATCTGGATGAAAAGGCGGTGGCGGCCTATGTAAAGACGCTGGCGGAAAAGTACGATACGGTGGGCGGCAAGCGGATGTTCCACACCACGGACGGCCGGGATATCGAAGTGTCCGGCGGCCCCTATGGCTGGAAGATCAGCCAGAAGAAGGAGACAGAGGAGCTGCTTACCCTGGTAAAGGCCGGAAAAGATGTGGCGGACCGGCAGCCGGTATACGCCCAGACCGGCTTTGAACAGGTGCGGGGCACCAGTGACATCGGTGCTACCTACATAGAGATTTCCATTGAGGCCCAGCATATGTGGTATTACGAGGACGGACAGCTGTACATGGACACGGATGTGGTGACGGGCAAAGGCGGCAACCACACGAAGCGGGGCGTGGGCTATATCCACAACAAGGCTCGGAATGCGACGCTGGTGGGCGCGGATTATGTGTCCTTTGTCAAATACTGGATGAAGGTATGGGGCGGTATCGGCATTCACGATGCCTCCTGGCGCAGTCAGTTCGGCGGCAAGATTTATCTCACCAGCGGTTCCCACGGCTGTATCAACACGCCGCTGGACAATGTGATCAAGCTTTACAACCGGGTGAAAATCGGTACGCCGGTGGTAATTTACTGAGACATTTTCAAAAAAGTATGAAATCTTCGCACAAAAAGTATGCAGAAACGGTGAAAAAACATATTGACGAAAAAAAGCGGCAGTTGTAGAATAAGCCTTAAGAATTTTTTGAAAGCAGGAGGAACAAAAAATGAGCAGAGTTTATAACTTTTCGGCTGGACCGGCTGTATTGCCGGAAGAGGTATTGAAGGAAGCAGCGGCAGAGATGCTGGATTACAACGGAACCGGTATGTCTGTCATGGAGATGAGCCATCGCTCCAAGGCATTCGAGGACATCATCAAGACCGCGGAGGCTGATCTTCGGGAGCTGATGAACATCCCGGACAATTACAAGGTTCTGTTTTTACAGGGCGGTGCTTCCCAGCAGTTTGCCATGATCCCCATGAACCTGATGAAGAACGGTGTGGCTGATTACATCGTTACCGGTCAGTGGGCAAAGAAAGCATGGCAGGAGGCGTCCAAATTCGGCAAGGCGAACAAGATCGCATCTTCCGAGGATAAGACATTCTCCTATATACCGGACTGTTCCGATCTTCCCATTGATGAGGATGCGGATTATGTGTACATCTGTGAGAACAATACCATCTATGGAACGAAATACAAGACTTTACCGAACACCAAAGGCAAAACACTGGTTGCTGATGTCTCTTCCTGCTTCTTATCAGAACCTGTGGATGTGTCAAAATACGGTGTGATCTATGGCGGCGTACAGAAGAACATCGGGCCTGCCGGTGTTGTCATCGTCATCATCAGAGAGGATCTGATCACCGAGGACGTGCTGCCGGGCACACCGACCATGCTGCAGTACAAGACACATGCAGACAATGATTCTCTTTACAATACACCGCCGGCATATGGCATTTACATCTGCGGCAAGGTGTTCAAATGGCTCAAGAAGATGGGCGGCCTGTCTGTCATGAAGGAGCGCAACGAGAAGAAGGCCAAGATCCTCTACGATTATCTGGATCAGAGCAAGCTGTTCAAGGGCACCGTTGTTCCCGAGGATCGTTCCCTGATGAACGTGCCGTTTGTCACCGGTGACAAGGATCTGGATGCAAAATTTGTCAAAGAGGCAAAGGAAGCAGGCCTGGAGAACCTGAAGGGCCACCGTACCGTCGGCGGCATGCGCGCAAGCATTTACAATGCAATGCCCATCGAAGGTGTGGAAGCGCTGGTAGCGTTCATGAAGAAGTTTGAGGAGGAGAATCTGTAATGTACAAATATCATTGCCTGAATCCCATCGCAGCCTGCGGCCTGGAGCAGTTCGACGGGAATTATGAGAAAACAGAAAATGTAAACGAGGCAGATGCGATCCTTGTCCGGAGCGCAGCCATGCATGATATGGAGTTCTCCGACCAGCTGTCCGGTATCGCAAGAGCCGGCGCCGGTGTGAACAACATCCCGCTGGATGCATGCGCACAGAAGGGTATTGTCGTATTCAACACCCCGGGTGCCAACGCCAACGGTGTGAAAGAGCTGGTACTGGCCGGTATGCTGCTGGCATCCCGTGACGTGGTAGGCGGTATCGAGTGGGTTGCTTCCCAGAAGGGCAACGCAGAGGTCGGCAAGCAGGCAGAGAAAGAGAAGAAGAAATTTGCCGGATGCGAGATCGAAGGCAAGAAGCTGGGCATCATCGGCCTGGGCGCCATCGGTGTCAAGGTGGCAAATGCAGCTACGCATCTGGGCATGGAGGTACTGGGCTATGACCCGTACATTTCCGTACAGGCAGCGTGGAACCTGTCCCGCTCCATCCGTCATATCAATAATGTGGAGGATATCTACAAAGAGTGTGACTATATCACCATCCATGTACCGCTGATGGATGCCACCAAGAAGATGATCAATGCCGATGCCATCAAGCAGATGAAGGATGGCGTTGTGATCCTGAACTTTGCAAGAGATCTGCTGGTGGATGAGGACGCTGTTCTGGCAGCCATCGCAGAGGGCAAGGTGAAGAAATATGTATCCGATTTCCCGAATGCGACCACCGCAGGACAGCCGGGCGTCATCGTGATCCCGCACTTGGGTGCATCCACCGAGGAGTCTGAGGATAACTGTGCAAGAATGGCAGTGAAGGAGATCCGGGATTTCCTGGAGAATGGAAATATCCAGCATTCCGTGAACTATCCTGACTGTGATATGGGCCCTGCCACCAAGCCGGGACGTATCGCTATCTGCCATAAGAATGTGAAGAATATGATCACTCAGTTCTCCGGCGTCATTTCCGGGGCAGATATCAACATCACCGATATGGTCAACAAGAGCCGCGGCGATTATGCCTACACCATGTTTGACCTGGAAGCTCCGGCTACCGATGCAGTTGTTGAGAAACTTCGCGCAGTGGATGGCGTATTCCGTGTTCGTGTGGTAAAATAGTCCTGTACAGGATTTTTCGGCCGTGGGAGATGATCCTGCGGCCGATTTTTTGATTTTAACCTATTTTAAGGAGGTTTTTATGGCGAAAGTAAAACCGTTCCGGGCCATCCGCCCGGCAAAGGGACTGGAGGATAAGATTGCAGCACTGCCTTATGATGTGTACAGCAGCAGCGAAGCGAGAGAAGTAGTGAAGAAGGAGCCCATGTCATTTCTGCGGATCGACCGTGCGGAGACACAGTTTCCGGAGGATGTGGACATGTACAGTGATGCTGTATACCAGAAGGCACATGATCTGCTGTGGGGCATGATCGAGCGGGGAGAGTTCATCCGGGAGCAGAAGGCCTGCTATTACATTTATGAGCTGGTCTATCAGGAGCGGGTGCAGGACGGCATTGCGGCCTGCGTAGCCGTGAAGGATTATACGGACGGTGTGATCCGCCGTCATGAGAATACGAGACGGGACAAGGAGGAAGACCGGATCCGTCACATTGATGCCTGCCAGGCACAGACCGGGCCGATTTTCCTGGCTTATCGCAGCCAGCAGGAGCTACAGCAGATCGTGGAGCGGGAGAAAGAGCGGGAACCCGTCTATGATTTCGAGACAGAGGATGGCGTCATTCACCGGGTGTGGATCATCACCAGTGAGAAGGTCATTGCACGGATCACGGAGCTTTTCGGCCAGATGGATCACCTGTATATTGCAGACGGCCATCACCGGGCAGCGTCCGCTGTGCGGGTAGGACTCCAGAAGGCAGAAGCGGCGAAGAACCCCACCGGCGAGGAAGAGTTCAACTATTTTCTGGCTGTTATGTTCCCCAAGGAGCAGCTGCGGATCCTGGACTACAACCGGGTAGTGAAGGATCTGCACGGCCTTTCCGTGGAACAGTTTTTGGAAAAATTACAGGAGAAATTTACAGTGGAGGCCAGGACAGAGGCGGTAAGCCCGGAGAAGAAGGGCACCTTCGGCCTGTACGTGGACGGCACCTGGTATGCGCTCACCTACAAGGGAGACATGGATGCGCTGGAGACCGTGGATCGTCTGGATGTGTCCATTTTGCAGAAGGAAGTGCTGGATGCCCTGCTGGGGATCCAGGATCCCAAGACCGACCAGCGCATCAAGTTCGTGGGCGGTATCCGGGGTTTACAGGAGCTGGAGAAAAATGTGGACCAGGACGGATGGGCAGCGGCCTTTTCCATGTATCCCACATCCATGGACGAGCTGCTGGACATCGCGGACGCAGGACTTTTAATGCCGCCGAAATCCACCTGGTTTGAGCCCAAGCTTCGAAGCGGATTGTTTATTCACGAGATCTGACATAAAAGGCTCCTGCCTGAAAGACGGGAGCCTTTTTAAGGGATATGTTTTGATCAAACAAAGGATTTACAGTTGCCGGAGTACTTCCTGGAGGTCTGCCTCCTGGAGGGCAAATATCTCGGAGCAGCGATCCATGTAAAGCACGAAAAGATCAGTGATATCCATATGGTGAAGGGCGGCCAGCCGCTCCATTTCCGGACGGATCGCAGCCAGCTGGGCCCCGATCTTTACCTTCTGCGGGTCAATGTCGCCGAGCACGCGGTCGGCGTAGGCATTCAGGGATGCAATGATGGCATCTTCGGTTTCTTTGGTCATGGCAGGTACATCCTTTCTGTGTAAATTATAATCCGACAGTTCACACACGCCATTCACAAAACCGCATCTTTGATGCTTTCCGCTGCGTTGCAGCTCATTTTTGTTCATGAGCAGGCGCTCCCTTCGTCTGTTTATGTAAACAAATTTTTATGCGAGCATAAAATTTGCTCACACGAACAGACGAGTGAACTGTAATCATTATTTTAACGTGTTTCGCAAAAAATAACAAGTATATATGAGGAGGAACATCATGGCATTTCTTATGACAGCGGCGGAGGCGCTGACGGAAGAGATCAACAATATCGGCAATATCGATACATCGGAGACGATGGAAAATCTGGAAAAATTAAAGGACGTGGATCCGAATAAGGTAGTGGAGTATTTCAAGGGGAAGATTCCGGATTTCATTTCCTTCGGTATGACAGTGCTGCTGGCGCTGGTCATCTATTTTATCGGTTCCAGGCTCATCAAGCTGCTGCGCAGGATCGTTCGGCGTTCGCTGGAGCGGTCCCAGGTGGATACCGGCGTGGTACAGTTCGTAGATGCGCTGGTGAAAGCCATTGCCTATGCGGTGCTGCTTCTGACCATCATTTCTCTGTTTGGCATTGAGACTACGTCGTTTATCGCGGTGTTTGGTTCTGCCGGTCTGGCTGTTGGCCTGGCCTTGCAGGGAAGCCTGGCAAACTTCGCAGGAGGAGTGCTGATCCTGGCGCTGAAGCCCTTTGGTGTTGGAGACTATATTTCCACCGGTTCCAGCGAGGGAACGGTACAACAGATCTCCCTGTTTGCCACCAAGCTGCTCACCGTGGACAACCGTGCCATCATCATTCCCAACGGTGATCTGGCCAATTCCACCATCACCAACATCACGAAGGAGGAGTTCCGCCGTCTGGATCTGACGGTAGGCATCGCCTATCAGGCAGACCTTCTGCGGGCAAAGCAGGTGCTGGAGCAGATCTATCGGAAGGACGCCTGCATTTTACAGGATCGTCCGATCCAGGTGTATGTGGACTCTCTGGGAGACAGTGCGGTAGTGCTGGGTGCCAGAGGATGGCTGGAGGCTGCCAATTACTGGGATACCAGATGGCGGATCCTGGAGCAGATCAAGCTGCAGTTTGACGCGGAGGGCATCGAGATCCCCTTCAATCAGCTGGATGTGCATATCGAAAATATGTCGTCACAGAATCAGTAGATTCGAATGTTGCGTTGCCTGCCCGAGGTCTGTGCCTGGGCAGGCGGCACGACATGGATGGAAATTATATCTGGAAAATATCAGAAAAGACTTGCTTTTTTACTTTGTTTTTGTTAATATATTTCTTGCGTGAGTGATCACACTGCTTCCGTGGCTCAGTTGGTAGAGCAACGCATTCGTAATGCGTGGGTCGCCGGTTCAAGTCCGGCCGGGAGCTTTTGGCCTGCGAGCTGGTTTCGCAGGCTTTTTTCAACATCCGGGCTACCGTTTGCCCGTATGAAGGGAACACCTTTTTGGTTGTCCTTTTTCGGAATTCTTGGTATAATAGGATATAAGATTTTATGAGATTTGGAGGATGAATGATGGCAGGTACATTCAAACCCTATAACAATAATGAATCAGATCGCATCAGCGAGGAGCTGTTCGATGCGTTTAACGTAGATGATTATGATGAGCGGGAGGAGAAGCGCAGCCGGGCGTCCGGGCCTTCTGCCGGAAGAAGAACGCCTTCCGCCAACAATAGGAAGCGCCGCAGAAAAGACCGTCAGCTTATGGTGATGGTGGGCATGTGCGTGCTGGGCTTTCTGCTGATCGCGGAGATCCTGTGCGGCATCTTCCTCTGGAAGTTTCCGGTATTCCCGGCCATCGCTGTGCCGGTGATGAATCTGGCCATCGGTATGATCCTGGGGGTATCCCTGTTCATTGCACCGATCCTCATTGCGGTGGTGGAGATCGCCGCCGGGGTGTTCGCCGGACAGATTCTGCTGGTGGTGCTGGGCGTGATCCTGCTGGCGGCAGCGCAGATCTTCTGCTATGCGATCCGATGAGAAAATGTGGATTGACATATTTTTAAAAGCTCGATAATATAATAGTAAAGACAGGCAACTTGAGTGTCTGCCAGGCGTAGAAGTAAGGTGTTGTGCCAGAATGCAGTACCTTATGAGCTTTATACGGGTTTGACATTTACCACAATCTGGCTAGAAATCGCGGGTTTCGAAAGAAAATGTCGGAGGCTCTGTCATTTGGCAGAGCCTTTTTAGATGGGTTTTAGTTTGCATATCGATTATTTTATAAATAATGAGTGAGGAATTCTAGGTTGAAATGTATTAATAAAATTATTTTATGGATTGTCATTTGGTTTAGCCTGTCTTTGACTGGTTGTGGAAATAATGCGGAAAAACTTGCAGAATTTGGAAAAGAACAATTTGAAAAATATGATAAAGATGATTTTTTGACAAACTTAAGAGATGTTAGTGGACTCTCTGATTTAAATATTAAAATAAATATAGATTATATTTTAAAATATGATTATAAAATTGAAAGTAGAGTATTAAATGTGGAAGGGCGTTTAATATTTGAAAGTGACAAGATAGAGGATTTCTATACAGCAGAATATAATGGGCAGGCGGCAGAACATCTTGTCAAAATACTAAAAAAGTTAAGGCAAATTTATTATGAAGAACCTGTTTATACATATACAAATAAAAATGGAACAGTTGTTTTGACAATTTCCAATGGTGTAAGTAAGAGTATTAAAGTTAGAACATCGTTTGATCACACATACGAACTATCGTATTATACCGATAATGATATTGTTGAAATTAATGGAAATTGGGTTTATTGCAAAGAGAGAGAAGATATATTTACTAAAGAGGATATCGAAGTAAAAAATAATGCTCCTGAATTTCCTTATGTAGGAATGTCTGAAGAATATTTGATATATACCTCTCTTGGCAAACCGGATTCTGTTGAGAAATGTAACAATTTTGATTCATTGGTGGCACGTGCTCGTTGGAAAAAATATGAATGGAATGAGACGCTTATAAATTAGAAGAGAATTAATTCGATAATCTATCAAAAAACGATATAAATTCGGAATATTTCCGATAAATATTGCACATTATTCCGAAGTTGGATATAATGGATAAAAAGACAGGAGGTGTGAGCGATGGAGATGATACGTGTCAGGGATGCGGCGCAGCGCTGGAATCTGACGGAGCGGAGCGTGACGAATTTTTGCAAAGCAGGGAAAATCTCGGGAGCAAGGAAACAGGGACGTTCCTGGCTCATTCCGGCTGATGCGGTGAGACCGGAAGACAACCGGATAAAGACCGGGGCGTACCAGAAGAATATGCGCCCGGGGCGGCTGCCACTTCCTGTGGGGATTTCTGATTATCGGCTGGCGTCATCGGAGTATTATTATATTGATAAAACAATGCTGATCCGGGATTTTATCGATGAACGGCCGATGGTGTCTCTGTTTACCAGACCACGCCGGTTTGGCAAGACATTGAATATGGATATGCTCCGCACCTATTTTGAAAAAACGCAGGAGGATACGTCTGTTTATTTCAGAGACAAGAAAATCTGGGCCTGCGGTAAATATTATCAGGAGTATCAGGGAAAATATCCGGTGATCTTTCTGACATTCAAAGATGTGAAATTCACTACCTGGGAAGAAACCTTTCAGGCGATCCGGGAACTGATTGCCAGGGAAGCTTATCGGCACAAAGAAATTCAGGACAGCGAAACGTGTGATGACCTAGATCGGCGGGCATTTGCCCGTCTGCTGTCGGGAGAGGCGACGGAAACAGAGCTATCCAGTGCACTGGCAGATCTGTCTGCGGCATTGCATAAGCATTATGGAATTGCGCCGATCATTATCATTGATGAGTACGATATCCCGATCCAGCAGGGATATATGCAGGGCTTTTATGATCCGGTTGTTTTGTTTATGCGGAATCTGTTTTCCGGCGGACTGAAAGATAACCGACATCTTTCCTATGGATTCCTGACCGGCATTCTGCGCGTGGCCAAAGAGAGTATTTTCAGCGGTCTGAACAATCTGGCGATTCATTCTGTACTGGATCAGAAGTACAGCGAATATTTCGGATTTACCGCGGAGGAAGTCAGACAGATGGCGGGCTATTATGGGGTGCCGGAAAAGTATGATGAGATTTGTGCATGGTATGATGGCTATCAGTTTGGAAAGACAGAGATTTTTAATCCCTGGTCGGTGATCAGCTATTTCAGCAGCGGATGTGAACCAAGAGCTTTCTGGCAGTCCACGGGGAGCAATGATATTATCGGGGAAATCATCGGCAGGGCAGATCAGGAGGTGTATGATAAACTGACCTCACTGGTGAATGGACAGTCTTTTGTCACTTACATTGATACCGGTGTGATTTATCCGCAGATCAAAAAGAATCCGTCTACGATTTACAGCTTTCTGCTGGTGGCAGGATATCTGAAAGCGATAAGAACGGATCTGGCGTTCAGCGGGGATTTTATGTGTGAGGTGGCACTTCCGAATAAAGAGATTGCCTTTGTGTACAGGAAGGAAATTCTTTCCAGGCTGGAGCCTGCTATTTCCCAGGCAACTGCCATTGCCATACAGGAGGCGCTGTATGCGGGGGACGCAGAGCGGTTGAAAGCCACGATGCAGAAATTGCTTCTGCAGATCGTCAGCTTTTATGATACGGTCGGAGAAAAATTTTTATCATGGATTTTTACTGGGGCTTTGTGTTTTGCTGCATGGTTCCTATGTGACTTCCAACAGAGAATCCGGGGAAGGGCGGTACGATATTCAGCTGCTGCCGGAAAATGATCGCCTGCCTGGAATTTTGATCGAATTAAAGGCGGAGAAGGACTGTACAGGAGATGATTTGAAAAAATTATCCGAACTGGCCCTTTGGCAGATCAGGGACCGCAAATATGATACGGAGCTGACTGCCAGAGGGGTACGGACGATTTATGCCTATGGCGTTGCCTTCAGCGGCAAACAGGTAGAAGTTGCAGTGGAAGAGATAAAAAAATAAGGACAATTTATTCATCCGCAAGCAGCAGGGAAAACATGTTCTGCACGGCTTTTTCATAATCCGGGAAGTGATTGGCTTTCCGGATTTTTTTCAGCGCTTTTTCGGGATGGGCGAAGGAGCAGCACAGGTAGGTCCACAGATCCTTCATCTTGTACAGGACCGGCATTTCCCCGGACATGCGCTGCTGATAACCGGCATAGACGGCATCGTGGAAAGTGCGCAGGGTGTCGGGAGAGGCAGTGGCGCAGCCAGTCTCCATCTGTTCCAGCAGATAGGGTCTGCGCAGGATCTCCCGGCCGATCATGACAGAGGGGAGGTCTGGAAAGTTGTTTTGCAGTGCCTGCACATCTGCGGGGGTATGAATCTCGCCGTTGTAGCACAGTGGGACATGCAGGGCCTTACAGGCTGCGGCAAAGGCATCCCGGTGGGGTATTCCGGTGTACTGCTCCCGGGAGAGCCGGGGATGGATGATGAGCTCGTCCAGGGGATATCCGGAAAAGATATCCAGCAGCCGGGGCCACTCGTCGGTATCCTCCACGCCGATGCGGGTTTTGATGGAGATGCGCATCGGGCAGCGACTGAAAATCTCGTCCAGAAAAGCATCCAGCTCGTCAGGTACGCCAAGGAAACCGGCGCCCCGTTTCCGGGCGGTGACGGTTCCCGAGGGGCAACCCAGATTCAGGTTCACCGTGTCGTAGCCGTAGTCGGCAAGCTGGGCGGCAATGGACAGAAAGTCCTCCGCGCGGTTGGTGAGGATCTGGGGGATGAGGCAGAGACTCTCGTTGTGTTCCGGCAGGATCTCGTCAATCTCCCGGCGGCTCAGCCGGGGATTGGCAAGAAAGGGTGTGAAGTATTTGTCCGCGCCCCGATAGCAGCTTCTCCAGGCGTTTCGAAAAATATAGGTGGAAAGCCCCTCCATGGGGGCAAAGTAGTATTTCATGGGGATTCTCCTTTGGTTCTGAAAAGTCTGCTTTATTATACAGAAAATTCCATGAGAAAACAATGCACGTTTTTTTATTGTCGCCGGGGCTGGCCTGCATGGGGATTACTGCAGTTTCTGACAGTATTTTTCCAGCAGGCTGATCATCGTGTAGAGCCCCATGGCGATGATGCACAGGATGACGATGGACAGGATGACCCAGTCCAGCTTGAACACCTGGCTGCCGTAAATGATGAGGTATCCCAGCCCCTGTCTGGCACCGATGAATTCCCCGATGATGACGCCCACCAGCGCCAGACCGATGTTGATCTTGGAGGTAGAGAAGAAGACGGGGACGTTGGCGGGGAGGATGACGCAGCGTAGAATGTCCAGTCTGCCGCCGCCCAGGGTGCGGATCAGTTTCTGCATGTCAGGATCCACCTCCCGGAAACCGGTGTACAGACTGATGATGGTGCCGAAGATGGCCACGGAGATGCCTGCGGTGATGATTGTTCGCATGTTGGCGCCCAGCCAGACGATGAGCAGCGGAGCCAGGGCGGATTTGGGCAGGCTGTTGAGCACCACCAGGTAGGGTTCCATGATCTCGGAAAACTGCCGGGACAGCCACAGAAGGACTGCGGCCAGGGTGCCGATGACCAGCACCAGCAGAAAGCTGATGAGCGTCTCCGCCAGGGTGATGCCGGTGTGCAAAAAAAGGCTGCCATCCCGGCACATGGACAGGCAGGTGCGGGTCAGACGGCTGGGACAGCTGAAAATAAAGGCATCGATGCGGCCGCTGTCGGCAGCGATCTCCCACAGGCACAGGAATACTACCAGAAGGGTGATGCGGGAGGCCGAGATCATCCGGCGGTGTTTTTGCTGTTTTTGAAGATAAGCGGTCTGGGCAGGGGAGAGGTTAGTCATAAGCGTTCAGCTCCTTCCAGATTTCGTTGAAATATTCTTTGAATTCCGGGGCACTGCGGCATTGGAAGGGCGTGCGGTTCTCCATCGCAAAATGGACGGGCACCACCGCGCGGATGCGTGCAGGCCGTTTGCCAAGGACGATGACCCGGTCGGCACAACTGATGGCCTCGGACAGATCATGGGTGACGAGAATGGCCGTTTTCTGCTCCCGGCGGATAATGGTGGCAATGTCGTCACAGACGGTAAGCCTTGTCTGGTAATCCAGGGCGGAGAACGGTTCGTCCAGCAGTAGAAGCTCCGGTTCCAGCACCAGGGTGCGGATGAGGGCCGCCCGCTGGCGCATGCCGCCGGACAGTTCGCTGGGACGGGCATTGCGGAAGGGGGCCAGTCCATACTGTTCCAGCATGGCTTCTGCCCGGGCCAGAGTTTCTTCTGTACATTTTCTGCGGATTTCCAGTCCCAGGATGACATTGCGGTAAATGGAACGCCACTCGAACAGGTGATCCTTCTGGAGCATGTAGCCGATGCGCTCCCGCTCCCGGAGGACCGGGTTGCCTTTCAGCGTGATTTCCCCGGCTTCCGGGGCAAGAAGGCCGCAGATCAGGTTCAGTAGGGTGGATTTGCCGCAGCCGGAGGGGCCAACAATGGCGACAAATTCCCCCTCTTTTACGGAAAATGATATATCAGACAGTGCCGGGGTCTCTCCCTCGGGACTGTGGTAAGAATAACGGACGTCTGTAAGATTCAGGAAAGCATCCATAGACGGTATCCTTTCCGCTGGTTTCTATTTATAGTATGAAAAAACAGGGAAATCGTGTGTTTGTGATCCCAAGCAGGGCGGCCGGAAGGATTTTTTCTTGCAGAGCCCCTTTTCCTGACGTATAATAAAAAGCACTGAAGCGCCTTTGCGGGAGGAGGGATGTTATGACGAAGCGAAATTATCAGAAGGAGCTGGATGCGGTCATCGAACAGGTGACGAAGGAGGGGCGGGTGCCAAGCCTTTTGCTGCACAGCTGCTGCGGCCCGTGCAGTTCCTATGTGCTGGAATATCTGTCCCGGTATTTTGCCATCACGGTGTTTTATTACAATCCGAACATCTATCCCCCCGAGGAATACGAGCATCGGGTGAAGGAGCAGCAGCGGTTTATCGCGGAATGCACCTTCGACCACCCGGTACAGTTTGTGGCCGGGGCTTACGAGCCGGAACTCTTTTACGATGCGGTGCGCACGCTGGAGGACTGCCCGGAGGGCGGGGAGCGCTGTTTTGTGTGCTACCGGCTGCGCCTTGCCGAGGCGGCGAAGCTGGCGGACGAGCTGGGATGCGATTATTTTACGACAACGCTGTCCATCAGCCCCCACAAGAACGCGGCAAAGCTCAACGAGATCGGGGAGGAGCTGGCCGGGATTACCAAGGCCAGACACCTGCCCTCGGATTTTAAAAAGCGGGGCGGCTACAAGCGTTCGGTGGAGCTTTCCGCGGAACACGGCATGTACCGGCAGGACTACTGCGGCTGTGTTTTTTCCAAGAGAGAGCGGGAACGGCAGCAGCAGGAGAAAGCGCAGGAAAGAAACGAATCATAAAACAGGAGGATCAGACATATGGCACAGTTATGGGGCGGCCGTTTCACCAAAGAGACGGATCAGCTGGTTTACAATTTCAATGCTTCGATTAATTTTGACAAAAAGCTTTACCGGGAGGATATCCAGGGAAGCATTGCCCATGTGACGATGATGGCAAAGCAGGGCATTGTCACAGAGGAAGAGAAGGAAGCCATCATCGGCGGCCTGCAGGGCATTCTGGCGGACGTAGAGAGCGGTGCGCTGGAGATCACGGAGAAATACGAGGATATTCACAGCTTTGTGGAGGCCAACCTCATTGACCGGATCGGGGATGCGGGCAAGAAGCTGCACACCGGAAGAAGCCGGAACGACCAGGTGGCCGTGGACATGCGTCTGTATGTGCGCAGACAGGTGCAGGAGACCGATGAGCTGTTGAAGGAGCTGCTGGAGACGCTGCAGAAGATCATGGAAGAGAACGTGGAGACGTATATGCCGGGCTTCACCCATCTGCAGAAGGCCCAGCCCATCACCCTAGCACTGCATATCGGCGCGTATTTTGAGATGTTCAAGCGGGATCGCTCCCGTCTGCACGACATTTACCGCCGGATGAACTACTGTCCGCTGGGAGCAGGCGCCCTGGCAGGCACCACCTATCCGCTTGACCGGGAATATACGGCAGAGCTTCTGGGCTTCTATGGCCCCACCATGAACGCCATTGATTCCGTGGCAGACCGGGATTACACCATTGAATTCCTGGCAGCCCTGTCCACCATCATGATGCATCTGAGCCGTTTTTCCGAGGAAGTGATCATCTGGAACACCAACGAATACCGGTTTGTGGAGCTGGATGACGCCTACAGCACCGGCAGCAGCATCATGCCCCAGAAGAAAAAACCCGGATATCGCGGAGCTTGTCCGGGGAAAGACCGGCCGGGTGTACGGCGCCCTTATGTCCATGCTCACGGTCATGAAGGGACTGCCGCTGGCGTACAATAAGGATATGCAGGAGGATAAGGAGATGACCTTTGACGCCATTGACACGGCCAAGGGCTGCATCCACCTGTTCAACGGCATGGCCGCAACGATGAAATTCAACAAAGATGTGATGGAAAAGAGTGCAAAAAACGGGTTCACCAACGCCACCGATGCGGCAGACTATCTGGTGAATCATGGCGTGCCCTTCCGGGATGCCCATTCCATCGTGGGCCGTCTGGTGCTGTACTGCATCGACAAAAACTGCGCCATCGAGGATCTGTCCATTGAGGAATTAAAGGCTATCAGCCCGGTATTTGAGGCGGATGTGTATGATGCCATCAGCCTGAAAACCTGCGTGGACAAGCGGCTGACCATCGGCGCACCGGGCAAAGAAGCCATGGAGCAGGTGATCGCAGCCAACCGGATGTATTTGGAAGCGCAGGAAAACTGGGATTAAAGATGCCTGAGGAATAAAAAAGGGTTGCATTTTTCCGGATTGTGGTTTAGTATCTTATGAGAAAGACAGATGTCTTTGTAAGAGAGACACGCAGAGGATATGCGAAACGAAGAGGAGATTGTGAAATGAGTGAGAAGCTGAAAGTTGGAATTCTTGGAGCAACCGGTATGGTGGGCCAGCGTTTTATTGCCCTTCTGGAGAATCATCCGTGGTTTGAGGTGACGACCGTGGCAGCCAGTGCCAGAAGTGCGGGAAAGACGTATGAGGAAGCGGTCAATGGCCGCTGGAAGATGGATACGCCCATGCCGGAGGCTGTGAAGAAACTGTCGGTGATGAATGTGGCAGAGGTGGAGAAGGTGGCTGCATCCGTTGATTTCGTGTTCAGTGCCGTGGACATGACAAAGGAAGAGATCCGTGCCATTGAGGATGCCTATGCGAAGACCGAGACACCGGTGGTATCCAACAACAGCGCCCACCGCTGGACACCGGACGTGCCCATGGTGGTGCCGGAGATCAACCCGGAGCATTTCGAAGTCATCCCGTTCCAGAAGAAGCGTCTGGGCACCACGAGAGGCTTTGTGGCAGTGAAGCCCAACTGCTCCATCCAGAGCTATGCGCCGGTGCTGACCGCATGGAAGGAGTTCCATCCGACCCAGGTGGTGGCAACGACCTATCAGGCCATTTCCGGTGCCGGAAAGACGTTCCAGGACTGGCCGGAGATGGTGGGCAACATCATCCCTTATATCGGCGGCGAAGAAGAGAAGAGCGAGCAGGAGCCCTTACGTCTGTGGGGAAAGATCGAGAACGGACAGATCGTGAAAGCGGCAGGTCCTCTCATCACCACCCAGTGTATCCGGGTACCGGTGCTCAACGGCCATACCGCGGCGGTGTTTGTAAACTTTGAGAAAAAGCCGTCCAAAGAGGAGCTGATCGACCGGATGGTGAATTTTAAAGGTCTGCCCCAGGAGCTGGCACTGCCCAGCGCACCGAAGCAGTTCATCCAGTATCTGGAGGAGGACAATCGTCCCCAGGTGGTGCTGGATGTGAATTACGAGAACGGTATGGGCATCTCTGTGGGAAGACTGCGTGAGGACGCACTGTTTGATTACAAGTTTGTGGGACTGTCCCACAATACCGTCAGAGGTGCTGCAGGCGGCGCCGTGCTGTGTGCAGAGCTTCTGAAAGCCCAGGGATACATTCAGGCAAAGTAAAACGTATCTGTAAAGCAATAGAATAAGGGTGGAATACAAAAGAAAAGGGTGAACTTCGGAATTTCTTTCCTGATCGGGGGAGAAAATCCGGGGTTCGCCCTTTCACAGTTTTTTCAAAAAGTTTTCACAGATTTTCCCAAAAGTGAACACAAATGCCCTGTATAGTGAGGGGAGTGTAAAAAGGAGGAAACAGCGTGATAGAAGTTCGTGACCTGGTAAAGAAATACGGTGACCACGTGGCAGTGGATCACTTAAGCTTTACAGCAGAAAAAGGAAAAATATACGGCTTTCTCGGGCCCAACGGCGCGGGAAAATCCACGACGATGAATATGATGACAGGATATCTGGCCAGCACCTCAGGGGAGGTGCTCATTGACGGGCATGATATTTTGAAGGAACCGGAGAAGGCCAAGAAGCATATCGGCTATCTGCCGGAGGTTCCGCCGCTGTATATGGAGATGACGCCCTACGAACAGTTACATTTTGCGGCGGAGCTGCGGGGCATTGCCAGGGGAGAACGGGAAGCCTGTGTGGTACAGGTCATGCAGGAGACGGGGATCGAAGAGATGGCAGATCGGCTCATCCGCAACCTGTCCAAGGGTTACCGGCAGAGAGTGGGGCTGGCACAGGCGCTGCTGGGAGATCCGGATATCCTCATCCTGGATGAACCCACGGCCGGGCTGGATCCGCTGCAGATCACGGAGATCCGCACGTTGATCCGCAGGCTTTCCAGCGAACATACGATTATTTTGAGTTCCCATATTTTGTCCGAGGTCAGCGCGGTGTGCGACGAGGTGCTGATCATTTCTCATGGAAAACTGGTGGCCAGCGATACGCCGGACAATCTGGGTCATCTGCTGACCGGGAAAGAGACGCTGCACCTGAAAGTAAAGGGAAAGATAGCGGACGTGGAAGCGGCGCTAAAAAACATCAGCGGCGTACAGCAGGTAACGGCAGAGCAGGAAGGGGATCTCACCAGTGTGAATGTACAGTTGAAGGGAAGACAGAGCACCGGCGGACAGGCGAAGGCTGGAAAAGATGCACAGCAGTCAGGTAGCGATGCAGCATCCACGGAGAGCAGGACACCAGATGCTGCGCGGGAAGCCATCTTTTACCGTCTGGCAGAGAAACGGTTGCCTATCTACGAGATGGAAAGCGCCCATGCTTCTCTGGAAAAGGTGTTCCTGGAGCTGACGGAAGACGAAACAGAAAAGGAGGCGGAATAAATGCTGGCAGTATTCAAACGGGAGCTTGCCTCCTATTTTCATACGATGACAGGATATATTTTCATGGCGTTCCTCTTTGTGGTGGTGGGCATTTATTTTTCCGCCTATAACCTGAGCTATCAGTATTCCCTGTTCGGCTATGCGCTGGTGTCGGCGGCTTTTGCCATGCTCATCACTACCCCCATGCTTTCCATGAAGGTGCTGGCGGAGGAGCGGCGGCAGAAGGTGGATCAGCTGCTTCTGACGTCCCCGGTGCCGCTGTATCAGATCGTCCTGGGCAAATATCTGGCCATGATCACGGTGTTTGCGGTGCCCATGCTGGTGTTCTGTCTGTATCCGGTCATTCTGTCCCGGTACGGGGAGGTGGCCTGGGCCCAGACGTACGCGGCGATCTTGGGATTCTATCTGCTGGGCTGTGCCTGCCTGGCCATCGGCCTGTTCATTTCTTCCCTGACGGAAAATCAGGTGATGGCGGCGGTGTTAAGTTTTGGCGTGTTGTTTCTGTTTTATATGATGAGCGGTCTGAAAACCCTCATTCCCAGCACTGCTTCGGCTTCCTTCCTCATTCTTACCTGCGTGCTGCTGGCAGTGGGCTGGATCCTGTACCGGATGACCCAGCGCTTTCTGCTGCCCCTGCTTTTCTGCGTGGTGGGAGAGGCTGTCATGGCAGGCGTTTATCTGACCCATGCGGCACTGTATGAGGGACTGGTACAGAAAATCATGGATATTTTTGATATTTCTACCCGGTTTTCCGGGCTGACGGACGGCATGCTGGATGTGACGGCCATCGTGTATTTCCTGTCCGTCATTGCGGCAGGGATTTTCTTAAGTATCCAGTCCATCCAGAAGAGAAGATGGAGCTAGGAGGGAAAAATGAAGAAACCAGTATTTGAAAAAATCAAACCGCTGTTTCAGAAAAAAGGGAAGGAATCGGTCCATGGCTCTTACAGTGCAGGGTATACGGCACTTTTTCTGGCGGTGCTTCTGATGGGCAACCTGATCGTTTCCAGACTGCCCTCCAAATATACGAAAATCGACTTGAGTGGCTCCGGCCTGTATTCCATCGGTGACCAGACCAAGGCGGTGCTGGATGGGCTTTCCGAGGATGTGACGCTGTATCTGGTCTGCCAGGAAGGGAATGAGGACAGCACGGTGACCCACCTGCTGGAGCAGTACGCCGAGAACAGCGATCATGTAACGCTGGAGACGAAGGATCCGGTGAAGAGCCCCACCTTTACGCAGACGTACACCACGGATCAGGTGGCGGACAACAGTGTGATCGTGGTATCCGGCGACCGCAGTAAGGTGATCTCCTATGCGGATATTTATACCGGGGATTATGATTATTCCACCGGCGGCTATTCCTCCAGCTTTGACGGTGAGGGACAGCTCACCAGTGCCATCGCCTATGTGACCACCGACGATCTGCCGGTGCTGTACGTGGTAACCGGCCACGACGAGGCGGAGATCAGCTCCACCGTGCGCAGTACCATTGAAAAGGAAAACATCCGCCTGGAGGATCTGAACCTGATGACGGACACCGATGTGCCGGAGGATGCGGCGGGCCTGTTCCTGTACGCGCCCATGAGTGATTACTCCGAGGAAGAGGCGGCCAAGATCATCGCTTATCTGGAAAAAGGCGGGAAGTCGCTGATCATCAGTTCCTATACGGAAACCGAGCTGCCCAATTTCCAGTCCATTTTAAGCGCCTACGGGATCCGGACCGGGGACGGCCTGGTGCTGGAGGGCGATCCGGCACACACCCTGTCTCAGAATCCCCTGTATCTGGTGCCGGAGTACGGAGACAGCAGCATTGCCTCCAGCCTGGAAAGCGGAAAAAAATATGTGGCGGTGCCCATCGCTCAGTCCATCGAGACGCTGGAGGCGTACCGGGACAGTCTGACCATGACGCCGATCCTTGTCACCTCGGACAGTTCCTATGAGAAAGCTGACCTGCAGAACATGGAAAGCTATGCCAAAGAGGCGGAAGATCAGGAAGGCCCCTTCACCATAGGTATGGAGGTGACGGAGCAGCTGGAGGATGCTGAGACGAAGATCATCTATTATACCACGGAGGGTATTCTGGATGACACCATGAACCGGGCGGTGGCCGGCGGCAACATGGAGCTTCTGGCAAATTCCCTGAGCGATATGGCTGACCATGAGACGAGTGTGTCTATTGCGGCCAAGAGTCTGGATGCCAGCTATCTGACGGTGACTTCCGCTGCGGCAAATCTATGGAGTATTGTGGCAACTGCCGTGCTTCCGCTGGGCGTGCTGATCCTGGGCGGCGTGGTCTGCTACAGAAGGAGGAAACGATGAAGAAAAGCCGATTGCTCATATGGGCGGCGGTGCTGGTGCTCTGTACCGCCTGCTATGTGCTCCTGGGCAAAAAGAGCAGCAGTGCAGAAACAACAGACAGTGAGGAAACCGACGAAGAGACGGTGCTGGCTGTCCCGTCGGACACCATCACAGGATTTTCCTTTGTGGTGGGAAAAAATACGTACAGTTTTCTGAAAAACGATGATACATGGAACTACAGCGGCGATCCGAATTTTCCCGCAGACGCGGATAAGATAGAAAATCTGCTGTCTGCCTTTTCGGAGGTAAGTGCCAGCCGGGTACTGACGGATGTCAGTGACCTTGCCCAGTACGGGCTGGAGGAACCGGCCAACACCATTCACCTGACGGACAGTGAGGGCGGTGAGTATGTGCTGCACATCGGCAACCTGAACAGCTCCACCGGGGACTATTACGCCTACACGTCAGATGAGAAGACGGTATATACCATCGACAGCACCATTCCGCTGGATTTCCAGATCGGTCTTTATGATCTGGCAAAGACGGAGAGCTTCCCGTCCATTGACTCCACCGAGGTGTCGCTGGTGGAGGTGACCTCGGAGAACGGCCTGTTCTCTGCTTATCAGGACGCATCCAGCAACACCGGCTGGCTTCTGTCAGACGGCAGTCGAGTGTACGAGGGAGACGACAGCAAGCTGTTATCCCTGCTGGATGAACTGGGCAGCATCAGCTATCAGTCCTGCCTGGAATATGACTGCCAGAATCCGGAGGCATATGGGCTGGATCACCCGATTGCGCGGATCCGCGTGCGCTATACGGAAGTTTCTGCCAATACGTCTGTGGCATCTTCTGAGGATCCGTCTGCGTCCGGTGAGAACGGAGATGCTGCCGGTGGGAATTCGGAAGACGGAGAAAACCCGGCGGCGGAAGAAACAACAACCGGCGATGCTGCGGGCACAGAGGTGGTGTTCCTCATCGGCATTCAGGACGAAAGTGGACGATACTTTATCCAGCGGGAGGGCACCGGGGAAGTGCATACCGTCCTGGCTTCTGCCCTGGCAGATTTTCTGGATGTGGATGTGACCTCCTACCGGAGCCTGGCGCTGGCACCGCTGTCCATGGAGCAGGTGGCCAGCCTGACGCTGACTTATGAGGGAAAGCAGTACACCTTCGAGCAGCAGGAAACAACGGCCCAGAACGACGGCGGGGAGGACGTGACGTCCTATACCTGCACCCGGAACGGCAAAACCTTTGATGCGGACACCTATCAGGACTTCTTTAAGACCGCTAGGGGCATGAACGCCCAGAGCTATACCGATGCGTTCCCGGATACCGATGCGGTGTGTGTCATCCAGTTTGCACAGACAGACGGCAGCGGACGGACCGTATCCTATTATCCGTATGACGACAATTTCTATCTGGCGCTGGTCAGCGATGACGGCCAGGACAGTGCGGATGCGGCACTGGTCAACAAGATGGATGTATCCACCCTGCTTGCCCAGGTGCAGAACGTCATCAAATAAAATCAAATGAGGGAAAAGCGCTTTACCGGGAGAGGGAACGAAACAACACTTTCGTTCCCTCTCTTTTTTGTGGTATAGTGAGAATACAGTAGAAAAATAAGCGACGTCGAAGACGGCATTTATTTTTCAATGTATTCTCAACGAACGAACAATGGAAAGGAATACTTATGGGAATTGAGACGAGTTTTTTCGGAAAGACAGCGGGCGGAGAGATCGCCAGACTTTACCGCCTTTACAATGATTATATGGAAATGACTGTGACAGATTACGGCGCCTGCCTGGTGAATGTGTGGTTCCGGGATAAGAGGGGGCGTTTTCAGGATATTGTCTGGGGCTATGACACCCTGGCGGAATATGAGGAAAATGAACCGAACCTGGGAGCCATCATCGGCAGAAATGCCAACCGCATCGGCGGTGCGGAGGTGACCGTGGGCGGCGTGTCCTATCCGCTAGAGCACAACGATGGGGAAAATAATTTACATAGTGGCAGTCACGGCTACCATAAACGGATGTGGGAGGCCTGGACGGATATGAATGACGGCGAGCCAAGCGTGACCTTTTTGCTGAAAAGCCCTCACATGGATCAGGGCTATCCGGGAACGGCGAAGATTTCCGTCACCTATACGCTGACCACGGACAACAAAATCCGCATCGATTATCAGGCAAAGGCGGATCAGGATACGGTATTTAATTTTACCAATCACAGTTACTTCAATCTGGAAGGACAGGAGAGCAGTAGCGTGATGGATCATGTGGTGACCATTTATGCGGATGCTTTTACCCCGACAGATAAAGCATTGATGCCCACCGGCGAGGTGCGAAGCGTGGAGGGAACGCCCATGGATTTCCGGACGGAGCACCGGATCGGGGAGCGGATCGACACAGACTATGAACCGCTGGTGACAGCCGGTGGATACGATCATAACTGGGTGCTGGATGAAACACCAGATGGTACGGCTGACGGAGTACGCCGGGCTGCCTATGTATACTCGGACAACAGCGGCATTGAGATGGCGGTGGACACCGACCTTCCGGGCATCCAGATGTATACGGCCAATTTCCTGGATCAGGAAAAGGGAAAGGACGGGCACGTATATCCGAAGCGCTCTGCGGTCTGCTTTGAGACCCAGTATTTCCCGGATGCCAACCATCATGAGAATTTTCCGGGAACCATCGTGAAAGCCGGGGAGACTTACCGGACAACGACGATTTTCAGCTTTGGAAGAAAACAGTAGGAGCGGGAACTGCCGTGGGAATGATTGACGTATTTCACATTTCAAAAGAATACTCCGCCGGGAGAGGGATTTTTGATGTGAGTTTTCAGGTGGAGCCGGGAGAGGTGTTCGGTCTTCTGGGCGCCAACGGCGCGGGAAAGACGACGACGATCCGCCATCTGATGGGATTTGTACATGCGGATATGGGAGAATGCTTCATTGGTGGAAAGAACTGCTGGGATGAGGCGGCCCTGATCCAGAAGAAACTGGGCTATCTTCCGGGGGAGGTGTCGCTGCCGCCCCAGATGACCGGCGTGCAGTTCTTAAATTTCTGTGGAAAAATGCGGGAGCTGAAAAGCCAGCGCCGCAGAGACGAGCTGGTGGAACGCTTTGATCTGGATCCGTCTGTGAAGATCCGGCGGATGTCCCGGGGAACGAAACAGAAGCTGGCCATTGTGTGTGCCTTTATGCACCGGCCGGATGTGCTCATTCTGGATGAGCCGACCACCGGGCTGGATCCCCTCATGCGCAGCCGGTTCATTGAGCTTCTGCTGGAGGAGAAGGATATGGGGCGGACGATTTTCCTTTCCTCCCATATTTTTGAAGAGATGGAGAAGACCTGTGACCGGGTCGGCATGCTGGTGGGTGGCCATCTGGCAGCTGTGGAAACGGTGCCGGACGGAAAAGAACAGCGGCTGGAGGATATTTTCATGCACTATTACGGAGGAGAGGAACATGCTTAGTTATCCGCTGCTTATGCAGTCTTTCCGGGAGATCCGGAAGAACTTTCTCATTTTTGCGGCGCTGATGCTGGGCGGGACGGCCCTGTGGTTTGGCATTTATCATCCGGGCATTACGGATACGCTGCAGGCGCTGACGGCGTCCCTTTCCCCTCAGATGCTGGCGGCCTTTGGTCTTGATTTTTCCAGAGGCTCCCTGACGGAATTCGTTTCTTTTGGCCTGTTCGGCTTCTTTTTGCTCATCCTGCCGCTGGGGTATGAGGTGATGGCTGCCAGCCAGCTCATCGCTTCCGGCATTGACAGCGGCATTTTTGTATATCTGATCGCCACCCCCAATGCCCGGGCCACCATCGCCTGTACCAGAGGGGCGTGTCTTGCGGGAAGCACAGGGCTTTTGTTCCTGTTGACAGGCATCTGCGGGGAAATCTGTGCCGCGGTGCAGTTCCCGGGGCAGCTGGATGAGCCGGTGTTCTGGCAGCTGCTGGCAGGGTGTTTTTTTCTGCATGCGCTGCTTGGCGGCATTGCGTTTTTTGCCGCCTGTCGGGGGAAAAATATGCGGACATTTGTGCTGTCGGGGGCCGGGATCCCTGTGGCCTTTCTGCTGCTGCATATGCTGGCAGCCACAGGTGGCATGTGGGGGATTCTGCGGTTTGGCACCGTATTTACCCTGTTTGATATAGAAGCGATCCTTGCCGGGGAAGGCATCTGTTTTCTGTACATGGCGCTGCTGTGTGCGGGAGCGGTGGTGCTCTACGCCCTGGGAGTGAACAGCTTCAGAAAGAGAGATTTGGCAATATAATTATGGCAAAAGCATTATATATCGCAGAGAAACCCAGTGTGGCCCAGGAGTTTGCCAAGGCGCTGCACGTCAGTGGAAGAAAGGGAGACGGGTACATCGAGTCGGAGGAGGCGGTGGTGACCTGGTGCGTGGGCCATCTGGTGACCATGAGTTATCCCGAAGTGTATGACGAAAAATTCAGGAAGTGGAGCCTGGCGACACTTCCTTTTCTGCCGGAAAAATTTCTCTACGAGGTCATTCCGGGGGTGAGCAAACAGTTCAATACCGTGAAGAATCTGCTGACCCGGTCGGACGTGGATACGATCTATGTGTGCACCGACTCGGGACGGGAGGGAGAGTATATCTACCGACTGGTGGAGCAAATGGCAGGCGTTACAGGAAAAATGCGGAAACGGGTGTGGATCGATTCCCAGACGGAGGAAGAGATCCTGCGGGGCATCCGGGAAGCAAAAGATCTGTCAGCCTATGACAATCTGGCTGCTTCCGCTTACCTGCGGGCCAAGGAGGATTATCTCATGGGCATCAATTTTTCCCGGCTGCTGACATTAAAATATGGCAATTCCATTGCCAGCTATCTGAACACCAAATACACCGTCATTTCCGTGGGGCGGGTCATGACCTGTGTGCTGGGCATGGTTGTCCGCCGGGAGCGGGAGATCCGGGAATTTGTCAAAACGCCGTTTTATCGGGTGGTGAGCCGGATGTCGCTGACGGGCCATGCCATCGAAGGGGAATTCCGGGCGGTGGAGGGCTCCCGGTATTACCAGTCGCCCCTGCTTTATAAAGAAAACGGTTTCAAAAAGGAAGAGTCGGCGAAAGCACTTATCGGGGAGTTGACCGGGGCAGATAGCCGCATTCCCGATGCCCAGGTGCTGGAAATCTCCAGAAAACAGGAGAAAAAGAACCCGCCGCTGCTGTACAATCTGGCGGAGCTGCAGAATGAGTGCTCCAAACTTTTGAAGATCAGCCCGGACGAGACGCTGCGGACGGTGCAGGAGCTGTATGAGAAAAAGCTGGTGACCTATCCGCGAACCGATGCCCGGGTGCTGTCCAGCGCGGTGGCGAAAGAGATCAGCCGCAACTTAAACGGCCTCTCCCGATTTGGAGAGCTGGGGGCCTTTGCATCGGAGATTCTGGCGGAGGGCAGCTATAAGGGCATCGGCAAATCCCGGTACACCAACGATGCCCAGATCACCGATCACTATGCCATCATTCCCACCGGACAGGGACTGGGCGCTTTTGCGGGGCTGAATGCCCAGGCACAGCGGGTGTATCTCATGATCGTCCGGCGTTTCCTGAGCATTTTCTATCCACCGGCGGTGTACCAGAAGGTGAGCCTTACCACGGCCATCGACGGGGAAAAGTTTTTCTCCGGATTTAAGATGCTGTTATCCGAAGGGTACTTAAAGGTGCTGGGCAGACGTCCGGCCCAGGAAAAGCCTTCCGAAGAGAAAAATGCCGGTGAAAATGGTTCCGGGGACAAGGCTTCGGAGGAAGAAGAAAATATCCAGGGGGATACCGTTTTACAGGAAGCATTGAAGAAGCTGAAAAAAGGCGACAAGATCCCGGTGGATGGGCTGGATATCCGGGAGGGGGAGACCTCCCCGCCGAAGCGGTACAATTCCGGTTCCATGATCCTGGCCATGGAAAATGCCGGGCAGCTCATTGAGGATGAAGAGCTGCGGGCCCAGATCAAGGGAAGCGGCATCGGCACCAGCGCCACCCGGGCGGAAATTCTGAAAAAGCTGGTGAACATCAAGTATCTGAGCCTGAACAAAAAGACCCAGGTGCTGACACCTACCCAGTTGGGAGAAATGGTGTTTGATGTGGTGCGGGCGTCCATCCGTTCCCTGTTAAACCCGGAGTTGACCGCCAGCTGGGAGAAGGGGCTTACCTACGTGGCCCAGGGAGACATCACCGAGGATGAATATATGGGTAAGCTGACCCATTTCATCGTCAGCAGAACCGACGGTGTGCTGGGGCTGAACAACCAGTACCAGCTGCGGGCCTGTTACGATGCGGTGGCACCTTTTTATAAGGAAGCCTATAAAGGTACGGGAAGAACGACGCGGACGACGGGACGGGCAAAAGCCGCAGCCGGGACATCCAGAGCGAAGGCCGGTTCAGCCAGAGGCAGGGCGAAAAAGACGGCTGCGGAATAATCATTACAGGAAGTTCGGAAAAGAATGGAGGAAAAGAAAGTGAGTAAGGAAATGACGATACAGGAAAATTACAGCTTACAGGAAACTATCGCGGCGGAACTGTTCGAGGGCTTGACTTATCCCTGGGAGGCGCTGCCCAATATCGGTGCGTTTATCAAAAAACTGGGCCCCACCCTTCCGGCAGAAGACTATGAGCAGGTGGGCGAGGACGTGTGGATCGCCCGTTCTGCCACCGTGGCGCCCACGGCTTATATCCACGGCCCGGCCATCATCGGCAAAGAGGCGGAGATCCGCCACTGCGCCTTCATCCGCGGCAACGCCATTGTGGGAGAGAACGCCGTGGTGGGCAACTCCACAGAGCTGAAAAATGTGGTGCTATTCAATCGGGTGCAGGTGCCCCATTACAATTATGTGGGCGATTCCATTCTGGGCTACCGGGCACATATGGGCGCCGGTTCCATCACCTCCAATGTAAAATCCGACAAGACACTGGTGGTGGTAAAGAATGGAGAAGAACAGATCCCTACCGGCTTTAAGAAATTCGGTGCCATGCTGGGGGACTGTGTGGAAGTGGGATGCAACAGCGTCCTCAATCCGGGCACGGTCATCGGCCATCACACCAACGTGTATCCGTTGTCTGCGGTACGGGGCTTCATTCCGGCGGAGAGCATCTTCAAAAAGCAGGATGATATTGTCAAAAAGCAGTGATCTGTCCGTTCCCATCACTATCAGCGGTAACCTGCACGCCATAAGACAATTCGGTCAGATGGGAGAAAAGTGCCGCAGGCGCAGTGTTTTTCTGTATCTGTCCATTGACCCTTGTGCAGGGAATGAGAGAGGCGGCCAGTGTGCCGTCTTCTTTTATGTGCACCTGCAGAAGTACGGTGGGATTGGTGCTGTTGCTGAACAGAAAGTTGCCCAGGCTGTAGGCGATGAGCTTTCCTTTGTAGGTTTCAAAGCCCTGCAGCACATGGGGATGACTGCCAACCACCAGATCGGCCCCGGCGTCGATGCAGGCGTAAGCCAGTTTGCGCTGGTATTCCTGGGGATATTCGTCCTTTTCGATGCCCCAGTGCAGATAGACGACAGTGTAATCACACTGGGAGGATAAATCCGAGATTTCGTTTAACAGAGGCGCCTGGTCATAGGCAGTGAACATGCCTGGCCGGGCGCTTCCTGCTGTCCAGGAAGACACGGGAATCACCCGGCTGGCCCCCAGAATGCCCACCGTGCTGTCACCGACGGTGCGGATCACCGGTGCTTTGGCTTCGCTTAATGTGCGGCCGCCGCCCACCCGGGCGATCCCGGCCTGATCCAGCGTATCCAGACTGTCTGTGAAAGCATCTACACCGAAATCCAGCGCATGGTTGTTGGCAACGGTGGCCACATCCACACCGATTTCCTGAAAAATGCGGACGTAGGAGGGATCCACCCGGAAGGTGAACTGCTTGTCCTCGGCTGCCTCCCCGCGGGTGCTGAACGGGAATTCCTCATTGACCATGAAAAGATCAGCGTCGGTCATGGCAGACAGCAGCTCCTCACTGAACATGGAGGAAATGCCCTGCTGATGGTAGTGGGACAGGGTGTTTTCCGTAAAAAGCATATCTCCGGCGAAAGAGAGAACCGGCTCCGGAGTGGTGTCGTCGGAATTGCGTATGTTATCAGATTTGGAACGATCGTTTGAAATAGCCGTGTTACCAGAGTCAATAGAAATGGTCGTATCATCCGAACGGAAGGCGTTCTGTGAAGTTCCTCCATGAGAGATCCTGCTGCCGCCGGCACTGATATCAGAAGGCGAAGGAGCAGTGTCTTCGCTGGAGCGTTTGTCAGAAACTGTCTGTTCTGCGGAGACAGAATCCACATCAGAACCAGCATTGCGGGAGGATACGGATGTCCTGTCAGTCAGCATCAGCCTCTGTCCGGCGAAAAGCACGCAGACGATGAGACAGATGGGGATAACGGCCAGCAGCCCCCGGGTAAGTCCTTTGAAAAAACTGTTCATGCGAAATCCTCCTTCTGTTTTTCTCCATTATACATGAAGCGGAAGCTTTCGCCTATAAGATCGACAGCAGAAGTTTGAAAAAGTGCTGAAAAAGTAAGATTTTGTATATTTTCATAACCGGGAAAATCTGCTATAATAACCCCGCAAAGGAGGCGAAGGCCGATGCTGACAGAAAAAGAGTTATCACCGCTGAATTCCATCAAGAAAGAGGCGGGCACCGGCAGCTACCAGGGTATGCGCTGGCGGATCGAAAAAGACGGGGACGACCAGATGAAGGTGACGATCTACCCGGAACCGAAGTCGTTTGCCTGCACGCCGGAGGAGCAGAAGACGTCCGTACAGTTTCCGCTGACGAAGGAAGGGCGGACACAGGCGGCGGCCTGGCTGTGGGAGCAGTATGAAGCCCAGGAGGAACGGTGGAAGAGCGCACCGCGCATTTAAAAGCCTGGGAGCAGATGGCAGAAAACGGACAGACGATGATGGCAGAAAAGCTGCGGAAAATGCTGCCAGAACATACAAAACGGATAAAAACAGGGAAATTGGACATAGATGAGTATGAAGGATCATAACAGAAGAAAAATACGGGTGGGACAGATTGCTGTGGTCTGCATCGGCGCAGCACTGCTGGCTGTGGGAGGTGTACTGGCGGCGGGAACGCCGGGAGCGGAAGCCCTGCCCCATCTGCACGCGGAGGCAGTGGAGACAATACAGGGGAATGATGTAAAAGAAGCTTCGCTACAGCGTGGAGAGACGGATACAGCAGAAGATACGCAGGCAGCAACCGGCAGCGGAGAAGCAACCGGAGATGCAGAAAAAGGGATGACATACCACGATTTCCAGTATCTGACAGAGCAGATCGTGGAAAATCAGATGGAGCTGCATCGGGAGGCATCAAAGGAGCTGCACAGACAGCAGGATGCCTGGAGGCTTATTCTGGTGAACAGTACCCATCTGCTGGACGAGGATTATGCGGTGGAGCGGACGAAGGTGGGCAACGGCCAGTATGTGGATAGCCGGATCGCCCCGGAGCTGGAGGCCATGCTGGCGGCGGCGAAGGAGGACGGGGTGGAGATCTCCATCATTTCTGCCTATCGTTCCTATGACCGGCAGGTAAACCTTTACAAAAACAAGATCAAACGGCTGGAGCGGCATGGGTATTCGAAGGCGGAAGCCACCGAGGAGGCCGGAACGGTCGTGGCGATACCGGGCATGAGTGAGCATGCCACCGGACTGGCGCTGGATCTGGCCAGCAAATCTTATCCGGTGCTGGAGGAAGAACAGGAGAATACGGATGCGTACCAGTGGCTGATGCAGCACTGCATGGAATATGGATTTATCCTGCGCTATCCCAAGGATAAGGAAGAGATCACAGGCATCATTTATGAGCCCTGGCATTTCCGGTATGTGGGCGAGGAGCATGCCCGGATCATCATGGAACAAGGGCTTTGTCTGGAGGAATATCTGGAGCAATACATAACGGAAGAGGAAAAGGAGAAATAGATGAAAAAAATCATAGCAGTATTACTGACGGCGATCCTGGCGGTTTCCCTGGCAGCCTGCGGCAGCAGCAGCGGACAGTCGGGCAGCAATACAGAGGATAACAAAGAAAACGAAGCAGCAGTGGACATCCCGGATGCGGTGACGCTCCTGACGACCGTCTGGGACAGTTACACGGGCGACGAGAAATTCCCTGCGATAGGCGGAGATTTTTCAGAAGCGAATAACAAGGAAAATGCACCTGGCGTATATGATCTGTCGGATGCAGATGCGGTGGAGGTGAACCTTGGCTTTCCGGCAGTCCAGCTGGATGCGGTGGACGGTGCAGCTTCCCTCATTCACATGATGAACGGCAATACGTTTACCTGCGGGGCCTTCCATGTAAAGGACGCCTCCCAGATGGACAACGTGGCAGCGGCTGTGAAGGCGTCGATCATGAACAAGCAGTGGATGTGCGGTTTCCCGGACAAGCTGGTGATCCTGACGGTGGGCGATTATCTGGTGAGCGTTTACGGCGCAGAGGATCTGGTGGACAATTTCCAGAATCACCTGACGGCAGCTTATGCATCTGCGGTCGTTGTGTGTGACGCACCCATCGAATAAACGGAGAATTTATTTATGGTATTTTCAAGTGTTCCGTTCCTGTACTATTTTTTACCGGTGGCGATGGCCCTGTATTTCCTCGTCCCGGCAAAGGGCAGGAACGGTGTTCTTTTTCTGGAAAGTCTGGTGTTCTATGCCTGGGGCGATGCCCGCTATGTGCCCATGCTGCTTTTTGATGTGGCCCAGGGGTATGCCTGCGCCCGTCTGATATGCTGGCACCGGACGTCCTCCTGGCCGGAGAAAAACAGGATGCGCTGGAAAAAATGCTGGCTGGCGGTCAGTGTGCTCTGTGCGCTGGGAATGCTTGGCTATTATAAATATGCAGATTTCTTTCTGGAAAACTGGAACCGGATGACGGGAGGAAACGTAAGACTTTTGCAGCTGGTACTGCCCGCGGGCATCAGCTTTTATACGTTTCAGATCATCAGCTATACGGTGGATGTTTACCGGGGAACAACGGCGGTACAGCGTAGGCTTGTGGATCTGGCAGCCTATATCTGTATGTTTCCTCAGCTCATTGCCGGTCCTATCGTCCGGTATGAGACCATTGCGGCGCAGCTTGCCGGTCGCACCTGCAGCGTGGATCAGGCGGCAGCCGGTGTCCGGCGGTTGATTCTTGGTCTGTCCAAAAAGGTGCTGCTGGCAGATTCCCTGGGGCTGTTGGTGACAACCTTTCGACAGAGTGAAAAGACGGTGCTGTTTTACTGGATCTATGCCATTGCTTTTACCCTGCAGATTTATTTTGATTTTTCCGGATACAGTGATATGGCGGTGGGCATGGGACAGATGCTGGGCTTTTCCTTTCCGGATAACTTCCGGTATCCGTACATTTCAAAAAGCATCACGGAATTCTGGCGGCGGTGGCATATTTCCCTGGGCCAGTGGTTCCGGGATTATGTGTATATTCCCCTGGGCGGCAATCGAAAGGGCCGGGGGCGGCAGCTGCTGGCCATTGCCGTTGTGTGGCTGGCCACCGGCCTGTGGCACGGGGCGGCCTGGAATTTTGTGCTGTGGGGCGCTTTGTATGCCCTGCTGTTGCTGACGGAAAAATGGTTCACCGGGCGGCTGCTTGCAAAGAGCCGTCTGCTTTGTCATGTCTATGTACTGTTTTTCGTGGTGGTGGGCTTTGTGCTTTTTGACGCCGGAAGCCTTGCAGAGGCGGGAGAGAGCCTTCGGGCCATGGCCGGGCTGTCAGGATTGCCCTTGTGCAGCAGCGTGACTCTTTATTATGGAAAAAGCTACGCTGTCCTTCTGCTGGCGGCCGCCGTGCTGGCGACTCCTTATCCCATGCGGCTGCTGCGGAAGATAAGGGCGTTACCGCTGCCGGAAAAATGGGGCGGCAGAAAAATGGGAGACGATCTGCCAGTACAACTGCTGGAAATCGGCGGCCTTTTGCTGTTGCTGCTGGTGTGCACTGCATTTCTGGTGGCAGGATCCTTCCATCCATTTCTCTATTTTCGGTTTTAAACGCATGACCTACAGGAGATAAAAGGAAAACAAGCTGGTTGATTCCCATAGCATTACATACGAAGAAAGCTATCGATGATGGGTATGAAAGAGAGGAAAAGGAGGTGTCCGTATGTCAGAAAAACGAAAAAACTGCCTTCTGCTGGCGGCGGTCATCCTGCTGGTGGCGGGGCTTGCGGTGACAGGCATCCTGCTGCCGGATCAGCAGATATCTCTGACGGAGCGGCGTAGCCTGGCACAGCTTCCGACAGTAAGCGTTTCCTTGGTGCTGGACAAAAGCTTTTCAGAAGCCTTTGACAGCTACAGCCAGGATCAGTTCCCCTTCCGGGAATGGTTCCGCCGGGTGCGGGCCTGGACGAACCGGTTGGTGTTCCGCCTGCGGGATGACAACGGTATTTATATAGAAGATGGTTATGCGGCCAAAATCGAATATCCGCTGGATGAGGCATCGGTGTTCCACGCGGCGGCCCGTTTTTCCTATGTGTATGACCGGTATCTGGCGGATATGGGAAGTGCGGTTTATGTGTCGGTGGTGCCGGACAAGGGATATTTCCTGGCCGGGAAGCACGGGGCACCGGCCATGGATGAGGAAAAGCTGACCGATCTTCTTACCGGACAGATGCTCTATGCGTCGTATATCGATCTGTTCCCGGCGCTATCCATGGAGGATTACTATGCCACGGACATTCACTGGCGGCAGGAGAAAATCGTGCCTGTAGCAAGGTTGTTGTTACAGAAGATGAAAGAAGATTCCGGAAATCCGACAGATCCTGTGATTTCTGCGGCAATGGATGGCGGGGATACAAAAGACACAGCGCTTCAGGAAGCAGATGTGCCAGCGGAGGATGGTGGTTATACGACAGAAAAAGCTTCCGATGCCTTCTATGGTGTTTATTGTGGTCAGACTGCATTGTCGCTGGCGCCGGATCTCCTGTATTATCTGGACAGCGAATGGCTTTCCGGCTGTACTGTGTGGGATTATGAGGCGCAGAAGGAGATCCCGGTCTATGATCTTTCCCAGGCGGCAGGGCGGGATCCCTACGCCCTGTTTCTGGGCGGTTCCAGGGCACTGCTGACGATAACGAATCCGGCGGCTTCCTCTGACCGGGAGCTATTGCTGTTTCGGGATTCCTTTGGCAGCAGCATCGCGCCGCTGCTGGCCGAGGGGTATGCGAAGATTACGCTCATCGACATTCGTTATATTTCCCCGGAGCTTTTGGATCGGTTTGTCACTTTTGACGGGCAGGACGTGCTGTTTCTGTACAGTGTGTCGGTGCTGAACCACAGCGAAACCATTCGTTAATGAACAATGCGGAGCAAAACGGTTCATTGCCGGGGCAGGGCATTGGTGGTAAAATAAACGGTAGCCGTAAAAACCGGCAATGAAATGATATGAGGTGAAAACATGTCTACATCCATGACAAAGGGCAGTCCGCTGAAGCTGATGCTTTCGTTTGCACTGCCGCTGCTGGCGGGAAACCTGCTGCAGCAGACGTATAATATTATCGATGCGTCCATTGTGGGGCAGGTGCTGGGCAGTGATGCCCTGGCCAGTGTGGGAGCCAGCAGCAGCGTGCAGTTTCTCGTGCTGGGCTTCTGCATGGGAAGCTGCGTGGGCTTCGGGGTTCCCATTGCCAAATATTTTGGCGCCGAAGATCTGGAAAAAATGCGCACCTACGTGTTTCATGGGGCGCTGTTGACAGCGGGCATTGCGGTGGGCATCACCACAGCCTGTACGACGCTTTGTCCGTGGATTTTACATATTCTTTCTGTACAGGCAGACATTTATGACAACGCCTATGCGTATCTCATTGTGATTTTTGCAGGTCTGCCTTTTACACTGATGTATAATTATCTCTCCAGTGTGCTGCGTTCCCTGGGAGACAGTCGGACGCCGTTTCTGTTCCTGGCGTTTTCCGCAGTATCCAATATTTTCCTGGATCTGTTCTGCATTGTGGTGCTGCACTGGGGCTGCGCCGGAGCAGCCATTGCCACCATCACCGCCCAGGCGGCCAGCGGCATTCTCTGTCTGATTTTTATCGTCCGAAAAATGAAGCTGCTGCGGTTCCATAAGGAAAACCGGCAGCTCCAGGGAAGCGTGGCCGGAGAACTGCTGAAAATGGGCATCCCCACCGGACTGCAGTTTTCCATCACCGCCGTTGGCAGTATGGTCATGCAGTCTGCCAACAACGGCCTGGGCGGCGCTTATGTGCCGGGCTTTACCGCCGGCATGCGCATCAAACAGTTTGCCATGTGTCCCTTTGACGCCATCGGTACGGCGGCTTCCGTATTTTGCAGCCAGAATCTGGGCGCAGGAAAGCTTGACCGGATCCGTCAGGGCGCAAGGGAGAGCGTGGTGGCGGCTGTGGGCTACGGTGTGGTGGCCGGTCTGGTGATGATCTTCGCCGGAAGGACCCTTTCCATGATCTTTGTCAGCGCGGATGCAGCAGAAGTGCTGGATGCATCGGCCAAATACCTGCGCTGCCTGGGCTATTTCCTCTGGGCCGTGGGCCTGCTCATCGTTGTGCGGATGATTGTCCAGGGGCTTGGCTATTCCGGTCGGGCCGTGTTTGCCGGTGCCACGGAGATGGTGGGCAGAACCGTGGTCAGCCTGGGCTTTGTCGGCACCTTCGGCTATACTGCCATCTGCTTTGCGGATCAGACGGCATGGCTGGCAGCCTGCGTCTACATCGTGCCTACCTGTCTCTGGTGTATGAAAAAAATCAAACAATCATTGCATGGATAATCATTGACAGAAACATCGGTATTTGCTACACTACAATTACATATCTGGGAAAGTTCTTGGCCGTTCGGTCACTCAATCCCCATATGCGAAAACAAAAAATATGGCGGAGAGAGTGAAAGCGGGCATGCATGCAGCGGCTTTGAGTGCACGTATTCCATTTTTCTCTGCCATCAGTAGGAGAAAACTGTGAATGCAAAGAAGAAAGCTGGAAGAATTGAACCTGTTGGATGATTTCCTTTTTAACGCCATGCTGGCGTATCCGGATACGGGGGAAGCTTTTATCCGCAAACTGTTGGAAACATTGTTTGATCGGAAATTTCCGCATCTGAAAATCCGTGCACAGGAATCGTTTGCGGGTTCGAATACCGATCTTCGCGGTGCCAGACTGGATGTCTATATCGAGGAAGACGGAAGCGTGCAGATCAATGGGGACGAAATTCCAACCATCTATGACGTGGAGCCGGATCACAACCATAAAACTGCGGAGATCAAAGCATTTCCAAAGCGGGCCAGGTTTTATCATGCCATGATCGACAGAAGAAGCCTGAAAGCCGGAGAGCATTTTGGCAAGATGAAAAAGGTGTATGTGATCTTTATCTGTGATTATGATCCTTTCGGCTATGATCGGGCATTATATACGATAAAGAACAGATGTCTGGAAGAGCCGGAGCTGCCGTATGAGGATGATGCGGAAACCTGGGTGCTGTATACCCGGGGCAAAAAAGGAAATATCTCGGAAAGTTTACGTCAGCTGCTCAGCTATATGGAGAACACGAACCAGAACAATGCGATCAATGAAGACCTGAGAGACATCCAGCAGATGGTGGATCAGGTCAAGCGGGACGGGGAGGTTTCATTACGATATATGAAATGGTTTGAACATGATCAGATGATGTATGAGCAGGGGCGTCAGGATGAGCAGGAAAATACGGAACGAGAGAAAGAATTAACAAGACATCTTCTGAAAGATCAGCGTGTTGCAGATGCGCAGCGTGCTTTGGATGATCCGGCATTCCGGGATCAGTTGCTGAAGGAATACGGCATTCACTAATGGCTGGACAGATTGATGATAGGAAGATACCACCCCCGGAGATTTTTCTCCGGGGTATTTTTTTGCCCTTTTCACATAAAAGAATTGACATATCGTATATAAATATATATAATACATATATACAATATAAAGCAAATGATCAACAGATCGAGGTGAGGCTATGGATATCATTATCAGCAATTCTTCGGGAAAACCGATTTATGAACAGATCACGTCCCAGATCAAGCAGAAGATCATGCAGGGAGAGCTAAAGGAGGGCGACGCGCTGCCGTCCATGCGTCTGCTGGCGAAGGATCTGCACATCAGCGTGATCACCACCAAGCGGGCGTATGAGGATCTGGAGCGGGACGGCTTCATCACCACGGTGGTGGGCAAGGGAAGCTTTGTGGCGAGCACGGACAGTGAATTTTTGCGGGAAGAACAGCTTCGGACGGCGGAAGCGCATCTGACCCAGGCGGTACGGGCGGCAAGGCTTGGCGGAATTGACATAGAAGAGCTTGTGGAGGTGCTCCGCATGCTGTATGAGGAGGAGTAGAGATGAATGTGGCAATGGATATGGGAACAGCTGCTTCGCGTTCTGGAAATGAGACTGTGGTGGGAGATGGCGATATGGATATGGATGCTATGCTGGAAATGCGGCAGGTAACGAAACGGTATGAGAATTTCACGCTGGATCATGTGGATTTTGTGGTGCCCAAGGGATATGTCACCGGTCTCATCGGGGAGAACGGCGCCGGAAAAACAACGCTCATGAAGGCAGCGCTGGGGCTCATCCGGACGGAGGAAGGAGAGATCCTGCTGGATGGAAAGCCGCTGGCGGCGAACGACCGGGCGGTGAAAGAGCGGTTTGGCGTGGTGTTTGACAGCAGCAGTTTTCCGGAAGAGCTGTCGGCAAAACAGATCGGCAGGATTTTGCAGGATATTTACAGCCGCTGGGAGCCGGATACCTTTGCGCAGCTGCTGCACCGGTTTTCCATTCCCACGGACAAAAAGGTGAAGGAATACTCCCGGGGCATGAAGATGAAGCTTTCGATCGCGGCGTCGCTGTCCCATCATGCTGATTTCCTACTTCTGGATGAAGCCACCGGCGGCCTGGATCCGGTGGTGCGGGAGGAGATCCTGGAGCTGTTTCAGGAATTTATGGAGGAGGAAGGGCACACGATCCTCATGTCCAGCCATATCACCAGCGATCTGGAGAAGATCGCGGACTATGTGGCGTTTATGAAAGACGGCAGAATGGTTTTTCAGGAGGAAAAGGATGTGCTGCTTTCCGGCTGCGGCATATTAAAATGCGGCCGGGACGATTTCCGGGATATGGACTGCCCGGCCTTTCTGGCCAGCCGGGAGCATGTCTTTGGCCGGGAAATTCTGCTGAGAGACCGGCATTCCTTTGAAGCACAGTATCCGGAGGCGGTGGTGGATCCGGTGAAGCTGGAGGATATCATGTTGTTTTTGGTGAAGGGGGAACAGTTATGATCGGACTGATGAGAAAAGATTTTTACAGTATGCTGTTATATCTGCGGCAGGTGGTAATCGTGGTGCTGTTTATCGGCGTATTCAGCGCTATGACAAAATCCACTTCCATGGTAGGTTTTATGTTGATTTTTCTGAGCCTGAACATGGTGCAGAGCTGCCTGTTTGTGGACGAGAAAAATCACTGGGATCAGTACGCCCTGACCATGCCGCTGCTTCGAAAAGATGTGGTGAAGGCCCGGTACGTGATCCTGGTGCTCATCGGCCTTGCGTCCTTCGCCCTTGGCATCGCATCCAATGTGGTGCTGTGCCTGGTTTTCCGGGAAAATTCCCTGGCAGATTCAGTGCTCACCACGGTAACGGTGTTCCTTTTCTATATGCTGTCCTATACCATCAGCATTCCGTTCGCCTATCGTCTGAGCGCGGATAAAGCCCGATATGTGATGATGGGTGTGATGGTAGGCGGCGCAGCGGTGATCGGTTCGGTTCTGCATCTTTTCCCTGAGCTGAAAACGCTGGCGGCACCGGCACTGCAGATGCTGCCTGCCATTGGCGCGGCTGCACTGGTATTTCTGGCGGCTGCCTTCGTGATTTCCTACAAAATTTCGGTGGCCATCTATGAGAAAAAGGAATTTTGACAGAAAAATGTCAAAAGGACTGGACGAACTCCTCCGTTTGTGAGAAAATACAAGGTGGTTAGAGCAGATGCTCCCGGGGAAGGGCACCCCGGTATTTATTAAACTTACATATGGAAGGAGTTTTAACATGATTTATTCACAGGAAGTAGAGAACATGTGTACAGTAGCACAGGGCGTTGCGCATGGTGCTGCTCCGATCCCGGAAGAAGCCAAATGGGTAAAGGCAAAAGATGTCGCTGATATCTCCGGTCTGACACACGGAATCGGCTGGTGTGCACCGCAGCAGGGATGCTGTAAGCTGACACTGAACGTGAAGGAGGGCATCATCCAGGAAGCACTCGTTGAGACCATCGGATGTTCCGGTATGACCCATTCCGCAGCTATGGCAGCAGAGATACTGCCGGGAAGAACCATCCTGGAGGCGCTGAACACAGACCTTGTTTGTGACGCAATTAACACCGCTATGAGAGAGCTGTTCCTGCAGATCGTATATGGCCGTACCCAGAGTGCATTTTCTGAGGAAGGACTTCCGATCGGCGCAGGCCTTGAGGACCTTGGTAAGGGACTTCGTTCCCAGGTTGGAACCATGTACGGTACCCTTAAGAAAGGCCCCCGTTACCTCGAGATGACTGAGGGTTATGTAACCGGTATTGCACTGGATGCAGACGATCAGATCATCGGCTATCAGTTTGTTTCTCTTGGAAAGATGACAGACTTCATCAAGAAGGGCGACGACCCGAACACCGCATGGGAGAAGGCAAAAGGCCAGTATGGCCGTGTGGCTGATGCAGTGAAGATCATTGACCCGAGAGAAGAATAATTGAGGAGGTAAGGAAGAATGGCTTTATTTGAATCCTATGAAAGAAGAATAGATAAAATCAACGGCGTGCTGAACAGCTACGGCATCGCTTCCATCGAAGAGGCAGAGAAGATCACCAAAGATGCCGGCCTGGACGTATATGCACAGGTAAAGGCAATCCAGCCGATCTGCTTCGAGAACGCATGCTGGGCTTACACCGTAGGCGCTGCCATCGCAATCAAGAAGAACTGCCGCAAGGCTTCCGAGGCTGCTGCAGCCATCGGCGAGGGCCTGCAGGCTTTCTGTATCCCGGGCTCCGTTGCTGACCAGAGAAAGGTTGGCCTTGGTCATGGTAACCTGGGCAAGATGCTGCTGGAGGAGACCACAGACTGCTTCTGTTTCCTGGCAGGTCATGAGTCCTTTGCAGCTGCAGAGGGTGCCATCGGTATCGCTGAGAAGGCAAACAAGGTTCGTAAGAAACCCCTTCGTGTCATCCTGAACGGTCTTGGAAAAGACGCTGCACAGATCATTTCCCGTATCAACGGCTTTACCTATGTTGAGACAGAGATGAACTACTATACAGGAGAGGTAAAGGAAGTATTCCGCAAATCCTACTCCGACGGCCTTCGTGCAAAGGTAAACTGCTACGGTGCCAACGATGTTACCGAGGGCGTTGCCATCATGCACAAGGAGGGTGTTGACGTTTCCATCACCGGTAACTCCACCAACCCGACCCGTTTCCAGCATCCGGTAGCAGGTACCTACAAGAAGGAGTGCATCGAGCAGGGCAAGAAGTACTTCTCTGTTGCATCCGGCGGCGGCACAGGCCGTACCCTTCATCCGGACAACATGGCAGCAGGACCGGCTTCCTACGGTATGACAGATACCATGGGACGTATGCATTCTGATGCACAGTTCGCAGGATCCTCTTCCGTACCGGCTCACGTAGAGATGATGGGCCTGATCGGCATGGGAAATAACCCGATGGTTGGTGCTACGGTAGCTGTTGCGGTTGCTGTAGAGGAAGCGGCAAACGCCGGTAAGTTCTAAGAGAAACCTTGATTTATAGAGAATAGAGAGCTTTTAGATAAAACGAAAAGCTCTCTATTCTTTTTGCTTATATCGAGTCTACGTACCGATACCAGGCGAAAGTCTACGAGAAGTCTACGGAATTTTTCTACCTGACGGAGAACAGTTTATTGCCCGGAATTGTCAGCTGCGATTACCGATTCAATCTGCTTCATGAGAGCATCGTAATTATCCTGCTGATCAATGCCGCCGAGCAGGGGATCTCCGATAATATTTCCATTCCGGTCTACCAGGATCGTAGTGGGAAATGCCATGATATTTGCGGCATACTGGCCGACATCTGAATCCGAGTCAAGGGAAAGATTACAGTATTTTGCGCCCTGGCTTTCCAGTATTTCTTTTGCCTCTTCAATGGCATCCTTGTTATTATCGAAGGTCTCCGTGTTGATACCGATCACTTCCCCACCCATTGTTTTGATGGCATTGTTCAGTTCGTCAAGTTTGAATAACTCGGCAACACAGGGTTTGCAGCCGGTGAACCAGAAATTCATAACTGTTACGGCATTTTTGGAGAAAAGACTGTTGTCAATATCATTACCGTCAAAATCCTTTCCGGAGAGATTTTTGAAAGTGGCCGTATTGTCTGAAACGCTGTCGGTATCTGCAGCTTCTGATGATGACTTCTCTATTTTGGCGATCTGTTCCTCAATTTCCCGAAGGGTCTCAATGTCTTTGGTAAGCGTTGAAAGTTCGTCATCCGTAAAATTCTCTTTATTGGATGCAACTGTATTTGCAAGATAATCCGCATAGTTTTCGTCTGAATCCGTATCTCCTTTGGTCATCATGCCAAAAACCTTGTCCCATACCTCTTTGTGATCTGCAAAAAGCTGGTTCTCCTGCTGATATAAATCATCCAGAGTTGAATCTGCTTCGCCTGTATTTTGTACAGGTTCCTTCGCTGTGGGAGCTGTTCCGTTGCATGCGGTAAGAGATAATGCTGCGCAGAGTGTGAGCATTGTGATGAGGTATTTCTTTGTTTTCATGTTAAAATTCTTCCTTTCTGTTCAGTAATATAAATGGTTATTTTCCCATAAACTGATAATGGATGGCATCTTTGGGGCATGCTTTCATACAGACACCGCAGCGGATACATTCCGGATGATTTGGTGCCTTCAGGACATTGACATCCATCTGGCATACTTTTATACACTGCTGACATCCGATACACTTGTCTTTTTCTACCTGAATGCTGAGAAGAGATACCTTATTAAACAGGGAGTAGATTGCGCCAAGCGGACAGATCCATTTACAGAAAGGTCTGTAAAAAAGAATGCTCAGAACAATCACGGTGATCAGTATCATGCATTTGAAAGAAAACAGTCTGCCGAGTGCTGTACGAATGGCAGAATTACCAAGTGCCAGAGGAATGGCACCTTCCAGAACACCCTGTGGACAAATATATTTGCAGAAGAACGGATCTCCCATTCCGATGGAATTTGTCACAAGCACCGGAAGCAGAATAACGAAAATAATCAGGATCATATATTTGAGATATCTTAAGGGCTTAAGCTTTGCTGTGGAAAATTTTTTCCCCGGAATCTTATGGAGTATATCCTGAAACCAGCCAAAAGGACAGAGGAAACCACATATAAACCGTCCCAGTGTGACACCGAGTAAAATAAAAAATCCTGTGATATAATAAGCGAACTGAAACCGTGATGAGCCGACGACAGCCTGAAAAGCACCGATCGGACAGGAACCGGCAGCTGCAGGACACGAATAGCAGTTTAATCCGGGTACACATATGGTTTTGGTGTTGCCCTGATATATTTTCCCTTTCCAGAAATTGGGAATATGAATATTGGTAAGCAGTGTGGCAACCGCCTGTATCCATCCGCGCAGCCGGGCTGTTTTTTTAGAAAGTATATTTGTTTTTTTATCCAATTCCCACACACTCCAGACATAATTTGATCGCTTTGCCAAGTACAATTGCAGTTTCTCCTCTGACTGCACCGTATGCTATCATAATTACACCGGCAGCGAGTAAAACAAACTGTGATAATTTCCGGTAACGCAACATACCTGTCCCTCCTTTCGTTTGCCTTCCTTCAGCAATCGTTGTCTTTGTTGACCTGTTGACTCTTGTATTATACAATAGACGATGTGAAATCTTTGTTAAGGAAACGGAGAAGATATTTTGAGACTGTTAATTGTTGAAGATGAGAAAGAACTATGTGATGCGGTGGCCCAAAGTCTGTTTGAGGCAGGCTATGAGGTGGATACCTGCTATGATGGAGATGAAGCGCTGGATTATATTCTGTCAGAGGATTATGATTTGATTGTGCTTGATCTGAATCTGCCTGGAACCGACGGGATGGATATTTTAAGGGAACTGAGGCAGACAGACGAAGAGACAAAGGTTCTTATTCTGTCTGCCAGAAGCCAGATTGCGGATAAAGTGGAAGGGTTAGATGCAGGAGCAAATGATTATATGGAAAAGCCCTTCCATCTGCAGGAGCTGGAGGCACGTATCAGAAGTCTGACACGACGTAAATTTGTACAGAATGACATTTGTCTGAACTGTGGGGAGATCAGATTTGACACCAGAAAGCGTGAAGCATATGCAAAGGGAGAACCGGTGTCTCTGACCAGAAAAGAAAACGGGATTTTGGAATACCTGCTTCTGAATCAGGGAAGACCTGTCAGCCAGGAAGAACTGATGGAGCATGTATGGGATGCATCGGCGGACAGCTTCAGCGGAGCTATCAGGGTACACATGTCCTCGCTCAGAAGAAAACTGAAGGCAGTGCTTGGATATGATCCGATTCTGAACAGGGTCGGTGAAGGTTATAAGATACGGGAGGTGGCTGAAGGGTGAGAAAAATGTCGCTGCAGTGGAGACTGACGATAATCACGACATTATTTATTGCGATCATATGCGGATGTCTCACATTGTTTCTTTACAAGAATGGTGTTTATTACATCGATTCCCTGCAGGATGCGGTGGAAGCGCAAGGCGGAGAGGACAATGGAAGAGGCGCCGATGAATTATATATCCGTATCCCGGACGATACATGGAATGATTTTGCAAATGATTTTTCAATTCAGGTATACAATAATAAGGAAGATTACAGAAAAAGAAGTCTTGTATTCTCGGGACTTCTGGCGATTCTCGGAGGTGTTGTTACTTATTTTATCAGCGGGCGTGCACTCCGGCCGCTCAGGGAATTTTCAGATAAAATTGAAGAGGTGCAGGCACAGAATCTGGCAGATTCAAGGATAGAAGAGCATGCAGTGAGGGAATTGAACCAGCTCAGTGTTTCCTATAACAAGATGCTGGAACGTCTGTCAGAAGCATTTGCAGTGCAGAGACAATTTACCGCAAATGCGGCGCATGAGCTTCGCACACCGCTGTCGGTAGTGCAGGTCCAGCTTGATTTGTATCATTCCATGGAACATCCGGACAATGATGCATGTACGGAAAAGACGATAGAAATGGTTACGGAACAGAATGAAAGACTTGCCAGAATGGTAAAGACACTTCTTGATATGAGTGAGCTTCAGACTGTTGAAAGAAATGATACGATTGCGCTGGATGCACTTGTTGAGGAAGTGCTTGCAGACCTTTCTCCTCTGGCACAGAGTAAACAGATAGAACTTATCGGAAAATGCGGGGATGTAACCATGCAGGGAAGTGATATCCTGATTTACAGACTGGTATATAATCTGGTGGAAAATGCCATAAAATATAACCATATGGGCGGACGGGTCACAGTGACTGCGCAACAGGATAACCGGCACCTTACACTTACGGTTCAGGATACGGGAAACGGCATTCCCGAAGAACTGAAACCGAGAGTATTTGATCCTTTTTTTCGCGTGGATAAATCCAGAAGCAGAGCGCTTGGAGGGGTAGGACTCGGACTGGCACTTGTCCGTGAAATCGTAAGTGTGCATGAAGGAAATATCACGGTGAAGGACAATCCTGCCGGCGGTACGATTTTTGAAGTGATATTTTGAAAAAAGCATTGACATTTAAAAAAAAAGAAGTAGGATTAACAGCATATCTATAAAGTTCGCTATAAAACAATTCGCTATGTAACAAAAAAACGGCGATAGATGAAAGAAGAGAACAGGAGGTGCTGTGTTTGATTGGTTCGGATACGATTGGCTACGAAGTCAGGACATTGGATAATTTGCTGTTCCGTATGCTGCTGGCCTATTCTGCCAAAGCAGGAATGGATGAGCTGACGATGATGCATGGCTGGATTATCGGTTATCTGTATGACAACCGGGAGAAGGAAATCTATCAGAAGGATCTGGAGAAGAAGTTTTCCATCTCCCGGTCTACCGTGACGAATATACTGAAGCGTATGGAGAGTAAAGGGTATATCCGCCGGGAGAGTGTGCCGGAGGATGCCAGACTGAAGAAGCTGGTTCTGACGGAGGAAGGGCTGCGGCTTCACTGGGAAAAGGAAGCCCTCATCTGTCAGATGAATGAGGAACTAAAAGGAACGCTGGATCCGGAAGAGACAGAACAGTTTCTTCGGACAGCAAGGAAAATGAAGGGAAATATCCGCCAGATCCTGTGTCGGATGGGTGTTTTGTTTGATGCAGAAGGCGCGCCTTCCGGCTGTGAAATTTCATCCTGTTCCCGGGAAACTGACATACAAAGAAGTGACAGAAAGGAGTGTGACCGCCAATGATCAAAACACTGGCAGCACAGATCAAAGAATTTAAGAAGGATTCCATCCTGACACCGTGCTTCATGATTCTGGAAGTGATCATGGAGATGGTGATCCCTCTGATGATGGCATCTATTATTGATGACGGCGTGGAGGCCGGAGATATCCATCATATTTATATGGTAGGAATCGCGATGGTGATCGCAGCATGTATCGGCCTTTTTGCAGGCGTTATGGGAGGAAAATACGGTGCCCGGGCATCTGCGGGTTTCGCAAGGAATTTACGCCAGGCCATGTATGACAATATTCAGACCTTTTCTTTTTCCAATCTGGATAAGTTCAGTACCGCCGGACTGGTAACCCGTCTGACGACAGATGTGACGAACCTGCAGAATGCATATCAGATGCTGCTCCGGATGTGCATGCGTGCACCGGCGAGTCTGATTATCGCTATGATCATGGCATTTTCCATCAATGCCCGTCTGGCAAGTATTTATCTGGTGGCCGTGGTGGTGCTGGGCTTCTGCCTGTTCCTGATCATGTCTCATGCGACGAAATATTTCCGACAGGTCTTTCGTAAATATGATGATTTGAATGCCAGTGTACAGGAGAATGTTTCTGCCATCCGCGTGGTAAAAGCGTATGTGCGGGAGGATTATGAGAAGGAACGCTTCACAAAAGCCACTGCAAACCTTTACAAAATGTTTGTGGGCGCAGAAAAGGTGCTGACTCTGAATGCACCGTTGATGCAGTTTACGGTATACAGCTGTATCCTGGGGATCAGCTGGCTGGGAGCAAAGATGATCGTCGGAAGCACGCTGACGACCGGAGATCTGATGAGCCTTCTGGCATATTGTATGAATATCCTGATGAGCCTGATGATGCTTTCCATGGTATTCGTTATGCTGACGATGAGTTCTGCCAGTGCAGAACGTATCTGTGAGGTGCTCAACGAGAGATCGGGTCTGACCAATCCGGAAGCGCCGGTGGAAGAAGTCAGGGATGGAAGCATCGAGTTTCGCCATGTGGATTTTGCCTATCAGGCAGAAGAGGGCGGGGAACCTGTCCTGAAGGATATCAGTCTGCAGATTGCAGCAGGAGAGACTGTTGGCATCATTGGCGGCACCGGAAGTGCCAAGACCAGTCTGGTAAATCTGATCAGCCGACTGTACGATGTGACTGCAGGTGAAGTACTGGTAGGGGGACGCAATGTCAGGGAGTACGACATGGAGGCACTGCGAAATCAGGTATCTGTTGTATTGCAGAAGAACGTGCTGTTCTCCGGTACGATTCTGGACAACCTTCGCTGGGGTGATGAGCATGCCACGGAGGAGGAATGCAGGAATGCATGCCGACTGGCCTGTGCGGATGAATTTATTGAGAAGATGCCGGAAAAATATAATACCTATATTGAACAGGGCGGTTCTAACGTATCCGGCGGACAGAAGCAGCGGCTGTGTATTGCCCGGGCACTGCTGAAGAAACCGAAGGTGCTGATCCTGGATGACAGTACCAGCGCGGTAGACACGGCAACAGACAGTAAGATCAGAAAAGCCCTGCGGGAGGATATCCCTCATACGACCAAACTGATCATTGCCCAGCGGATCTCCAGTGTACAGGATGCGGACCATATTCTTGTGCTGAATGAAGGCCAGGTGGATGGTTACGGCACCCATGAGGAGCTGCTGGCAACCAATGCCATTTACCGGGATGTGTATGAATCCCAGACCGGCGGTAACGGTGATTTTGATGAGAATGGAGGCGAGGCATAATGGCAGAAGAAAACGCAAAGGTATTTAAGGGCGGCCCCGGAAGAAGACCAATGGGGAAACGGCCGAAGGTAGATCATCCCGGGAAGCTGCTGAGACGTCTGCTGGCCTATATTCTGAAAAACTATGCACCGCACTGCGTTCTGGTACTGATTGGCATTTTTATCAGTGTACTGGCCAATGTACAGGGAACCATGTTTATGCAGACGCTGATCGATGACTATATTTTGCCGCTGTTGGGTTCCGACAATCCGGATTTCTCCGGACTGCTGCATGCGATCATCCGGGTAGGAGGCTTTTATGCGGTCGGTATTGTATCTACATTTGTTTATAACCGGATACTGGTCAATGTGAGCCAGGGAACGTTGAAAAGGCTGCGTGATGATCTGTTTACGCATATGGAAAGTCTGCCCATCCGATATTTTGATACGCATTCCCATGGTAATATTATGTCTATTTATACGAATGATATTGATACCCTGCGGCAGATGATCAGCCAGAGTATCCCGCAGCTGTTTTCCAGTGCCATTATGATCGTCAGTGTATTTGTCAGCATGATCATGCTGAATATTCCGCTGACGGTACTGACGGTATTGATGATTTTCCTGATGCTGCAGGTGACAAAACGGATTTCTGCAAAGAGTTCCAAATACTTTATAGCCCAGCAGAAGAACATTGGTTCCCTGAATGGTTATATTGAAGAAATGATGGAAGGGCAGAAGGTGGTCAAGGTATTTTGCCATGAGGAAAAGAGCCGGGAAGAATTCAGAAAAAGAAACGATCAGCTGTTTGAGAGTGCGGACAATGCGAATAAGTTTGCCAATATCCTGATGCCGGTAAATGGACAGATCGGCAATATCAGCTATGTACTCTGTGCTATCGTGGGAGGAATTCTGGCACTGAGAGGGGTCGGCGGGTTCACGCTGGGAAGGCTGGCCAGTTTTCTGACTTTTAATAAAAGCATCAATATGCCGATCAACCAGGTAAGTATGCAGCTGAACAGTGCGATCATGGCACTGGCCGGTGCAGATCGCGTATTCCGTCTGCTGGATGAACAGCCGGAGACAGATGAAGGGTATGTGACACTGGTTAATGCAAAAGAAGAAAACGGTGTACTGAAGGAAACAAAAGAACGTACCGGTGTCTGGGCATGGAAGCATTACCATAAAGATACAGATACCACAGATTATAAGAAGCTGGCGGGAGATGTGGTTTTTGATGATGTGGATTTTGGCTATACAGAGGATAAGATTGTGCTGCACAACATTGATATGTATGCCCAGCCCGGACAGAAGATCGCATTTGTCGGTTCTACCGGTGCCGGTAAGACAACAATCACCAATCTGATCAACCGCTTCTATGATATTCAGGACGGAAAGATCCGGTATGACGGGATTAATATTAATAAGATTAAGAAAGCTGATCTTCGCCGTTCTCTGGGGATTGTCCTTCAGGATACCCATCTGTTTACCGGAACGGTGATGGAAAATATCCGTTACGGTAAGCTGGATGCCACCGATGAGGAGGTATACGCAGCGGCCCGTCTGGCCAATGCAGATGGATTTATCAAACGTCTGCCGGAGGGATACCATACGCTGCTGACCGGAGACGGCGCCAATTTAAGCCAGGGGCAGCGGCAGCTTCTTGCCATCGCCCGGGCAGCGATTGCCGATCCGCCGGTGCTGATCCTGGATGAAGCAACCAGCTCTATTGATACCAGAACGGAGAAGATTGTCCAGGAGGGTATGGATCGGCTCATGCACGGCCGGACGACCTTCGTTATTGCCCATCGCCTTTCCACAGTGCGTAACAGTGACTGCATTATGGTACTGGAGCAGGGGCGTATTATTGAACGGGGTACTCATGATCAGCTGCTGGAGCAGAAGGGGCGGTATTATCAGTTATATACAGGGAAAAAAGCACTTGCCTGAAAGCATGTGCATATTCCTGTTTTAAACACAATATGGAAATCGCGGGTAAATCGTCAAAAAAATACTTTCCGTTTTCATAGAGCAGTGCTATAATACCCATAAAAACATAAGACATAAGACTGCTTTCCGGCAGCCGGATAGGAGAATCATTATGGAAAAGAAGAATATCGACTGGGGCAACCTTGGTTTCGGTTACATCCAGACAGACAAGAGATACGTTTCCAACTACAAGAACGGAGCATGGGATGAGGGCGGCCTCACAGAGGAAGCCAACATTGTGATGAGTGAGTGCGCAGGTGTCCTGCAGTATGCACAGACCTGTTTTGAGGGCCTGAAGGCATACACCACAGAGGATGGACACATTGTAACTTTCCGTCCTGACCTGAACGGTGCCCGTATGGAGGATTCTGCAAGAAGGCTTGAGATGCCGGTATTCCCCAAAGAGCGTTTTGTGAAGGCCGTAGAGCAGGTGGTTGCTGCCAATGCAGCATATGTACCGCCGTACGGATCAGGCGCTACTTTATATATCCGCCCTTACATGTTCGGTATCGGACCGGTCATCGGCGTAAAACCGTCTGATGAGTACCAGTTCCGTATGTTTGCAACACCGGTTGGCCCTTACTTCAAGGGCGGCGCACATCCGCTGACGCTGTGTGTCAGCGATTTCGACCGTGCAGCACCGCACGGCACCGGTGATATCAAGGCCGGCCTGAACTATGCCATGAGCTTACATGCCATCGTAACCGCCCATGCCAATGGCTTTGATGAGAACATTTACCTGGATGCTGCCACCAGAACAAAGATCGAGGAGACCGGCGGCGCCAACATCCTGTTTGTAACCAAGGACAACAAGGTGGTGATTCCGAAGTCCACCAGCATCCTGCCGTCCGTTACCCGTCGTTCTCTGGCATATGTTGCCAAGGAATATCTGGGATTGGAGGTAGAGGAGAGAGAGGTTTATTTCTCTGAGGTGAAGGATTTCGCAGAGTGTGGTCTGTGCGGAACCGCAGCTGTCATCTCCCCTGTGGGCAAGATTGTTGACCACGGCAAGGAGATCTGCCTGCCCAGCGGCATGAACGAGATGGGCCCTGTGACGAAGAAGCTGTATGAGACACTGACAGGTATCCAGATGGGACGTATTGAGGCACCGGAAGGCTGGATCCATGTCATCGAATAATGGCGCGTGTGAATGGTAAATAAGTGACTGTTTTGAGAGGGTGCCCCGAAAGGAAATACTTTTGGGACACCTTCTTTTGATGATTGAGTATCAAGTCTCAATAAAAGAAAGGAGGCGGCATGGATGGGAAAACAAAGTCAGATCCCCGTAGCCGAGGAAGAACTGCTCTTAAAACCCCTGGATACATCCGCGGGCTTTCCGGTGCGTCCGGGGTTTTTATGACCGGAACGGAGCCACGGCGCTCAACGGCGCGGTGAATTTTACCGTGCACTCCCATGGAGCCACCTCCTGTGAACTGCTGTTATATCACCGGGAGGAGCAGGAGCCCTATGCCCGGATCCCCTTCCCGGAAAAATACCGGATCGGCCATGTGTTTTCCATGATCGTGTTCGGTCTGGACATCGGGGATTTTGAATATGCCTATTGTCTGGACGGCCCCTGGGATCCGGCAAAGGGGCTGCTGTTTGACAAGAACCGGCCATTACTGGATCCCTATGCCAAGGCGGTGACGGGGCAGAGCGTCTGGGGGGAGCAGCGCCGCAGGGGACGGCCTGTTCCGGGCCCGGGTGGTGAAGAATAATTTTGACTGGGGCAATGAGCCGCCGGTGCATCACGCTATGCAGGATCTGATCATCTACGAGCTGCATGTGCGGGGCTTTACAAAGCATCCCTCCTCCGGGGTGGCCCATCCGGGCACCTTTGCGGGTTTAAAAGAGAAGATTCCCTATCTGCAGGAGCTGGGGGTCAATGCAGTGGAGCTGATGCCGGTGTTTGAATTTGACGAAACCATGGACGCCAGAGAGGTGGACGGGCAGAAGCTGTTCAATTACTGGGGCTACAGCACCGTCAGCTTTTTTGCGCCCAATACCAGCTATGCGGCGGCCAATGAGTACAACCGGGAAGGAACGGAACTGAAGGAGCTGATCCGGGCGCTGGCAGATGCGGGCATCGAGGTCATTCTGGACGTGGTGTTCAACCATACGGCGGAGGGCAATGAGAACGGCCCCTTCATTTCCTTTAAAGGCTTTGACAATAACATTTATTATATGCTGACGCCGGATGGCAGATATTACAATTTCAGCGGCTGCGGCAACACGGTGAACTGCAATCACCCGCTGGTGCAGGAGATGATCGTGGAATGCCTGCGCTACTGGGTGACTGATTACCGGGTGTCCGGTTTCCGGTTTGATCTGGCCAGCATTCTGGGCCGGAGTGAGGACGGCTCCCCACAGCCCAACGCGCCGCTGCTGAAACGGCTGGCTTTTGATCCCATTCTGGGCAACACGAAGCTCATTGCGGAGGCCTGGGATGCTGGCGGCCTGTATCAGGTGGGGACATTTCCTGCCTGGAACCGGTGGGCGGAGTGGAATGGAAAATATCGGGATACCATGCGGGATTTCCTGAAAGGGGATTACTGGGAGGCGCCGGAGGCGGCCAGACGGCTCATCGGTTCGCCAGATCTGTACCGGAAAAATTATAACGGCTATCATTCTTCGGTGAATTTTCTCACCTGCCATGACGGCTTTTGCCTGCGGGATCTGTACAGCTATCAGACAAAGCACAATGAGGCCAATGGCTGGGACAATACCGACGGGGCTGACGACAACCGCAGCTGGAACTGCGGGGTAGAAGGGCCCACCGACGATCCCAAGGTGAACGCCCTGCGGCTGCGGCTCATGAAAAATGCGGCAGTGACTCTTCTCATGAGCCGGGGCACGCCCATGTTTCTGGCCGGGGACGAGTTTGGCAACACCCAGAAGGGCAACAACAATGCCTACTGCCAGGACAGTGATATTTCCTGGCTGGACTGGTCAGAGCTGCCCCGGTGGCAGCCGCTGTATGACTGCTTCCAGCAGGCGATCGCCCTGCGGAAGGCCCATCCGGCTATCCGGGGGGATCTGAAGCCTGCGTTTCCGGGATTTCCGGCGGTGAGTGTGCACACGGAGGTGCCCTGGCCCCGGGAGATCACGGCGGATACGAAGGTATTGACTGTGCTGTATGCAGGCATGGATGAGACTGCGGAAGAGTGCCGGGAGGATCTGGTCTGCTTTGTGATGAACGTATACTGGGAAAACCGGACCGTCTGTCTGCCCGGGCTCCCATTTGGTTATGGCTGGCGCTGTGCTCTGTACACGGGAGATAACGAACAGCCTGCAGCGGAGGCGGATGACGCCTTTCGGATGGAAGCCCGGTCTGTGGCCGTATTTGAGGGCATGATGCGGCGGCAGGCAGACGAAAACAATAAATGAAAAGACTGAGAGGGAAGAAATCATGTTCAAGAAACTGGAACGCAACGATCCCTGCTGGTGCGGAAGCGGCAGGAAGTACAAGAAATGCCACGAGGCTTTTGATGAGAAGATCCGCAAAATCCAGGAGGAGGGCCATATCGTACCGGGCCATGAGCTGATCAAGACACCGGAGCAGATCGCGGCCATCCGGGAGAGTTGCGCCATCAACATCGCCGTGCTGGATTATGTGGCGGAGCATATCCAGGCCGGCATCAGCACCGAGCAGATCGACCAGTGGGTGTATCAGATCACAACAGAGCGGGGCGGCATCCCGGCACCGCTGAATTACGAGGGATTTCCCAAGAGCGTATGCACGTCCATCAATGAGGAGGTGTGCCACGGCATCCCGTCCCCGGATCGGATCCTGCAGGAGGGGGACATCATCAATGTGGATGTGTCCACCATTTATAAGGGATATTTCTCCGATTCTTCCCGCATGTTTATCATCGGGCAGACCGATCCCCAGAAGGAAAAGCTGGTGCGCGTGACAAAAGAGTGTGTAGAGCTGGGCCTGGAGCAGGTAAAGCCCTGGAGCTATCTGGGCGATATGGCGGAGGCAGTACAGCGCCATGCAGTGAAAAACGGCTATTCCATCGTGCGGGAGATCGGCGGCCACGGCGTGGGCCTGGAATTCCATGAGGATCCGTGGGTGGGCTATATCGGGAAAAAGGGAACCGGCATGCTGCTGGTGCCCGGTATGATTTTCACCATTGAGCCCATGGTCAATATGGGAAAAGCCGATATTTTCCAGGATGAGGAAAACGGCTGGACGATCTATACAGAAGACGGCAAGCCCTCTGCCCAGTGGGAGATTATGGTACTGGTGACAGAGGACGGCCATGAGGTGCTCAGCTATTAAAAATCTGTCCCACCTGGGCGGAGAGCGCCAGGATCTTTGACAGGTCTTCCGGGTTCTGGTGGCTGGCGATCCACTGCAGGCAGATGAAGATGATGCTGGAGTAGATCTGGGAGACGAAGGCGTCGTCCAGCCCGTATTTGTTCGGGTGCTGCTTTAAGTATGCCATGCAGGGCGGGATCAGCGTCTCATCCAGAAGCTGTCCTACCCGCTGCAGGGAGACGGCGCCGGACAGGAGCAGGCGGAAAAGCCTTGCATTTTCCAGCACGTAGGCGAGGATCTCGTTTGCCAACTCCAGGCGGTAGGAAGTGCCGCCCTCCTCGGAGAAATAAGCTTCCGTGATGCGGGTAAGCTGTTCCCTGACTTCGTCGAACAGCGCGTTCAGCAGCGCATATTTATCCGAATAATGATCATAAAAGGTAGAACGGCTGATGTTCGCCCTGCGGGCAATCTGGCTGACGGTAATGGATTCAAAGGATCGGTTGTCGTCCAGCAGATCCAGCAGGGCGTTTCTGATGTCCCGGCGGGTTTTTATCATTCTCAGGTCCAAAGGTGTATGCCTCCTTGCTTTTTCGGGGATATTACTCCCGTTAAGTATATGTGAAGATTTGGGGAAAGTAAAGAAGATATCATACAAAAACAATAAAAATGTAGGGTAACCTACAGGTGCGGTTTTTTTGATGCTTGCCCGAAAAAAATCATCTGTTTATAATTAACAAATAATAACAGATACCAAGGTCGAAAAGCCTACACACATGGCACGGAACAATCCAACGGTATCTGAATGAAAAAAGATAGAAAAAGGATGTTGAAAAATGGGAAAGATTGCAGTGATGACGGACAGCAACAGCGGCCTGACACCGGAGGAAGCCGGGCAGATGGGCGCATTTCTGGTACCCATGCCGTTTTATTTAAACGATGAAGTGTTTTACGAGAATGAGACGATCAGCAGAGACCGTTTTTTTGAAGCCCAGGCACAGGATGTGGAGATCCATACGTCCCAGCCGGTGGTGGGCGATCTGCTGGACCGGTGGAATGCGGTGCTAAAAGACTATGACGGCCTGATCTATATCCCCATGTCCAGCGGTTTAAGCGGCAGCTGTGCCTCGGCGGCAGCACTGGCGGAGGATTATGACGGGAAAGTGGTGGTGGTGAACAACCAGCGGATTTCCGTCACCCAGAAACAGGCTGTCCGGGATGCGGTGCGGCTGGCCGAAGAGGGACATTCCATGGAGGAGATCCACCGGTATCTGATGGACACCAAATTTGACAGCACCATTTATATCACTGTGGATACGCTGAAATATCTGAAAAAGGGCGGTCGTGTGACGGCGGCAGGCGCAGCTATCGGCACGGTGCTGAACATCAAGCCGGTACTGACGATCCAGGGGGAGAAGCTGGACGCCTTTGCCAAGGCCAGAGGGATGAAAGCGGCCAAAAAACGGATGATCGCAGCCATGGATGAGGAGCTGGCAGATCGTTTTTCTGATATTCCGGCAGAAGAACTGAAGCTGGGTGCGGCCTACACCTGTGATGAAGAGACGGCAAATGCGTGGAAAAAGACGCTGGAGGAACACTTCGGGAAACCCTGCGAGATGGATCCACTGCCTTTGAGCATCGCCTGCCATACCGGCCCGGGAGCCATTGCGGCGGGATTTGTACGGGTATACCCGGGAGAATGATTATTGACAATCGAGGCAAACCTTGCTATGATAAAAAACGATAAATCGACAGCTGAGGAAACAGGTGTCGAAGTTGAAGGGGTAGATTTCATGGCAAAAAGAGTTCTGTCTCTGCTTGTAGATAACACATCCGGTGTACTGAGCCGTATTTCCGGACTTTTCAGCCGCAGAGGATATAACATTGACAGCATTACCGCAGGCGTGACGGCCGATCCCAGATTTACACGGATCACCATTGTGACCAGCGGAGACCAATACATTCTGGAACAGATTGAGAAGCAGGTGTCCAAGCTTGTGGACGTGCGCAGCGTCCGTGCCCTGGATCCGGAGGAGTCCGTATACCGGGAGCTTGTGATGATTAAGCTGAAGGTGTCCGAGACAGACCGCCCGGTGATCCTTTCCGTGGCCAATATTTTCCGCGCGAAGATCGTGGATGTGGCACCGGATTCCCTGATCATTGAGCTGACCGGCGACCAGAGCAAGGTAGATGCCTTTATCAGCCTGCTGGACAAATACGAGATCGTGGAGCTGGCGCGCACAGGTATCACCGCACTTTCCAGAGGTATGAAGGGTGTCCAGTTCTTTGACTGATCTGAATGACCGGAGAGACGGACGGTGGATCATCCATCGTATGCTAGAGGTATCCCGCGGGAGTTCCTGCAGTTCATACCTTTAACTATATAAACTTTTCTAAACGAACTGAGGAGGAATCAGAAATGGCAAAAATTTATTACCAGGAAGACTGTAACCTTTCCTATCTGGAAGGCAAGACCATCGCAGTCATCGGATACGGCAGCCAGGGTCATGCACATGCCCTGAATGCAAAGGAGTCCGGATGCCATGTAATTATCGGTCTTTACAAGGGAAGCAAATCCTGGGCAAAGGCAGAGGCACAGGGATTTGAGGTATATACAGCTGCAGAGGCTGCAAAGAAAGCAGATATCATCATGATCCTGATCAATGATGAGCTGCAGGCAAAGCTTTACAAGAACGACATCGAGCCCAACCTGGAAGAGGGCAACATGCTCATGTTCGCTCACGGCTTCAACATTCACTTCGGACAGATCGTTCCGCCGAAGAACGTTGACGTTACCATGATCGCTCCCAAGGCTCCCGGCCACACCGTAAGAAGTGAGTACCAGGCTGGCAAGGGCACACCGTGCCTGATCGCTGTTGAGCAGGATTACACAGGCAAGGCAAAAGACATCGCACTGGCTTACGGCCTGGCAATCGGCGGCGCAAGAGCAGGCGTGCTGGAGACCACCTTCCGTACCGAGACCGAGACAGACCTGTTCGGTGAGCAGGCAGTTCTTTGCGGCGGTGTTTGCGCACTGATGCAGGCAGGCTTCGAGACACTGGTTGAGGCTGGCTATGACCCGAGAAATGCATACTTCGAGTGCATCCATGAGATGAAGCTGATCGTAGACCTGATCTACCAGAGTGGATTCAAGGGCATGCGTTACTCCATCTCCAATACTGCTGAGTATGGCGATTACATCACAGGACCGAAGATCATCACAGAGGAGACCAAGAAGACCATGAAGAAGATCCTGAAGGATATCCAGGATGGTACCTTCGCAAAAGACTTCCTTCTGGATATGTCTGAGGCAGGCGGACAGGCTCACTTCCGTGCAATGAGAAAGCTTGCAGCTGAGCATCCGTCAGAGATCGTTGGTGAGGAGATCCGTAAGCTGTACAGCTGGAACGGCGAGGATAAGCTGATCAACAACTAATTGAAAAACAGGCCGGAGACGGCAATGAGGGGCAGAATACCTTTGTATTCTGTCCCTTTTCAGATTCCATGCTGTATGTTGCATGCCTGTATGTGACAGTTTGCTTTGTAAATGCATGCCGGGTCTGTTTCCTTGGCATACTATCCTCAAAAAGGAGGACTGTCATGAATACAGAAAAGCAGGAAGAAGTGAAAGAAAACGGCCAGGTGACGCTGCGGGAAAACGGTTCCCACATTCATCTGCTGTCCATCATCGGGGAGATCGAGGGGCATGAGTGCGCCCCGGCCTCTGCCAAGACGACAAAATACGAGCATGTGCTGCCCCAGCTGGCGGCCATTGAGGATGACCCGGACATCGAAGGGCTGCTTATCCTCATCAACACCGTGGGTGGGGATATTTCCGCGGGGCTGGCGCTGGCAGAGATGATCGCATCCTTAAGCTGTCCCACGGTGTCTCTCGTGCTGGGCGACAGCCATTCCATCGGCGTGCCCCTGGCGGTATCCACCGATTATTCCCCTTATTGTGCCCACCGGCACCATGATCATCCATCCCGTGCGCATGACCGGCATGGTCATCGGGGCACCCCAGACATATGATTATTTCAAACTGATGCAGGAGCGCATCCTGTCTTTTATCGCCGGGCACTGCCGGACGCCCAAGGAGAAGCTGGAGGCCATGATGCTGAACACCGGCATGCTGACCAAGGATCTGGGCACCATTCTGGTGGGGGCAGAGGCGGTGGAGCAGGGGCTCATCGACCAGGTGGGCGGCATCGACCGGGCGTTTGAAAAATTGCATGCGCTTATTGATAAACAAAAAAATTAATGACAGAACCCAAAGCTGATGTTATAATGTTTAATGAAATTTTGCCCTCTGCCTGAGGGCATATTTATCATGATAGCATTGGAGGTCCTAGAATGCCTGCATCGGCAAAGGGAAAGACAGCAACGAGAAAATCAACAGCAAAGAATACAAAGAGAAATTCTTCCAATAAGAACACGACAACCAGAAAATCATCCGCAGGCAGAGCCTCTTCGAACAGAAGAAAGCGGAACACGAAGAAGGAGGAAAGCTTTTTAAAGAGCGAGATCATTACCCTGGTGACGCTGGCCATCAGCGTGGTCCTTCTGCTGAGCTGCTTTGGGGTGGGCGGATACGTGGGAAAATATGTGGCGGACGCTTTGTTTGGTGTCTTCGGGACACTGGCCTACGTGTTCCCCCTTGTCCTTTTTGTGGGAACGGCCTTTCACATGTCCAACCGGGGCAATCCGGCGGCAGCTCTGAAGCTGGCAGCCGGGATCTTGGCTTTCACTCTGGTGGATTCCCTGATCCAGCTGCTGGCGGCAGATAAGGCAGCGGCGGGGATGATCGGCTATTATGCCTACGGCGCCGCAAGACATATCAGCGGCGGCTGGTTGGGCGGTGTGATCACCGGAGCACTGTATCCGGCCCTTGGCATGGCAGGCCAGCTGATCGTTACCCTTATTCTGCTCATCATCTGTGCCGTGGTCATCACCGAGCGTTCCTTTGTGGGACAGGTACAGAAGAGCGGCCGGAAGGTGGCTGACCGGGCCAGAGAGGATGCCGAGCGCAGAAGAGAGCACGCCCAGATGGTACGGGAAGAGCGGGAGAGAGAGCGTGCCTTGCGCATGGATCACAAGGTAACCGGTGTGGCCATGGAGGATATCCAGCTGGAGCCCCGTCCGGAGAGCGCAGACGTGCACGAAGTGGGACGCTTTGGCCGGAAGAAGAAAGACGTACAGACGCAGGAACAGCCCCTGCAGGCACGGGAGCCGGAGGAAAATGCTTCCACAGCGGAGGCCGATGTTTCCCGGGCTGCACAGAAGCAGGATACAAGAGAAGAAGACAGTGCATCGGATTTCCCCAGAGGAAAGGATGCCTTTACGATCACCGGTATCCGTATGAAGGAGGAGCCGGAGGAGGCACCGGTTCATGCAGCCTTTGGCGGTCTCACCGGGGAGATGCAGGAGCGGGTGGCACCGGATATCCCGGCCCGGGCCGGATCCGGCAGCCAAAGGGATGCCGGCAGTGTTGCGATGCCGACAGATGGTGCAGAAACTGACGTTTATGGAGAGGACGCTTTTGACGCAGGTCGCGGGGAGAGCGAACCTGCCAGACGGGAGCCTGCCCGTCACACACCGGCATCCGGCAGCAAGGTCGGTGCAGCTGATGATGGAAAGCCGGTGACAGCAGAGGACATTGACCAGGAGATCCAGCAGAAGGAAGAGACGGATCCCCTGAAGGAATACCATTTCCCGCCCCTGGATCTTTTGAAAAAGGGCAAGGCTACCGGCGGCAACACCGAGGAGCAGCTGCGGGAGACGGCGGCCAAGCTGCGGGACACGTTGCACAATTTCGGTGTCAACGTGACCATCACCAATGTGAGCTGTGGCCCGGCGGTGACCCGGTATGAACTGCAGCCGGAGCAGGGCGTGAAGGTGAGCAAGATCGTGGGCCTGTCGGATGACATCAAGCTGAATCTGGCGGCGGCAGATATCCGTATCGAAGCACCGATCCCCGGCAAGGCGGCTGTGGGCATTGAGGTGCCCAACAAGACCAACAGTGCCGTGATGCTCCGGGATCTGCTGGAGAGCAAGGAGTTCCAGAACCATCCGTCCCGGATCGCCTTTGCAGCCGGAAAGGACATTGCAGGCCAGGTGGTGGTGACAGATATCGCCAAGATGCCGCACCTGCTCATTGCGGGCGCTACCGGTTCCGGTAAATCCGTCTGCATCAACACGATCATCATGAGCATCCTCTATAAGGCCAAGCCGGATGAGGTGAAGCTTATCATGATAGACCCCAAGGTGGTGGAGCTGTCCGTATACAACGGCATTCCCCATCTGTACATACCTGTCGTGACCGATCCGAAGAAGGCTGCAGGCGCCCTGAACTGGGCCGTGGCGGAGATGATGGACCGGTATCAGAAGTTTGCGGAGAGCGGTGTCCGGGATCTGAAGGGCTACAACGAGAAAGTGGAGGGTCTGAAAGATATCGAGAGCGACACCAAGCCCACCAAACTGCCGGAGATCGTTATCATCGTGGACGAGCTGGCTGACCTGATGATGGTGGCTCCCGGTGAGGTGGAGGATGCCATCTGCCGTCTGGCACAGCTGGCCAGAGCTGCGGGCATTCATCTGATCATTGCGACCCAGCGTCCTTCGGTAAATGTCATTACCGGACTGATCAAGGCCAATATGCCTTCCAGAATTGCTTTTTCCGTGTCCTCGGGAGTTGACTCCCGGACCATTCTTGATATGAACGGCGCAGAGAAGCTGCTGGGAAAAGGAGATATGCTCTTTTATCCCCAGGGTTACCAGAAACCGGCCCGTGTACAGGGTGCTTTTGTATCCGACGAGGAGGTGGCGGCAGTCGTAAATTTCCTGGCCAGACAGCAGTCCGCAGTGTCCTACAACCAGGCCATTGAGGAGCGCATGAATGCGGTACAGGATGCAGGCGCAGGCCAGACGGCAGGAGGCAGCGGCCCGGAAAGGGACGCTTACTTCGTGGAAGCCGGGAAGTTCATCATTGAGAAGGACAAGGCGTCCATCGGTATGCTGCAGCGCTGGTTCAAGATCGGTTTTAACCGGGCGGCAAGAATTATGGATCAGCTGGCGGAAGCCGGTGTCGTGGGCGAGGAAGAAGGAACAAAACCGCGGAAGGTTCTCATGAGCATGGAAGAATTTGAACAGTACGTGGACGAATATGTATAAAAAATAAGAGGCGGAGGAGACGAATGATGAAGACAGATATTGAAATCGCACAGGAAGCGGTCATGAAGCCAATCACAGAAGTAGCGGCAGCACTGGATATTACCCAGGATGAATTGGAACTTTACGGCAAATATAAGGCAAAACTGTCCTCTGAGCTGTGGGAGAAGATCAAAGACCGGAAAGACGGAAAACTGGTTCTTGTCACGGCCATCAACCCCACACCGGCGGGAGAAGGTAAGACGACCACCACGGTGGGCCTGGGGGAAGCCATGGCCAAGCTTGGCAAAAAGGCAGTCATCGCCCTTCGGGAGCCTTCTCTTGGGCCGTGCTTCGGCATCAAAGGCGGCGCAGCCGGCGGCGGTTACGCCCAGGTTGTTCCCATGGAAGATTTAAATCTGCATTTTACCGGTGATTTTCATGCCATCACCTCTGCCAACAATCTGCTGGCTGCGTTACTGGACAACCACATTCAGCAGGGCAATGCGTTAAATATTGATACGAGACAGATCGTCTGGAAACGTTGTCTGGACATGAATGACCGCGTTCTTCGAAATATCGTGGTTGGTCTGGGCAGCAAGATGGACGGCTTTGTCCGGGAGGATCATTTTGTCATTACGGTGGCATCGGAGATCATGGCGATCCTCTGTCTTGCCAACGATATGAAGGATCTGAAAGAGCGTCTGGGCAAGATCATCGTTGCCTACAACATGGACGGAGATCCGGTGACTGCGGCAGATCTGCACGCGGTAGGCTCCATGGCAGCCCTTCTGAAGGATGCCTTAAAGCCCAATATGATCCAGACACTGGAGCATACGCCTGCGCTTGTCCACGGCGGCCCCTTCGCCAATATTGCACACGGCTGCAACAGTGTACAGGCGACAAAGATGGCACTGAAAATGGCAGATATCGCCATCACGGAGGCTGGATTCGGCGCCGATCTGGGCGCAGAGAAGTTCTTTGATATCAAATGCCGGATGGCAGGCCTGCATCCGGATGCGGCAGTGCTGGTGGCAACCGTGCGTGCACTGAAATACAACGGCGGTGTGGCAAAGGCTGATCTGGCAGCGCCCAATCTGGAGGCTGTGAAGAAGGGCATCTGCAATCTGGAGAAGCATATCGAAAATCTGCAGAAGTACGGCGTACCGGTGGTGGTGACGCTGAACGCTTTTGTGACCGATACCGAGGAAGAGGTGGCATACATCCGCAGCTTCTGTGAGGCGCGCGGCTGTGCTTTCGCCCTGTCTGAGGTATGGGCAAAGGGCGGCGAAGGCGGTAAGGCACTGGCAGAGAAGGTCATCGAGACACTGGAGACAAAGACCTCTTCCTTCCATCCCATTTATGAGGATGACTGCAGCCTGAAGGATAAGATCGAGACGGTGGCAAAAGAAATCTACGGCGCAGACGGTGTGACCTATGCCCCTGCTGCACAGAAGATGTTAAAGAAGATTGAAGATATGGGATTCGGTCATCTGCCGGTATGCATGGCCAAGACCCAGTATTCCCTGTCCGATGACGCCTCCAGGCTGGGACGGCCGGAGGGCTTCACCGTAAATGTCCGGGAAGTATATGTATCCGCAGGCGCAGGCTTTGTGGTAGCTATCACCGGCGCCATCATGACCATGCCGGGACTTCCCAAGGTGCCTGCAGCCAACGGCATTGATGTGAGCGAGGACGGTGTGATCACAGGATTGTTCTAAAAAATGACAGACGGCAGTGTCTGGAAGTATCCGGGCATTGCCGGGTATGATACAGATTCGACGGAAATCAGAAGACAGACAGGAGATGACAGCATTGGCACAGATCATTGACGGAAAACAGATCTCAGCGCAGATCAAAGAGGAATTAAGGGAAGAAGCTGCGGCTTACAAAGCCCGTGGCATTGAGGCCGCTCTGGCCGTGATTCAGGTAGGGGAAGATCCGGCTTCCTCCATTTATGTGAGAAACAAGAAAAAGGCCTGTGCGTATGTGGGCGTTCGTTCAGAATCCTATGAGCTGCCCCGGGAGACGACCCAGGAGGCGCTGCTGGCACTGATCGAAGAGTTGAATGGCCGGGCGGACATCCAGGGCATTCTCGTCCAGCTGCCGCTGCCGTCCCATATCGATGAGGACGCGGTGATCCGGGCCATCGCTCCGGAGAAGGATGTGGACGGCTTTCACCCGGAGAGCGTAGGCAGAATGTGCATCGGCGAACAGGGGTATCTTCCCTGCACTCCGGCGGGTATCATTCAGCTGCTGAAACGCTCCGGTGTTTCTATCGAGGGAAAAGAGTGCGTTGTGGTGGGCCGCAGTAACATTGTGGGCAAACCCATGGCGCTGCTGATGCTGCGGGAAAATGCCACGGTGACCATCACCCATTCCCGGACGAAGGATCTGCGGGAGGTGTGCCGCCGGGCAGATATTCTCATCGTTGCCATCGGCAAGCCCCGGTTTATCACGAAGGAATACGTGAAAGAGGGCGCCGTGGTCATCGACGTGGGTATCCACCGGGATGAGAACAACAAGATGTGCGGTGACGTGGATTTTGCAGATGTGGAGCCGGTGGCAGGTGCCATCACCCCGGTGCCGGGCGGCGTGGGGCCGATGACCATTGCCATGCTCATGAACAACTGCCTGGAAGCCATCCGAAACCGGTAACAGGCAGCATATCGAAGACGAACAACTGACAGAAAATATTTTACAGGAAATGGGGAACCGAACATGCGCTGTCCCAAGTGTCATGCAGAAATAGAAGAAGGCTACTTATATTGTAAAAACTGCGGAGAAGAGATCCGGATCGTGCCGGACTATGATCCGCAGGTAGAAGACATGCTTTCCGGTTCGCTGAAGGATGTGGTGAAGGAAGCGCAGCAAAATGCGTCTGAGAAAGCGGCAGGCGTGCAGTCTGCCGCCGGACAGAGCGGGGAGAAGACCGCCTCCAATGCCGGAGCATCCGCTTCCAGAAAAACAGAAGGGACTTCCAGAACAGCGGGAAACGGCAGAAAACGCCATTCCCGGAAACGGCGTCTGACAGAAGGTGTCCTCTGTATCTGCATTCTGGCGATTGCGGGCCTGATCTCTGTGACGCTGTTCCGGCGCAATTCCTACGACTACCAGTATCAGCTGGCCGTGAAAGCGGCTGCGGACAATGATGCTGACCGGGCATTAAAGTATCTGTCCCGGGCCATGGAGCTGGAGCCGGATCAGACGTATATGTGGCTTTTCAAGGCACAGATCGAGAAGGATTCCGGCGACCGGGAGGCCGCGGAGGAGAGCTGCCGGTATATTTTGAGCAAGCTGGATCCGGACAACCAGGAAGTATACACCATGCTCATCGAGATGTACATTGAAGAGGGGGATCTGGACAGCGTGAAGGATACCCTTTCCCGGTGCCCGGTGCAGGCGGTAAAAAATTCCTTTGCGGATTATATCGCAGCGGTGCCCACCGCTTCCTTTGCCGACGGCATTTACTATGACACCATGGAAATTGAACTGGATGCGGATGGCCTGGACATTTATTTCACCACTGACGGCACCAAGCCGACCGTGAACAGTACGAAATATGAAGGCCCCATCCGGCTCACCGAGGGCTCCAACACCATCCGGGCAGTGGCGGTATCGCCCAAGGGCGTCCTCAGCGACGAGGCCATTTTCAGCTATGAGATTTCCTATCTGGAGGCAGAGCCGCCGGTGGTCTCCCCGGATTCCGGCGAATACCCGGCAGAGGTGGAGATCGTCGTACAGGTGCCGGACGGTTGTACCGTGCTGTATACGCTGGACGGAAGCCTGCCAACCCTGGATTCTGCCGTATATGAAGCTCCGGTGAAGATCCGGACAAGCACCGTATTCACCGCGGTTTCTGTGTCCATGAGCGGAAGATTCAGCGAGTCCGTGGTGAGAAGATATACGATTGACGGAAGTGCTTCCGGGGATGAAGAATAAGAAGCAGGCCCCTGCATCAATGACAGATATGCGAGGTAAAAAAGAATGCTGGCGCAGATGTTCAGTCTGTATCCAACATTCTTTTTTCAAAAGCAGTAAACTGCAGGTATCTTCTTTCCGGTCACAGGAACGTGATCGCTATGCTTCCTCCGGAATAAATGTGATATGATCGACATCCATCTCGGCGATCCGTGCCAGAGAGTATACGTGAAGTCCCTGGGAATTGAGCTTCTCACGACCAGGCTGGAAGGATTTCTCGATGAGTACACCCAGGCCTGCTACGGTAGCATTGGCTTTCCGGATGAGACGAAGAGCGCCGGTGGCAGCCTCGCCGTTGGCAAGGAAATCATCCACAAGAAGTACATGGTCGGTATCGGACAGATATTTGCGTGCCAGAGTCAGCTGATAACTGATCTCCTTGGTGAAGGAGACAACCTCGGTCTGGATCACGTCAGTTTTGAGAATTGCGGAACTCTGTTTTTTCAGGATCAGAAGCGGTACGCCCAGCTCACAGGCAACAAACAGTGCCGGGGAAATACCGGAGCTTTCTATGGTCATGACCTTGGTGACACCCTGATCTTTGAAGTGATCGGCGATGTCGCGTCCCATTTCCTGCATGAGTACGGGATCTACCTGATGGTTAATAAAAGAGTCAACTTTGAGAATTGCAGGGCTTAATACATTTCCCTCTGCCAGAATACGGTCTTCCAGTAATTTCATTTGTATGTACCACCTTTGTATGAAATGATTAAAAAATTAAATTTACTATAGCATGGATTTCAGACATTTTCAAGTCGAGAACGGCATATTGCCCCGGCAGATGTCCATTGCCTGTCTGCCGTGGGAGATATGTGCCGGGAACAGCGATCTGTTCAGGACTCATAGTATTGTTCATAGAGCGTTTCAGCCAGCGTGTCCATATAGTCTTCGTTCAGAGCATATTCCCGGCGGATCAGCTCGCGGATCCGGTTCGTCCGGGCGTAGTAATTGATCTCATTGGAGTCCTGCAGCTGCAAATCTTCCTCGATATCCGCTCTGGTATAAGTAGCGGTGAACCAGGAGAGGATCTGAGAAGTGCGGTCGTCTTCCTCCTTTGCCTCCTGCCGAAGTCCCTTGACCTTTTGGGCACTGTGGATACCGATGCCGATGAACACCAGAAACAGCAGGCTCATGACGCTCAGCATCAGCACTTTGCTGGAAGCGGCGAAGGGGAAGGGAATGACACCGGCCAGAATGAGGACGATGAGCACCATGCCGATGATGCCCACGGCCAGAAAAGCGGAGGCAGTGGAGCGGACATCCTCCAGCTGATCCTTCTTTTTTTGATAGGGGGAGCCGGAAACTTTGGTCTGCGCGGAGGCTTCGTGCTCCTCCGGGACAGCTTTTTCTGCACGTAATTTGGCAAAATATTGTTCGGTGGGTTTCTGGATCTCCTCCGCGCGGGATGCGGGGACAAGCACCCGATACTTGCCGCTTTCCTGATCAAATTCCAGGGCGCAGTAATCCACCCCCAGATATTCATAATAGGCCACCAGGCCAAGGGCAGTTTCCTCCGGCAGGGAAGCGATACATACTTTCTCCTCGGGAAGCTCCTCCACCAGACGGCTGCCGCAATCCGGACAGGCCGTCACGCCATCGCGGTATTCAGTTTTACATTTGGGACACCAGGGCATACGCAATACCTCCTTGATAAACTTAAGATACCTGATATCATAAGTATACCCTTTTTTATAGGTCATCACAAGAACAATCCGCAGAAATCCATCTGGAACAACCGTCCATCTTGTGTTATGCTAATAGCCGAAGAGGAGAAAACGATGAGAATTACGATCTTGTGTGTGGGAAAAATAAAGGAAAAATTTTACAGTGCCGCTGTGGACGAGTATAAAAAGCGGCTGAGCAGATACTGCCGCCTGGATATCGTGGAGGTGGCGGATGAGAAGACGGAAGAAGGGGCTTCCCCGGTGCAGGAAGAGCAGGTACGGGAAAAAGAAGGGGAGCGCCTGCTGAAACAGATGAAGGACGATGCCTATACGGTCACCCTGGAGATCAGGGGGGAGATGCCGGATTCCGTACAGCTGGCGGAGAAGATTGAGCAGCTGGGTGTCCGGGGCGTGAGCCATATCCAGTTTGTCATCGGCGGTTCCCTGGGGCTGTCCAGGGCTGTCATGGCCCGGGCGGACTATCGCCTGAGTTTTTCGAAGATGACCTTTCCCCATCAGCTTATGCGGGTGATCCTGCTGGAGCAGATCTACCGGTCATTTCGCATTACAAGGGGAGAGCCGTACCATAAATAACATAAAAAATACTCCCATAAGTCATGATGAAAAACGAGTGATCTTGCAGGATTGCGAACTGGCCGCCAGTCAGTAGAAGAAAATGCTATGGCGAAAGATGAGAGGAACGAGGAAATACGAATCCTAATAAAAAAATAAGAGATAGAATGGAGTAACCTATGAATCTGGAACAGAATTTATATGACACCGTGAGGGAATGGCAACTGAAGCTCGGTTACCAGAGAGAAGAAATGCGGCTGTATTATCCGGAAGAGTCCCTGCTGGAGCTTCTGGATACGACAAAGGAGGCATTGCCGGAGGCGGCAAAGGCATTTGCAGCGCAGATGGCGGACAGGCTGGGCAGCATTCAGGTGATGCCCACTGAAAAAAAGGACGGCAGATGGTGTGTGTGCATCCCGCCGGAGGGAGTGACCTATGTGTGGGAGCATGTGCCGGAACCGGCATTTTTGAAAGCTTTTCTGACCGTATTGAAAACGCCGGGAGCCACCCCTTTCGGATGTGGAGCAGCTGTTCGTCGCCACCGCGCCGGAGCAGGCACGAAGCCTTCAGACAGAGCCCCAGGCCAAGGGCTTCTGGTTTGCCGACGGACAGCCGGATCCTTATGTGTATCACGTGGAGGTGGATGATTTCGGGCTGGAATATCACCGGTTTACGAGAAAATCCTATGAGGCACTGTTTGGAAATACGGAGGAATATGATGGATAACGAGCTGCGATTTGCCATACTCATTGACGCGGATAACATATCAGACAAATACATTAAGATCATTCTGGATGAGATCTCCAACAGCGGCGTGGCCACCTACAAGCGGATCTACGGCGACTGGACGAATCCCCAGCTGGCTTCCTGGAAGCATGTGCTGCTGGAGAATTCCATCATTCCCATGCAGCAGTACAGCTACACCACCGGCAAGAATTCCACCGACTCGGCCATGATCATCGACGCCATGGACATTCTCTATTCCGGCATGGTGGACGGCTACTGCATTGTGTCCTCGGACAGCGATTTTACGCGGCTGGCGGCCAGACTGCGGGAGTCTGGCATGCAGGTCATCGGCATGGGGGAGGAGAAGACGCCCCAGCCCTTTATTTCGGCCTGCAACCAGTTCAAGTACCTGGATCTTCTCTATGCAAACCAGCAGGAGGAGGAAGAGGCAGAGAAGCTGCGGGAGGCCAAACACAGCAGCGAGCAGGCGGAAACCGGCAGCGGAAAGAAGAAAAATGGCCGGAAGCGGGGGGATATCCGCCGGATCCGTGGTACCATCAATGCTATTCTGGAGAAATTTTCCGATGAGGACGGCTGGGTGTCCTCGGGAAAGCTGGGGGATCAGCTGTCCAAGCGGCTGCCGGATTTTGATGTGCGTAACTACGGCTTTTCCAAGCTGACGCTGTTCATCAAATCGCTGGGCGACTATGAGGTGCAGAAGATGTCCTACAGCAACGGGCAGAAGCAGATCTGCGTCCGGCTGAAAGGGAAAAAAGCGGACAAAGACTGATGCATCATCCGGGCGGGAAACGCATATATTTTTCATAAAGCGGCGGGCAGGAAAACCGGATGAAGCATAAGATTTCAGACAGTCTGCGGCTGCCCTCTGACCTGACCCGGGGCGATATGCTGGTCAGTGTCACGGGGCGGCATGAGATTTTTGTGGAAAATTATAAGGGCATCATCGAGTACACCGACTGTCGGATCATGCTTTCCGGGAAGAGCGGCAGCGTCCTGCTTCTGGGCAAAGGGCTTTCGGTGGTGTATTATACCGGCGATGAGATGAAGGTAGAAGGCACACTGGACAATATTTGCTTTTTAGAATAAGGGAAGGGCGGTGGCCCATATTGCTCATCCAGATGATTCGCCTGCTGCAGGGCTATGTGACGCTTCGGGTCAGCGGCTATGCGCCGGAGCGGTTTCTGAACTTGTGCAGCCTTGCCAACATTCTCGTGTGGGATATCGAAAACTGCGGCGCTGATTACGAGATGAAAATGACGGTTCGCGGCTTTCGCCAGATCCGGCCTTATGTGCGGAAAACAAAGACGAAGATCATGATCATACAGAAGCATGGTCTTCCTTTTTTTATCTTTCAGAACCGGAAACGGAAAGCCTTTTTCCTGGGAATCGTGCTGTGCGCATGGCTTTTGTGGTTTCTGTCCCTTTTTATCTGGGATATCCGGGTGGAGGGCGGTGCGCATTATACCCAGGAGCTGGTGGTGGATGCCCTGGAGGAGGAAGGGATTTTTCACGGCATCCGAAAATCAAAGGTGGACTGTGAGGAGATCCAGTTTTTCCTGCGGGAAAAATATGCCGGCATCACCTGGGTGTCGGCCAGCATCCAGGGAACCAGGCTGTCCATCCAGCTGCGGGAGGATCTGTTTACGGCGCAGCAGGACGAGACAAAGACGGAAACCGATGAGGATGCGCCCTATGATCTGATCGCACCGGCGGACGGGGTGATCACGGCCATGGTGGTGCGGCGGGGGACGCCCTGTTTTGCTGAAGGGGATCCGGTGAAGGCCGGGGATGTGCTGGTCAGCGGGGTGCTGGAGCTGACCAACGACAGCAAAGAGGTGGCGCAGCTGTGGTACACGAAAGCTGATGCGGACGTGTGGATCGTTTCCACAGAGCATTACGAAAATAGTGTGAACCGGGCGTATGAGCAGAAGGTGTACTCCGGGCAGCAGAAGACGGGCTTCTATGTGCAGCTGCTGTCCCGGCAGGTGAACGTTTCTCCGCAGGTACCGGCGGACACCGGGTGGGAACGGCTGTGCAGCGAGTACCAGCTGCGCCTTCTGGATCATTTTTATCTGCCGGTGGTATTTGGAAAAGTGACCCTGCGGGAGTATGCATTTTCCCCGGCGATCTATACGGAGGCTGAGACGAAATCCCTCCTTTTGCAGCAATTACAGGAGTATTTTACGGAATTAGAGAAAAAGGGGGTTCAAATTACGGAAAATGATGTTAAAATACAGATAGGCCAAAAGCAGGGAACCGCATCGGGGACCGTGACGGTATGCCAGCGGGCAGCCGAACTGGAGCCGTCCGTTTTGCCGGAGGCGGATGTCCCGTTACAATAAACAACCAGCCGGAAAGGAATTTGGTTCTGCATGAGTATACAGGAAACCATTCTTCAGATCCCGGTCGAGCACCAGGCAAATGTGTTCGGCCAGTTTGATCAGTATATCAAGAAAATCGAGCGTGCCATGAATGTCACCGTCATCGCCAGGGACGATACCCTGAAGGTGCTGGGGCGCCTGGAGGATACCCAGCGGGCAGCCCGGGTGTTTGAACAGCTCCTGGGACTTTCTGTCCGGGGCAACACCATCACGGAACAGAACGTGGACTACACCATTGCCCTGGGCTTTGAGGAAAAGGAGGGGGCCGTGGCCGAGATGGATCAGGAGCTGATCTGCCACACCATCAACGGCCGCCCGGTGAAGCCCAAGACGCTGGGACAGCAAAATTACGTGGATCAGATCCGCAAGAAGATGATTGTCTTCGGCATCGGCCCTGCCGGTACCGGCAAGACGTATCTGGCCATGGCCATGGGCATCACCGCTTTCAAAAATGACGAGGTGGGCCGGATCATCCTGACCAGACCGGCCATTGAGGCGGGAGAGAAGCTGGGCTTTCTGCCCGGTGACCTGCAGAGCAAGGTAGATCCGTATCTGCGACCCCTCTACGACGCCCTGTATCAGATCATGGGGCCGGAGAGCTATATGAAAAATATGGAAAAAGGGCTCATTGAGGTGGCGCCCCTGGCTTATATGCGCGGTCGGACGCTGGACAACGCCTTTATCATTCTGGATGAGGCCCAGAATACCACCCCGGCCCAGATGAAAATGTTCCTGACCCGTATCGGGTTTGGCTCCAAGGTGATCATCACCGGCGACTCTACCCAGAAGGATCTGCCGCCGGGCACGGTATCCGGCCTGGATGTGGCGGAGAAGGTGCTGAGCAAGGTGGACGATATCGGCTTCTGTTATCTCACCAGCAAGGACGTGGTGCGTCATCCGCTGGTACAGAAGATCGTCAAGGCTTACGAGGATTATGAGCACCGGGAACAGTATAAGGAGAAACGGGACAAACGGCGAGAGCGCAAAGGTGACCGTGACCGAAAAGGAAAAGGGAGGAAACAGCAGTGACCATCCGTGTAGAGACAGAGGTGACCGATCCGGCACTGGATTTTGATTATGAGAAAATTGCAGAACAGGTGATCGTGGCTGCGCTGGATTATGAAGACTGCCCGTATGAGGCGGAGGTTGACCTGACCCTGACCACCGATGAGGAGATCCACAAGGTAAATAAGGAATTCCGGGGCATCGACCGCCCTACGGATGTGCTTTCTTTTCCGCTGCTGGAATATGAGACACCGGCGGATTTTTCCCGGGTGGAGGAAGACCAGGCGGACTGTTTCAACCCGGAGAGCGGGGAGCTGATGCTGGGAGACATTATGATCTCTCTGGACAAGGTGGCAGAGCAGGCGGAGAAATACGGCCACTCCAGACTCCGGGAATATGCTTTCCTGATCGCCCACAGTATGTTACACTTAATGGGCTATGACCATGAGGATGCGGACATGGCCAGAGATATGGAGCAGCGCCAGGAAGCCATTCTGGACAGCTTAGGCATCCGCAGATAGACAAATCAGGAGAGGAAATCATTTCTGATGGCAGACAACAGAAACAAGAAGAAAAACAGTTCCAACTATTTAAAACAGGGAAGCATCCTTGCGGTTGCTTCCATTTTCGTGCGTGTCATCGGCATGCTGTACCGGATCCCGGTGACGCGTATCATCGGCAACGAGGGCAACAGCTTCTATTCCAGTGCCTTTGACATTTACACCATCATGCTGCTGGTGTCCTCCTACAGCATTCCACTGGCCGTGGCCAAGCAGGTGTCGGCGAGAAATGCCAGAGGGGAATACCGCAATGCCCAGAGAGTGTTCCACGGCGCCATGGTATTTGCCCTGGTGACCGGTATCGCCACCTCGGTGATCACCTTTTTTGGTGCGGGATTTTTCACAGACAAGGTGCTGCACACACCGGAGAGCGCCTTTGCCCTGCGGATCCTGGCACCGGCGCTTCTGATCCTGGCCATCATGGGCGTGTTCCGCGGGTATTTCCAGGGGCAGGAGACCATGGTGCCCACGGCAGTGAGCCAGCTGGCGGAGCAGGTGGTCAACGCCATTGTCAGCATCGGCGCCGCCATGATCTTTGTGAAAATGGGAGCCAATGTGGACAAGATCCTGGGTACCACTACGGCATCCGCAGCCTACGGGGCAGGCGGCAGCACGCTGGGTACCACCATGGGTGCGCTGGCAGGCCTTCTGTTCCTCGTATTTGTCTACGTTACCGGCAGACGCCGGACAGCCAGACGGGTGAAGGCAGACCGGACCAAGCACCGGGAGAGCAACGCGGAGATCATGAAGGTGCTCATCCTCACCATCATTCCGGTGGTACTGAGTACCGCCATTTACAACATCAGCGGCATCATCGACCAGGGCGTTTACAAGGCGTTAAGCCTGGATATGGGCGTCACCAGCTCGGCGGTGAACACCTCCTGGGGTATCTTCTCCGGCAAGTTCAAGACGCTGACCAATGTGCCCATCGCCATTGCCAACGCGCTGGTGTCCTCCACGATCCCGGGGCTTACCATGTGTATGGTGGAGCGGCATTATAAGGAAGCAAGACGGAAGATCCAGACCTCCATCCGTTTCACCATGGTGCTGACGATCCCATGCGCGGTGGGCATGGGCGTGCTGGCAGGGCCGATCCTGAAGCTTCTGTACAACGACCCGGATCCGGACGCCGTGGCCATGGCCGTGCGCATGTTCCAGGTGGGCGTCGTTTCCATCGTGCTTTATGCCATGTCAACGTTAAGTAACGGTATTTTGCAGGGCATCAACCAGATGCGGCTGCCGGTGATCCACTCGGCGGTGGCGCTGGTGCTTCATCTGGGCGTGCTGTATGTGATGCTGACAAAGTTTCACATGGGCATCTACGGTGTTATTCAGGCCAACAACCTGTTTGCTCTGCTCATGTGCCTCATGAATGGCATCGCCATCCGGCGGCACATCGGTTACCGGCAGGAGCTCATGCGGACGTTCATCATTCCGGGCATCTGCTCCGGCTTCATGGGGCTGGCGGTGTTCGGCCTGTACAAGCTGCTGGCGCTGTTTGCAGGCAATGCCATTTCCACGGTGCTTTCCATTGGCGTGGGCGCCTGCATTTACGGGGCGCTGCTGCTCATGCTGCGGGGCATTACGAAGAAGGAGCTGCTGGAATTCCCCAAGGGAAAGACGCTGTACCGGATCGCGAGAAAGTTTCATCTGATGTAAAGTTTGGAATAAACTGGCAGGAAAAGGCTGATACTATACAAAAAAGGAGGAAATTCCGTGAAAAAGTATGGTATCGCCTTTTTGTTTTACGCCCTGCTGCTGTGCGCGGCTTATTATGGAAGCTTCCGGCTGTCCTACCGGTATGCGGGAGAGCAGACGAAGGAGCAGATGGAGAACGCCGGGGAGGCAGTGCTGGCGGACACGACAGAAAAGGCTATTTTGAAAGCAGATACGGAGTATGTGGTGGAAAATTATAACCGCAGGACCGGCGTTACCCGGGAGGTGCGGGAGCGGATCCCCACGGCCCTTCTGGGGCTTGACCGGGAGGAGGCCCTTGCCTATGCAAAGGATTACACGAAGGAGCCGGGCATCGAGGAACTGGAGAACGGTTTTGAGCAGATGGATCTGGTATCCTTCTCGGATGCCAAGGTGGTGTTCCGCAAGACGTATTTTCCCTGGGAAAAAGCGTACAAGTATGCCTTGGGCGAGGCGGACGGTCTGGTGGTGGTCTACTACATGGATCAGAAGACGGTGTACGAGTACACGGACATCCCGGTGGTATCGCTGCCGGAGCGCATGAAGCGCAGTATCCGGGACGGTAACTGCCTGCTGGACGTCCATGAGCTCTATGATTTTCTGGAAAATTATTCCAGTTAAAAAGGGAGGATTCCCGGGCTAGACGGAAGAAAAAAAATGGTGTAATATAGATACGATATTGTGCAGAGGAGAATATACGGATGGGAATTGATAAGAAAAAGATCGACCGGATCAATGAATTATACCGCAAATCCAAGGCCGAAGGTCTGACCAGTGCGGAGCGTTCCGAACAGGCGCTGCTGCGCCGGGAGTACGTGGAGGCGTTCAAACAGAACCTGCGGGGCCAGTTGAACAATATTGATATCAAGGAGAAAGATGGCTCCATCGTCAACCTTGGAGAAAAATATGGCAGCAAAAAAGGAAATTAGGCAGAGGCTTCTTGCCATGCGAAGTGCCTGCCCGAAGGAGGAACGCACCAGACAGTCAGCGGACATTGCCCGGCAGGTGCTGGCACATCCGGCGTATCACAGCTGTGGGACGCTTTTTTCATATGTGCCGTTCCGGCAGGAGGTGGACACCTGGCCGGTCATGCGCACCGCGCTGGCCGAAGGGAAGACCGTGGCTGTGCCGAAGGTGGAGGGCCGGGAGATGACCTTTTACCGGATTACAGGGGAGGCGGATCTTGCCCCGGGAAGTTTCGGCATTCTGGAACCAAAGGAGAGCTGTCCGGCGATATGGCCAGCGGCAGGGGATGTGATGCTGCTGCCCGGCGCAGCCTTTGACCGGGAAGGGCACCGCATCGGCTACGGAGGCGGCTACTATGACCGGTATCTGGAACAGTATCCGGTGCCGGTAAAGCTTGGCATCTGCTTTGCTTTTCAGCTGGTGGACGCCATTCCTGCGGAAACCTTTGACCAGGCGGCGGATGTGGTCATCTGCCCACACACAGACCATATGAGGGAGGAATTACAATGAGTCAGTTAGAAACCATCGGAAGACAGGCGAAAGAGACAGAGAGTTTCATGCGGACACTGGCATCTCAGAGAAAAAATGAGGTGCTGCTATTTGCGGCGGATGCCCTCATCAAAAGTACCGATCTGATCCTGGAAGAGAACATGATCGACGTGGAGAATGGACGCAGAAAAGGCATGCACGAAGGCTTGATCGACCGGCTCATGCTGACATCCGAGCGGATTGAGGGCATGGCGGGAGGGACTTCGTTCCATTGCGGCGCTGGAAGATCCCATAGGGGAAGTGCTGGGCATGAAGGAACGGCCCAACGGCCTGCTCATTGGCCAGAAGCGGGTGCCCTTAGGCGTCGTCGGCATCATTTACGAGGCCAGACCCAACGTGACGGCAGATGCCTTCGGCCTTTGCTTCAAGACCGGCAATGTGGTCATCTTAAAGGGCGGCAGCGATGCCATCCATTCCAACAAGGCCATCGTCACCTGCTTACAGACCGTACTGGATCGTTTTTCCATTCCCCGGTACGCCATCCAGCTCATCGAAGATACGAGCCGGGAGGTGACGGCCCAGTTTATGCGGATGCGTACATATGTGGACGTGCTGATTCCCCGAGGCGGCGCAGGGCTGATCCGTTCTGTGGTGGATAACAGCACCATTCCGGTCATCGAGACCGGCACCGGCAACTGCCATATTTACGTGGATGAGAGCGCGGACTATGAGATGGCGGCCAACATCATTTTCAACGCCAAGACCCAGCGCATCGGCGTGTGCAACGCCTGTGAGTCGCTGGTCGTTCATGAGAATATCATCGGTGATTTTCTTCCTTATCTGAAGCTTTGTCTCGATCAGAAGCAGGTGGAGCTGCGGGGGGATGAAGTCGCCCGTCAGGTACTGCCCATGATCCCGGAGGCGACGGAAGAGGACTGGGGCACAGAGTATCTGGATTACATCCTGTCTGTGAAGACGGTGTCCTCTATCGACGAGGCCATTGCCCATATCAATAAGTATAATACCGGTCACTCCGAGGCCATCGTCACGCGGGATTATGCCAACGCCCAGAAATTCCTGAATGAAGTGGATGCGGCGGCGGTGTACGTGAACGCCTCCACCCGGTTTACGGACGGGTATGAGTTCGGCTTTGGCGCGGAGATCGGCATCAGTACCCAGAAGCTGCACGCAAGAGGCCCCATGGGCTTAAAAGCGCTGACGTCCACCAAGTATATCATTTACGGCAATGGACAGATCCGCAAATAGAAAGGTTTTAAACAATGGAAAATAACGAAACAGAGCGCCAGTATTATTTCATGGAAGCGGTGAAGCAGGAAGTACAGGCGCTGGCAGACAAGCTGGGGCGTGCCCCGACCTATCATGTCACAACCTTCGGCTGTCAGATGAACGCCAGAGATTCCGAGAAGCTGTCGGGTATTCTGGAAACGGTGGGTTACGTTTTCAGCGAATCCGAGGAAGCGGACTTTGTGCTGTTCAACACGTGCACCGTCCGGGAAAATGCCAACCAGCGGGTATACGGGCGGCTGGGCATTCTTCATAATCTGAAGAAAAAGCATCCGCACATGCTGGTGGCGGTCTGCGGCTGCATGATGCAGGAGCCCGAGGAAGTGGAGAGGATCAGGAAGACCTACCGGTTTGTGGATATTGTGTTTGGGACGCACAATATTTTCCTGCTGGCAGAACTTCTGCACAAACGGTTTGCCACCGGAAAGATGGTGGTGGATGTCTGGAAGGATACGGATCAGATCGTTGAGGATCTGCCGAATATCAGGAAATACAGCTTTAAATCAGGTGTGAATATCATGTTCGGCTGCAATAATTTCTGCAGTTACTGTATCGTTCCCTATGTGCGGGGACGGGAGCGCAGCCGGGAACCGGAAGATATTTTAAATGAGATCAGAAGACAGGCACAGGATGGTGTCGTTGAGGTCATGCTTTTGGGACAGAACGTGAATTCCTATGGAAAAACGTTAGAGCAGCCGATGACATTTGCCGCACTTCTGCGGGAGGTGGAGAAGATTGACGGGATCCAGCGTATCCGTTTCATGACTTCCCACCCCAAGGATTTATCCGATGAGCTCATTGAGACCATGCGGGATTCCAAGAAAATCTGCCGTCATCTGCACCTGCCGCTGCAGTCAGGAAGCACGCGGGTTCTGGGACTGATGAACCGCAGATACACGAAGGAGAGCTATCTGGCTCTGGCGGAGAAGTTAAAGCGGGAGATTCCCGATCTTTCCCTGACCACGGATATCATCGTGGGCTTCCCCGGGGAGACCGAGGAGGATTTTCAGGATACGCTGGATGTGGTAAGGCGTGTGCGGTACGACAGTGCCTTTACCTTTTTATATTCGAAACGCAGCGGGACTCCGGCGGCTGCTATGGAAGGGCAGATCCCGGACGACGTGGCGCATGAGCGGTTCAACCGCCTTTTGAAGGAAGTACAACATATTTCTGCCGAGATGACAGGGCGTTTTGAAGGAGAGACGCAGCCGGTACTGGTGGAGGAAGTGAACGGACAGCACCCGGAACTCATGACCGGCAAGCTTTCCAACAACATCACCGTACATTTTCCGGGTACGCCGGATCTGATCGGCAAGATCGTTCCTGTATATCTGAAAAAGAACTGCGGCTTTTATTATATGGGCGAATTACGATAGTACTTACATAAGAGGGGGCATTATCCATGGGCCAATTTCAGCCTAAAATCGTGGAATGCATGAAGCACTATTCGAAAAATCAGCTGGTGAAAGACATTTTTGCAGGAATTCTGGTGGCGGTCATCGCCTTTCCGCTGTCTGTGGCACTGGCAATTTCTTCGGGTTTAAGTCCTGAAAAAGGACTCTATTCTGCCATCATCGGCGGCTTTTTTGTATCGCTGTTCGGCGGAAGTAAAGTAAACATCGGCGGCATCACAGCGGCGACAGTCATGACTGTCTTTACCATTGTGGATGAATATGGACTGGCAGGACTGGCAGCGGCTTCCATCATGGCTGGTGTGATTTTGATCCTTATGGGCCTGTTCCGTCTGGGCGGCCTGCTGAAATATATTCCGAGAACGATCACCTTAGGGTTTACCGCCGCCATTGGCGTGGGTATTTTCACAAATCAGATCAAGGGCTTCTTCGGCCTCCAGATCGAGACAGTGCCGGTGAAGTTCCTGGAGAAAATGCCGGTCCTTTTCGGCGCGGCATCTACGTTCCGGCCGGCAGCTGTGCTGGTGGGCGCGGCATCCATCGTTATTCTTCTCGTTCTGCCGAAGATCAACGATAAGATCCCCAACTCTCTGGCGGCCATTCTCATCATGACGCCGGTGGTGACGATCTTCAAAATTCCGGTATCCACCATTCATTCGGTATACGGCGATCTGCCCACCCATTTTCCGTACCCTGAGATTCACATGCTCTCCCTGGAGACACTGGTGGATCTGCTGCCGCTGTCTGTGACACTGGCAATCCTCATAGCCATTGTTTCTCTGCTGGCCTGCTCGGTGACGGATGGACTTATGGGCGAGAAGCACAACTCCAATCAGGAACTCATTGCAGAGGGCATTGCCAATATTTTCTGCGGAATTTTCGGCGCAGCGCCGGTGGCAGGCGCCGTGGCCCGTGCATCCAACAACGTGAAAAACGGCGGCCGCACCCCCATCGCGGGTATGGTGCACAGTGTGGTTGTCACGCTGATCCTGCTGTTCCTTATGCCGCTGGCGGGCTATATTCCCATGCCGGTGCTGTCAGCGGTACTTATTGTGGTGGCTGTGAATATGTGCAATATCAAAGAATTTGTTTATATCGGAAAGCATGCGCCGAGATCTGATTTTCTTGTACTGATGGTAACGCTGTTCTGTGGCGTGCTGGTAGATCTTTTGTTTGCAGTAGAGGTAGGGATCATCCTGACAGCCTTTCTGCTGATGAAACGGATGGCAGATGTGGCAGAGATCCAGAACTATGTGTATGTGGGCAACAGCGGCAATCCTGACAGCGATCTGGATGCGCCGAACCCGGAGGACGAGATCATCCGAAGTCTGCCGGAGCACACGTTGGTATACCGGTTCTTAGGGCCGTTGTTTTTTGCGGCTGCGGACAATTTTGATATCATTACCACTCCGGATACGCTGAAATACATGATTCTGCAGATGAGAAGTGTACCGGCGCTGGACGGTGCAGCCATGCGGCATCTCAATAATCTGCGCAAGCACTGCGTGGAGCAGGGGATTGCGCTGGTGCTGTGCGGCGTCCAGGAGCAGCCCATGCGTGCCATGAAGCGTTATGGCCTGGTGAAAGCACTGGGAGAGGACAATATCTGCTGCAATCTGGTGGCTGCGGCTGACAGGGTGAAAGCGCTGGATGCGAAAAACAGCGCGGCAGAATAACGATATCCCCCACAGGCAAGAAAAACGGGACAGACATGCAAAGGACAGTTAGAGAAAGGACAGATAACATGGAACAGGAAAAGCTTGTCCGTGTGCGGATGGCACAGCCTTCCGACGCGGCAGATTTGCTTGGCATTTATGAATATTACATCAAAAACACCCCGGTGACCTTTGAATTTACGGTGCCGTCGGTGGAAGAATTTGCAGGAAGGATCCGAAACACCCCTTTCCCACATGCCTTATCTGGTGTGTGAGATCGACGGAAAGATCGTGGGCTACGCCTACGCCTCCCTGTACCGGAGCCGGGCAGCCTATGACTGGGACTGCGAGCTGTCTGTCTATCTGGAGGAGGATTATCACAGAGGCGGCATTGGCAAGATGCTGTACCGCCTGCTGTTTGCTCTTCTTGAGCAGATGCATTACCGCCATGCCTATGCCTGCATCACCTCCCCGAACCCGGAGAGCATTGATTTCCATGCTGCCATGGGCTTCCAGCACGTGGCATTTTTCCCCGGCCTGCGGCTACAAGGACGGCAAATGGCACGACATTGTATGGATGGATTACGTGCTGGAGGACAGCCAGGAGCCGCCCCTTCCGGTGACACCCATCGGACAGGTGGAGCCTGCCTTTATTGATGAAATTTTTCGGGAAGCCGAAAAGGAATTGGAAGAGCGGCTGAACGGTGATATGATGATCTGTAAAGCATTTATGGGGCTTTAAAATATAACGAAAGAGGATAAGAAATTGGCTGAATTTACACCTATGATGCGTCATTACCTGGACACCAAGGAGCAGTATAAGGACTGTATCCTGTTTTATCGTCTGGGCGATTTTTATGAAATGTTTTTTGACGATGCGGTGACAGTGTCCAGAGAGCTGGAGCTGACCCTCACCGGCAAGGACTGCGGACAGGAAGAGCGGGCGCCCATGTGCGGTGTGCCCTACCATGCCGCCGAGACGTATCTGAACCGGCTGGTGGCCAAGGGCTACAAGGTGGCTATCTGTGAACAGGTGGAGGATCCCAAGCTTGCCAAGGGCATGGTGAAACGGGAGGTTGTCCGGGTGGTGACGCCGGGCACGAACCTGAACACCCAGGCGCTGGATGAGACGAAAAACAACTACATCATGTGTATCGTGTATCTGGCAGATCGCTACGGGGTGTCCCTGGCGGACGTGTCTACCGGTGAATATTTCCTTACCGAGGTTTCCAGTGCCAAGAAAATGGAGGATGAGATCATCAAGTTTTCTCCGGCGGAGATCATCTGCAACGAGCCGCTGCTCATGAGCGGCACCGATCTGGACGCCCTGAAAGACCGGCTGGGCATTTCCGTGTTCCCGCTGGATGCGGCCTATTTTGACGATGAGCAGTGCCGGCGGGCGTTGCTGGAGCATTTTCAGGTGGCTTCCATGGAGGCGCTGGGACTGGGGGATTACACTCTGGGTGTGCTGGCGGCGGGCGCACTTATGCGGTATCTTCTGGATACCCAGAAAAACAGCCTGTCCCAGATGACCCGACTGGTGCCTTATTCCACAGGAAAATATATGGTGCTGGACAGCTCCACCCGGCGGAATCTGGAGCTGACAGAGACATTGCGGGAAAAACAGAAACGGGGTTCCCTTCTGTGGGTGCTGGACAAGACAAAGACGGCCATGGGTGCCCGGATGCTGCGCACCTACATCGAACAGCCGCTGCTGGAAAAAGAGACCATTGAGGCCCGGCTGGATGCCATCGAGGAGCTGAACAACAACGCCATCATGCGGGAGGAGATCCGGGAATACTTAAATCCCGTGTATGACCTGGAGCGGCTGGTGAGCCGGATCACCTACCAGTCGGCCAATCCCCGGGATCTGGTGGCGTTCAAGAGTTCCCTTTCCATGCTGCCCGCCATCAAATATCTGCTGAAAGACAGTGTATGCGGGGAACTGAAAACGGTGGAGGAGGAGCTGGACGCCCTGGAGGATGTGCATGCGCTCATCAGTAAAGCCATCGTGGATGAACCGCCCATGATCGTCCGGGAAGGCGGCATCATCAAGGAAGGCTACAATGAAGAGGTGGACAAGCTGCGGCAGGCCAAGACCGAAGGAAAGAACTGGCTGGCCCAGCTGGAAGAGCAGGAGCGGGAGCGCACCGGCATCAAAAACCTTCGCATCAAATATAACAAGGTGTTCGGCTATTATCTGGAAGTGACCAATTCCTATAAGGATCTGGTGCCGGACGACTATATGCGCAAGCAGACGCTGACCAACGCGGAGCGCTACATCACCCCGAAACTCAAGGAGCTGGAGGATATGATCCTGGGCGCCGAGGACAAGCTGTTTTCTCTGGAATATGACCTGTTTGCCGATGTGCGGGATCAGATCGGCCGGGAAGTACTGCGCATCCAGAAAACGGCCCGGGCCATTGCCCGGCTGGACGTGTATGCCTCCCTTTCCCTGGTGGCGGAGCGGGAAAACTATGTGCGTCCTTCCATCAACGAGAAGGGGCTCATCGACATCCGCGGCGGCAGACACCCGGTGGTGGAAAAAATGATCTCCAACGATATGTTCATCGCCAATGACACCTATCTGGATAACAACAAAAACCGGATTTCCATCATCACCGGCCCCAACATGGCCGGAAAATCCACCTACATGCGGCAGACCGCCCTCATTGTGCTCATGGCGCAGATCGGCAGCTTTGTCCCGGCCCAGAAGGCCAAGATCGGCATTGTGGACCGGATATTCACCCGGGTGGGCGCATCGGACGATCTGGCATCCGGCCAGAGTACGTTCATGGTGGAGATGACCGAGGTGGCCAACATCCTGCGAAACGCTACGGCCAACAGCCTGCTCATCTTAGATGAGATTGGCAGAGGCACCAGCACCTTCGACGGCCTGTCCATCGCCTGGGCGGTGGTGGAGCACATCAGCAATCCGCGGCTTCTGGGGGCCAAGACGCTGTTTGCCACCCATTATCACGAGCTGACGGAACTGGAAGGAAAGCTGTCCAGCGTGAACAATTACTGTATCGCCGTAAAAGAAAAGGGCGACGATATCGTTTTCCTGCGAAAGATTGTCAAAGGCGGCGCAGATAAGAGCTACGGCATTCAGGTTGCCAAGCTGGCCGGGGTGCCCGACAACGTGATCCAGCGGGCCAAGGAGATCATCCATCAGCTGGTGGATGCGGACATCACCCAGCGGGTACACGAGATCGAAGTGGTACAGGGCAGCGCGGTGAAGAAAAAGCCCGTCACCTACGATGAGGTGGACATGGAGCAGATGTCCCTGTTTGATACGGTAAAAGATGACGATATTCTCAAGGAGTTAAAAGAACTGGATATTTCCAATCTGACGCCGCTGGATGCGCTGAACACGCTGAACCGGCTGCAGAGCAAGCTGCGCAACCGGTGGTAAAAAAGAATGAAAATGCCTGACAGGTACTGGTAAGAAATACTTGGCGAGCTGTAAAGGGAAAGATGGTTGAAAAAGGGAGAAAGGACGGGAAGTCTTTGGCAAAGATTCAGGTACTGGACAGAAATACGATTGACAAGATTGCGGCGGGCGAGGTCATTGAGCGCCCGTCGTCCGTCGTCAAAGAGCTGACGGAAAATGCAGTGGACGCAGGTGCCTCTTCTGTCACGGTGGAAATTCGGGACGGCGGCACCACCTTTTTACGTGTAACGGACAATGGCAGCGGGATTGCGGCCGACCAGGTGGCGGATGCGTTTCTGCGCCATTCCACCAGCAAGATCCGCAAAGTAGAAGATCTTGCCCATATTTCTTCCCTGGGGTTTCGAGGCGAGGCACTTTCCAGTATTGCCTCTGTGGCTCAGGTGGAGCTCATCACCAAGACGGCAGACAGCGACACCGGCGTCAGCTACCGCATTGAGGGCGGGGAGGAAAAGAGCCTGGAAGAGATCGGGGCGCCGGAAGGAACCACCTTCCTCATCCGCAACCTGTTTTATAATGTACCGGCCAGACGGAAATTTCTGAAGTCCCCCCATGACGGAGGCGGGATACATCGGTACCCTCATGGAGCGGCTGGCTCTTTCCCATCCGGACATTTCCTTTAAATTCATTGCCAACCATCAGACGAAGCTGCAGACGTCGGGCAACACCAACCTGAAGGATATCATTTACAATATCTACGGCCGGGAGGTGGCCTCCGAGCTGCTGCCGGTGAACCGGGAGGGCCGCTGTGTGTCCGTGACCGGGTATATCGGCAAGCCGGTGGTTTCCCGGGGCAACCGCAATTACGAGAATTATTTTGTCAATGGCCGCTACGTGAAGAATCCGACCATCACCAAGGCCATTGAGGACGCCTATAAATCCTTTATGATGCAGCACCGGTATCCGTTCACGGCGCTCCTGTTCCAGGTGGACGGGGAAAAGGTGGACGTCAACGTCCATCCCGCCAAGCTGGAAGTGCGGTTTTCTGATAATAATACGGTATATCAGGATATTTTCCAGGCGGTGCATGATGCCCTGGCCGGAAAAGAATTCATCCCGGAGATCGTGCTGACGCCGGAGGAAGAGCAGATGTTTGCGCCGGAGCAGAAGCGGACGCCTGCTGGACAGGCATTGAATGGTCAGGCTGTGAGTCAAACAGCCAGTGCATTGATAGCGGATACACAGATGCCGTCTCAGGTGCAGACGGGAGACCGGACTGTGATCGGACAGACATCGCAGACGTCTGTACCGCCGAATTCCTCCATGGTAAGAGAGACATCTGCTTATGGGACGGAACATTTCACGCAGCAAGGGCAGGCTGCCGATACATCGACGCTGTCGCAGCCCCAGTCACCCCAAAGTGCAATGACACCGGAAGAAGCCGCCCGGCAGCGGAACCTGCAGTACTTCATGGAGAAGATGAAAGAGCGGGTGACGAAGGAATTCGCCCAGCAGGCATCGAAGGATCAGGAATCCCAGACGGAGCAGACGGCAACTGGAATTCCATTGCCGGAAGATACGCAGATGGGAGCTGGATATCTTGGCCATTTGGAGAAATCACAGGAAAACGGTCATGGGCAGAGCGCTGTAACAAACGGGATGGAGTCAGGTTATGGAACGGCAGCCAGTCAAAGTTCGATCGTGCAGCCGGAAAATGTGTTAGGTACTGCGGATGGGCGATATGCAGGACAGGAAAAGTCTGGCGCTGGTGAACGGACAGTTTCATCCGGCGCAATAGTAGCGATAGATGAAGCGTCGCAAGGACAGTCACCCATCCAGTCACCGGAGAAACCCGAGCAGCTGGATCTGTTTGAGCACCGTTTTCTGGACCAGAAGTCCCGGGCCAATTATCGGATCATCGGCCAGCTGTTTGACACGTACTGGCTCATCCAGTTTGAGGATAAACTATATATCATCGACCAGCATGCCGCCCATGAAAAGGTGCTGTATGAACGCACCATGCGGGCGCTGCGGACAAAGGAATACACGTCCCAGCTGCTTAGCCCGCCCATCATCCTGACGCTGAATATGCAGGAGGAAGAGCTGCTGCACACGTATATGGACAATTTTACAGCGCTGGGTTTTGAGATCGAGGCGTTCGGCGGCAGGGAATATGCGGTGCGGGCAGTGCCGGACAATCTGTTTTCTGTGGCATCCCGGGAGGTGCTGACAGAGATGCTGGACGGCTTAAGCAGCGCAGGCGGCAACCGGGTGGAGGCAGAGAGCATCAACGACAGGATCGCCACCATGTCCTGTAAGGCGGCGGTGAAGGGCAACAACCGGCTGTCGGCCAGAGAAGCGGAAGCCCTCATTGACGAGCTTCTGAATCTGGAAAACCCATACAACTGTCCCCATGGACGGCCCACCATCGTGTCCATGTCCCAGTACGAACTGGAAAAGAAATTTAAACGGATCGTGTAAAGTCGATCGCAGGAAGCAACATATACAGGAGGAACCCCGTGAAACCACTTATTATCTTAACAGGCCCCACAGCCGTGGGAAAAACAGCCCTCTCCATTTCTCTGGCAAAAGCCGTGGGCGGAGAGATCATATCTGCGGATTCCATGCAGGTGTACCGGCACATGGACATCGGCTCGGCCAAGATCCGGCCGGAGGAAATGGACGGCGTTCCCCATCACCTCATTGACGTGCTGGAGCCCTGGGAGGAGTTTCATGTGGTGCGCTTCCAGCAGCTGGTGAAGGAGGCCATGGCAGGTATTTATGAACGGGGGCACATCCCCATCCTCACCGGCGGCACCGGTTTTTATATCCAGGCCATTGTCAAAGACATTGATTTCACGGAGAACGGAGAGGACAGCAGTTACCGGGAAAACTTGGAACGGCGGGCTCGGGAGGAAGGCTGCGAAGCCCTGCACCGGGAGCTGGCGGCGGTGGATCCGGAAAGCGCAGCCCAGATCCATCCCAACAATGTGAAACGGATCATCCGGGCGCTGGAATATTACGAACAGACGGGACAGCCCATCTTTGCTCATAACGAAGAGCAAAAGGAAAAGCCGTCTCCGTACAATTATGCTTACTTTGTGCTGACCGATGATCGGGAAGTGCTCTATGAGCGGATCGCCCGGCGGGTGGATCAGATGCTCTCCGACGGGCTGGTGGAGGAAGTAAAACGCCTGCGGGAAATGGGCTGCAGCCGGGAGCTGGTGTCCATGCAGGGACTGGGGTATAAAGAAATCCTTGCCTATCTGGAGGGAGAAATGTCCCTGGACGAAGCCGTCTATGTGCTGAAACGGGACACAAGACATTTTGCCAAGCGGCAGCTCACCTGGTTTCGCCGGGAAAAAGAAGTCATCTGGCTGGATAAACGGGAGTTTGACCGGCAGGAAGAACGAATTCTGGAAAAAATGCTGGATATCTGCCATGCGAAGAACATCCTTCCCATTTCCGAAATATCAAATTCTATGAATACAGACTGCATGACAGGTGACAAGCAGTCTTTCAAATCTTAAAAAGATTTGTTGATATGGAGCATGGAAGCGTGCGGGATGCTGCCAATACGTTTGTTAATCGTTGAAGTTAGGGGAAATCATTGCACATTGCGGATGTAGAGATAGAATGATTACTATAAATAAAACAAGAAAATACGAGGATAAAACAGAAATGAACGAAGAGATCAAAAATATGTACGCCGCCCTGGGTATCCAACCGGATGTGCTGGCGTTCGGCGAGGACATTTTGAAAAATCTGGAAAGCCGTTTTCAGGAGATCGATACGGTGGCGGAATACAATCAGTTAAAGGTGCTCAAAGCCATGCAGGACCATAAGGTCAGCGATATCCATTTCGCGGCCACCAGCGGTTACGGCTACAATGATATGGGCCGGGATACGCTGGAGGAGGTGTATGCATCTGCGTTTCATGCGGAGGCGGCACTGGTGCGTCCCCAGATCACCTGCGGCACCCATGCGCTGGCCATTGCGCTGCACGGCAATCTGCGCCCCGGGGATGAGCTGCTGAGCATTTCCGGCAAGCCCTATGATACGCTGGAGGAGGTCATCGGCATCCGGCCCTCCATCGGTTCTCTGGCAGAGTATGGCGTTACTTACCGCCAGGTAGACCTGCTGCCCGATGGCAATTTTGATTTCGAGGGCATCCGCGCAGCCATCGGTCCGAAGACGAAGCTGGTGGAGATCCAGCGCTCCAAGGGCTACCAGACCCGGCCGACGTTGAGTGTGAAAAAGATCGGAGAGGCCATTGCTTTTGTGAAAAGCATCCGCTCCGACATCATCTGTATGGTAGATAACTGTTACGGGGAATTTGTGGAAACCATCGAACCTACAGACGTGGGTGCGGATATGGCAGTCGGCTCCCTGATCAAAAATCCCGGCGGCGGCCTGGCCCCCATCGGCGGCTATATCGTGGGCAGCCGTGCCTGCGTGGAGCAGGCGGCATACCGGACAACCTGCCCGGGCCTGGGACAGGAGGTTGGCGCCAACTTAGGCATCATCCAGTCCTTTTATCAGGGCTTTTTCCTGGCACCTACCGTGGTGGCCAGTGCCCTGAAAGGCGCGATTTTTGCAGCCAATGTGTATGAGAAATTAGGTTTTCCTGTGGTGCCAAACGGCACGGAGAGCCGCCACGACATCATTCAGGCGGTGGAATTTGGCACACCGGAGGGCGTCATTGCTTTCTGTAAGGGCGTGCAGAGCGCCGCACCGGTGGATGCCCATGTGACGCCGGAGCCCTGGGCCATGCCCGGTTACGACAGCGATGTGATCATGGCCGCGGGCGCGTTTGTGCAGGGTTCCTCCATCGAATTGTCCGCAGATGGCCCCATCAAACCGCCCTATGCGGTTTATTTCCAGGGCGGCCTGACCTGGCCCCACGCTAAGCTGGGTATTCTCATGTCCCTGCAGAAATGTAAGGAAGCAGGCGTGGTAAAGCTGTAGGCAACGGTGGAAGTCTACTGTATTTCTATCAGATAAAATTTGCGGGAATGACAGGAAATTGATGTCAGAAAATTGATTTCAGAAAACAGGGATGGAAACTGTTGGAAAGGAGGAAAAGAAATGGATGTATTGGTGATCGGTGCGGGTGCATCGGGCCTGATGGCAGCCATCACGGCAGCCAAAAACGGGGCGAAGGTGACGCTTCTGGAAAAGGGCGCGAAAGCCGGGCGGAAGCTGGCGATAACCGGCAACGGCAGATGCAATCTGACGAACACGAAGATCGACGAAGAGAGCTTTCGGGGGGAACACCCGGACTTTGCTTTTGGTGCTTTCGGGCAGTTTGACGTGCAGGACACGGTCCGTTTCTTTTCCTCCATCGGTATCTATACGAAAAACCGGGATCACGGCCTGTATCCCTACTCTGACCAGGCGCCCCAGGTGGTGCAGCTTCTCATGGAGGAGGCACAGCGCCGGAAGGTAAAATGCAAATGTTCTACGGAGATCACGAAGCTGGAAAAGAAAGATGGCCGTTTTCTGGCCCACACAGACGGGTGGACGTACGAGGCGGACGCCTGCATTCTGGCCTGCGGTTCCAAAGCCGCGCCGGAGACCGGGGCGGACGGCAGCGGATATGACCTGGCAGCAGGATTTGGACATACGATGGTTCCTGTGCTCCCGGCACTCACCGGGCTGAAAGCGGAGAAAAGCCGGTATCCGAAGCTTGCCGGGCTTCGCTGTGACGGACGGGTGACGGTTCGCTGCGGGGACGTGTGCACCTCCTCCCGGGGCGAATTGCAGTTTACTTCCTATGGCATTTCCGGTATCCCCACCTTTCAGGTGAGCCATCAGGCGGTGCGATGCTGGGCCGAGGGAAAGCTGGTGGAGCTGTCCGTGAATTTCCTGCCGGATTTTACAGAAGCGCAGCAGCGAGCCTTTCTGGATGCAAGATTGCAGCAGGCTCCTGACCGGTCGGCAGGCAGTTTTCTGGCAGGCCTGTTTCATCAGAAGCTCATCGAGGTGCTGCTTCTGGAAGCCGGCATCAAGACGGGAACGGCAATGGCGGCTGTCCCTGCAGAGAAAAAAGAGAAGCTGTACGGACTGATCCAGGCGATGCCGGCAAAGATGACCGGATACATGGATTTTTCCCATGCCCAGGTGTGCAGCGGCGGTGTCAGCACGGAAGAAATCGACAGAGAGACGATGGAATCCAGGCTGGTGCCCGGACTTTATTTTGCCGGGGAACTGGTGGACATTGACGGCGCCTGCGGCGGCTACAATCTGCAGTGGGCCTGGTCCAGCGGGCACTGCGCAGGGCTTCACGCAGTAACGAAGTAATATTGATCAGAACAACACAATAGCAATATACAAGCTGCACATACAAATGCTGCTATAGAACAGAGACAGTCAGATATACGGGAAAAGAATCGTACAGAACATTCGCATGGTGATCTGTACGACATACATGAACGGCATATGACACGATGAAAGTAAGGAGAATCGAGGAAGCATGGGCCAGATTTATCAGATCAATCAGGTGAAGGTTCCTTATGGAGCCACCGGGGAACAACTGAAAAAAGCAGCGGCAAAGCAGGCGGGATTGGACGGGAGCGTTTTTTCTTCTTTTCGAATCGTGAAGGAATCACTGGATGCCAGAAAAAAGCCTCAGATTTTCCGGGTGTGCAACGTGCAGGTCACACTGACATCAGAGAAAAAAGCGGCAGCAGCCCTGAAAAAAGGGAAGCTCTTAAAGGTACAGGAGAAACCCTACACATTGCCTGCCGCCGGAACAGAAACCTTAAAGCACCGGCCGGTGATCATCGGCAGCGGCCCGGCAGGACTGTTCTGCGGCCTGCTGCTGGCAAAAGCCGGGTATGCGCCGTTGCTTCTGGAGCGGGGCGCATCGGCACCGGAGCGGAAGGAACGGCTGGAGCAGTTCTGGGCAGGTGGCATATTGGATGTGCGGGCCAATGCCCAGTTCGGAGAAGGCGGCGCCGGGACGTTTTCTGACGGAAAGCTGAACACACTGGTGAAGGATCCCTTTGGCCGGAACCGGGAAGTACTGCGGATCTTTGCCGAAGCGGGAGCGCCGGAGGAGATTCTGTACATGAACAAGCCCCATATCGGCACCGACATTCTCATCGAGGTGATCCAGAATCTGCGAAAAGAAATCTGCGCCCTGGGCGGTGAGGTGCGCTTTTTCAGCCAGGTGACAGATCTGGACATCACGGACGGGAAGTTGACCGGCCTTACGATTAACAATGAGGAAAAAACAGCGGCGGATGTGGTGGTGCTGGCCATCGGCCACAGTGCCCGGGATACCTTTGAAATGCTGCGGGAAAAGCCGCTGCATATGGAGGCCAAGGCGTTCGCCGTGGGCGTGCGCATCGAGCATCCCCAGGCCATGATCCAGGCATCCCAGTACGGGGCCAATTGCCCATACGAGCTTCCTGCGGCCAGCTACAAGCTGACCCATACGGCAGAAAACGGCAGGGGTGTGTATAGTTTTTGTATGTGTCCCGGCGGCTATGTGGTCAATGCGTCCTCGGAGGAAGGTCGGCTGGCCGTCAACGGTATGAGCTATCATGACCGGGATTCCGCCAACGCCAACAGCGCCATGATCGTCACGGTGACGCCGGAGGATTTTCCGTCGCAGGATCCGCTGGGCGGTGTGGCTTTTCAGCGGGCACTGGAAGAGAAAGCCTTTGCCTTAGGAGCGGGCCGGATCCCCCAGCAGCTGTTCGGGGATTTCTGTGCAGGAAAGGTGTCCGAAGCATACGGGGATTTTGCAAGCTGTACCAAGGGCGCGACTGCCTTTGCCAATCTGCGGGAGCTGTTTCCCGAGGCGGTCAATGCGGCACTGGAAGAGGGGATTCAGGCCAGTGGCCGGAAGATCAGAGGCTTTGACCGGGCTGATGCGATCCTATCTGGCGTGGAGAGCCGGACGTCATCGCCGGTGCGGATCAGCCGGGATGAGAGGTGCCAGTCACCGGTGCAGGGCATCTATCCCTGCGGGGAAGGCGCCGGATATGCCGGGGGAATCACGTCTGCAGCCATGGACGGCATGAAAGTGGCGGAGGAGATTATTAAGAGATATGCGCCTCCGCGCCATTGTTAAAGAAAAATTAAGAACAAAAATTCTATACAATGAAATAACTGTGTGGTAGAATAAACAATGTATGTAAGCAGAACTGATGTTTACATAATATTTTTATGACAACCACAGGAACCGGAATTCTGTTTTTGTGGGATTCCGGTTTTGTTACTTAGGATGGAGGTATGACACAAATGAAGAAGAACTCCTGGGCCCTGTTCCTGCTCATTCTTGCCGGCATTGTACTGGGTGGATTTATCGGCTCGCTGGCATCGGATGCAGGGGTGTTTGGCTGGCTTGGCTACGGCCAGAGCTTCGGGATGGACAGTCCGCTTGTGCTGAATCTGGGTGTGCTTGTCATAACGTTCGGACTGTCGATTCATATTACCATGGCCAGTATCATTGGCGTGGTCATTGCCATTATCATTTATCGGCTGCTGTAGGCAGACGGTGCAGCTGTTTTCGGCATTTAGTGAAAAGTGCCTGACAGCTGCAAGAAACGAAAGCTGGCGAACCTGTTGTGTGACGATAGAAGAGAGTCATGAGAAACAGGAGGAATCGCTATGAAAAGAATGGAACAACGAGAACAGACGGCATCGGAGGAACGAAAGGGCATCTTAAGCCTGCCTCCGGAGGAGCGCCCCTATGAGAAATGCCTGGAGCAGGGCTGCCAGGCGCTGTCGGATGCAGAGCTTCTGGCCGTGATCATCCGCACAGGGGCAGTGGGAGATACGTCTGTGGAGCTGGCCAGAAGGGTACTGGATCTGGGCGGCAGACAGGGGAATCTGGCAGGCCTTTGCGGGCTGTCCGTGCAGGAGCTGACTTCTGTGAAGGGCATCGGTAGGGTGAAAGCCATACAGATTCAGTGTATTGCGGAGCTTTCCAGGCGCATGGCCAAGAGCCGGGCGCGGGACGGCTTATGCTTTCATGATCCCGCCAGCATCGCGGATTTCTATATGGAAGATCTGCGGCACGAGGAGCGGGAGCAGTGCAGAGTGATGATGCTGAATACGAGAAGCATGCTGCTGGCAGAAAAGCAGCTGTCCGTGGGCACGGTCAATGCTTCTCTCATATCTGCCAGAGAAATTTTTCTCGAGGCACTCAAATGCCAGGCAGTATATATTATTCTGATACACAATCACCCCAGCGGAGATCCGCATCCCAGCAGGGAAGACATTCTGCTGACCAAGCGGGTATGGGAAGCCGGGGAGCTGATTGGGATTTCGCTTCTGGATCATATCATTATCGGAGACAGAAGCTATGTAAGTTTACGGGAAGAGAATTTAATGTAGGAAAGGAAGAACGATATGACCGCATTTGGTATCGATCTTGGAACAAGTAATATTAAAATTTATAATTCGGCGACAGATAAGATCATGAATCAGAAAAATATTGTTGCCATTGCCAACCGCAACCAGCTGTTTTCTTTGGGAAATGAGGCGTTTGAGGCGTATGAGAAGGCACCGGCCAACATCCGGGTGTCTTTTCCCATGAGCTACGGTGTGATCGCGGATTTCAACAACATGCAGACGATTTTGCAGGTGTTCATCGAGCACAGCGGCAAGGGCAACCTGCGCGGCTCGGAATATTACATGGCAGTTCCTACCGATATCACAGATGTGGAGAAGCGTGCGTTCTTTGACCTGGTGGAGAGCTCCGGCCTTCGGGCCAGAAGGGTATTTCTGGTGGAAAAAGCGCTGGCAGACGGACTGGGCGTAGGTCTTGACATCCGCAGTGCCAGAGGAACGATGATGGTCAACATGGGCGCGGATACGACAGAGATTTCCATCATCAATCTGGGCGGTATCGTTCTGAGCAAGCTCATCAAGATCGGCGGCAACAAGTTTGACGAGGCCATCCAGACGAACATCCGCCGGGAATATAATCTGGTCATCGGCAGCAAGACGTCTGAGGCCATCAAAAAACAGCTGGCCTATGCGACGGAGCCGGACGAGGGCAGCGGTTTTGTGTACGGCAGAGACATTGTGACCGGTCTGCCTGCGGAGCTGCAGGTGTCCTCTGACTTCATCTATGATGCCATCAAGGAGCATATCCACTCTATCATTGATACGATCCGCGTCATTCTAGAGCGGACACCGCCGGAACTGGCAGCAGATATCATCCGGGACGGCATTTACCTCACCGGTGGTTCCTCTAACATCCGCAACATCCCGGAGCTGATCACCAAGGAGACGAAGCTGAAGGTCAATACCTTCGACTCCCCGGCAGAGAGCGTGGCAAGAGGACTGTCCCGCCTGATCAAGGAAGGGCAGTACCGGAGCCTGGCCTACACCAACAACGGTAAATAATGAAAAAGCAAGTGCAGATAGGAAATGTGAGTATACAATATGAGACGAAAATCAAAATTTTCTCTTCCAAGTAAATATATGCTTCTTCTGCTGACCATTCTCTGTGTCGGCATGATGTTTGTCACCTTTGTGACCAACGTCAACCTGGAGCCGGTGCAGACCGTGTCCGGCTATGTGATCGTGCCGATCCAGAAGGGCATCAACAACATCGGCCTGTGGCTCAGCGACAAGGTGGATTACCGGCAGACGCTGCAGGAACTGCAGGCGGAGAACCAGCAGCTGAAGGAGAAGGTCAACGAGCTGACCATTGAAAACAGTGAGCTGGTACAGGACACGTACGAGCTGGGACGGCTGCGGGATATGTATCAGCTGGATGCCAAATATCCGGGCTATACGAAAGTGGCGGCCCGCGTCATCGGCAAGGATGCCGGCAACTGGTTTTCCACGTTTATGATCGACAAGGGCACCGATGACGGCATCAACATCGACTGCAACGTGATCGCAGACGGCGGCCTGGTGGGCATCGTCACCCGGGTGGGAAAGGACTGGGCATCTGTCCGTTCCATCATTGATGATTCCAGCAACGTGAGCGCCATGACGCTTTCCACGTCGGATACGTGTATTGTCAAGGGCGATCTGGAGCTGATGAGCGACGGCCATATCCAGCTGATGCAGCTTTTGGATGAGGCAGATAAGATCCAGGTGGGAGAGGAGATCGTCACCTCCAACATCAGCGTCAAGTATCTGGAGGGCATTCCCATCGGCTACGTCAGCGAGCTTTCCTATGATGCCAATAAGCTGACGAAATCCGGCACGATCACGCCCATCGCAGATTTTCAGCATCTGCAGGAGGTGCTGGTCATCACAGACCGCAAGGAAATGCCTGCGGCAGAATAAAGATACGGAAAGGCGGTACAAGGGTGCTTCGCGTTTTAGCTGATTTTTTGATGATCATCATATGTTTTATTCTGCAGAACACGGTGTTCCAGGCGCTGGCTCTGGCTTCCATCAGTCCGAACCTGCTGGTCATTCTCACGTCCAGCATGGGCCTGATGCGGGGCAAGAAGGAAGGCATGCTGGTGGGATTTTTCTGCGGATTTCTGGTGGATATTTTTTATGGGGATCTGTTCGGGTTCTATGCACTGGTGTACATGTATATCGGCTATGTGAACGGATTTTTCAATAAGATTTTTTATGACGACGATATCAAGCTTCCCATGCTGGTCATTTCTGCCAGTGAATTTCTGTACAGCCTGATCGTCTATGTCTTTTTGTTCCTGATCCGGACAAGATTTAATTTCGGGTATTATTTTATCCATATCATCATTCCGGAGCTTGTATATACGATTGTTGTGACGCTGTTCCTGTACCGTCTGATCAACGGTGTCAACCGGAAGCTGGAACAGCCGGAAAAAAGAAGGAGTGCTTAGCTTTTGCTTGAAAATATCAAAGAAGCCCTGAAATCTGTTTTTCAATCGAGAATGTTCGTCCTTGTCGTTGTGTTCGGCATCCTGCTGGCGGTGCTGATCCAGCGGATGTTTGCGCTGCAGATCGTCAAGGGTGAGGAATATATGGATACGTTTCAGCTGAAGATCGAGAAGCAGCGGACACTTCTGGGTACCCGCGGCACGATCTATGACCGGAACGGGGTGCCGCTGGCTTACAACAAGCTGGCGTATTCCGTGACCATTGAGGATAATGGCACGTATGAGACCACAAGGGAAAAGAATGAAACGCTGAACCAGACCATCTACGATCTGATCCAGATCATTGAAAATTACGGCGGCGAGATCGACAATGATTTCCAGATCATCCTAAATGCCAGCGGACAGTATGAATTTTCCGAGGAGGGAACGAGACTGTCCCGTTTCAAGGCGGATATTTACGGCCGGAAAACCATTGAGGATCTGAAACCGCTGGAAGGGACTGCCACGGCAGAGGACGTCATGGATTATCTGTGCGGCAGCAAGAAATATGGCCTTTATGACGCTTCCGTGTACAGCAAGGATCCCGAAAAGGCAAAGGCAGAATGCGTGTATACCGATGAGGAGAAGCTGAAGATCGTCACGGTGCGCTATGCCATGGACCAGAACCGGTACCAGAAGTATCTGCCCACTACCGTGGCCACCGATGTGTCGGAAGAGACCGTGGCTGCCATTCTGGAGAACAGCGACAGGCTCCAGGGCATCGAGGTGTCCGAGGATACGATGCGTGTCTATGCGGACAGCAAATATTTTTTCTCATATCCTGGGCTACACGGGCAAGGCTTCCCAGGAAGAGATCGACGAGCTGCAGAAGGAAAATGACGAGTATACGACAGCGGATGTCATCGGAAAATCCGGGATTGAGCAGTATATGGAGACGACGCTTCGGGGACACAACGGCAGCGAGACGCTGTTTGTCAACAACACCGGTAAAGTCATCGAGATTTCCGAGCGGACGGAGCCCACGGCGGGAAATGACGTCTATCTGTCCATTGATGGGGAATATCAGAAAGCGGCCTACGATATTCTGGAGCAGAAGATCGCCGGAATCCTTTATTCCAAGATCGAAAATATCCGGGAATATGTTGCTTCGGAGAAGTCGACAGCCTCTGACATAAAAATCCCGATCGTTGATGTATACTATGCATTGATCAATAATAATATCATTGACATCTCCCATTTCCAGGAGGATGATGCCACCGATCTGGAGCGGTCGGTGTATGCGAAATACCTGTCCCGGCAGGAAGGGGTTCTGTCTTCCATAGAGGCCATGCTGAACAATGCTAACGCACCGGCCTACAAGGATGCGTCTTCCGATATGAAGGAGTACATGAGCTATATCGTGAACACCTATCTGATGAAGACCACGGGAATCCTGAATGCGGACAAGGTGGATACGAAGGATGCAACGTATGTGGACTGGACAAAGAACGAGGTCATCAACCTGTCCACGTACTTGAATTACGCGATTTCCAAGGGCTGGATCGACGTATCCCGGCTGAATCTGGATACCAAGTATCTGAATTCCCAGGAGGCGTATACCACGCTGGTGGGTGCCATCGTTGACGGTCTGCGCACCGACAACGAATTCGGCAAGCTGGTGTACAAATATATGATCAAAAACGATCAGCTCACCGGCAGAGAGGTCTGCCTGCTGCTCTTTGATCAGAAGGTGCTTTCCTACGATGACCAGGCCATTTCCGGCCTGCAGAGCGGCACTGTGACAGCCTATGCTTTTATCAAGGAAAAGATCCGCAACCTGGAGATCACACCGGCCCAGCTGGCGCTGGACCCGTGCTCCGGCTCGGTGGTCATGGTAGATCCCAAGGACGGCACACTGCTGGCCCTGGTGAGCTACCCGGGCTATGACAATAACCGGCTGGCCAATACGGTAGATTCCGCCTACTATGCCCAGCTGAACCGGGATCTGTCCAGCCCCTTCTACAACCACGCCACTCAGGAGCGCACGGCGCCCGGTTCTACCTTTAAACCGGTGAGTGCCATTGCCGGACTGGAGGAGGGCGTGATCTCTCTGGGAGAGTACATCACAGACCGGGGCATTTTTGAGGACATTCAGCCGTCCTCCCCGCGCTGCTGGATCTACACGAGCAGCGGTGCCACCCACGGCTCCATCAATGTGGTGCAGGCACTGGAGCACTCCTGTAACTATTTCTTCTATGAGGTAGGCTATCGTCTGGGTATGACCAATTCCTCCAGAGACAGCTACAACAGTGATACCAGTCTTGCCAGACTGTCCAAGTACGCCAAAATGTTTGGCTTTGAGGACACCACAGGGCTGGAGATCCCGGAGACCACACCGCAGTTTTCTGATCAGGATGCGGTGCGTTCCGCCATCGGACAGGGCAGCCATGCATACTCCACGGCGCAGCTGGGCCGGTATGTGGCAGCCATCGCCAACAGCGGAACGGTTTATGATCTGACCTTACTTTCCAAGGTGACAGATTCGGCAGGAAATCTGGTACAAGATTACTCGCCTTCTATATATAATCAGGTCAATATTTCCAGCACATCCTGGAACGCAGTGCATCAGGGCATGCGTGCCGTGATCGAAAGCACGGCATCCTACAAGGACATGCAGATCGACGCTGCCGGCAAGACCGGTACGGCGCAGCAGTCCACCAGCCGCCCGAACCATGCGCTCTTTATCGGATATGCACCTTATAACGATCCGCAGCTTGCGCTGTCCTGCCGTATCGCCTTTGGCTATACGTCCAGTAATGCGGCTGAGGTATGCCGGGATATCATGAAGTATTACTTCAACCTGGAAAATAAGGACGATATATTGAACGGTACCGCTTCAGAGGCGGGCAGTGTGATTGGCGACTAGGTAAGGAGGGATACAGTTATCAGCCCGGTGGTCATTAAGAGCAGCTCACAGGGAATGGTGCTCCGGCTGGATCCGGCGCTTCCGTTCGAAGAACTGAAAGAGGCAGTGGCGGAGAAATTCCGGGAATCCGCTGACTTTTTCAAAGATGCAAAGGTGGCACTGGCCTTTGATGGCCGGGAACTTACAGAAGAACAGGAAATGGAACTATTGCAGGTCATCGATGAGAATACGAGACTGAAGGTATACTGCATCGTTGACCGGGAACATTTGGAGAAAAGAAAAAGAGGACAGGCAGGACGAAGAAGAACTGAAAAACATTGGGCAGTTCTTCCGGGGTACCTTACGTTTCGGACAGGTGCTGGAGTCGGAGACCGGCATTGTGATCATCGGCGATGTGGAGCCGGGGGCACAGGTCATCGCCAGAGGCAGCGTGGTTGTCATCGGCCATCTGAAAGGAACGGTATACGCGCAGAGCCCGGAGCCGGGAGAAGCCTTCGTGGCGGCTCTCTACATGGAACCGGAGCTGATCAGGATCGGAATGTACACAAGAAAAAGCAGAGTAAAGAGAAGCGGCGGCCCTATGCGGCCGAAAATGTGCCGCGTGAAAAATGACAGACTCTGTTTTGAGACCATTCATGGAACAAACCTTCTGGAGGAATGAGTATGAGTCAGGTAATTGTTGTTACATCCGGAAAAGGCGGTGTCGGGAAAACGACTTCCGCAGCGAACATAGGGACAGGTCTTGCCAGACTGGGATATAAAGTTGTATTGATCGATACAGATATCGGGCTTCGGAATCTGGACGTGGTCATGGGGCTGGAGAACCGCATCGTCTATAATCTGGTGGATGTGGTGGAGGGGAAACTGCCGGATCCGGCAGGCGCTCATCCGGGATCGGCGGTATTCCACGCTGTATCTCATGCCATCGGCCCAGACCAGGGACAAGACCGCGGTATCTCCTCAGCAGATGAAGAAGCTGGTGGAAGAGCTGCGGGATGAGTTTGATTTTGTGCTGCTGGACTGCCCGGCAGGCATCGAGCAGGGCTTTCAGAACGCCGTGGCCGCGGCTGACCGGGCCATTGTGGTCACCACACCGGAGGTATCGGCCATCCGGGATGCAGACCGGGTCATTGGCCTTCTGACAGCAGGAAATATGCCGAAGATCGATCTGGTCATCAATCGGATCCGCATCGATATGGTGCGAAGAGGGGACATGATGTCCATTGAAGATGTGGTGGGCCTGCTGGCCGTGGATCTTCTGGGCATTGTGCCGGATGACGAAAATATCGTTGTTTCCACGAATCAGGGGGAGCCGCTGGTGGGGACAGACTGCCCGGCAGGGGAAGCCTACCGGAATATCAGCTGTCGGCTTGCCGGGGAAGAGGTGCCGTTTATGGAGCTGGATCATACCGGCGGGCTGCTGGCCCGGTTCCGGCATCTGTTCCGGAAGAATAAGGAGGCGGCCGCCGGATGAGACTGATGGATTTTTTCAGGAAAAAGAATTCCAGGGACATTGCCCGGGACCGCTTGAAGCTGCTGCTTGTATCTGACCGGGCAAGCTGTTCTCCGGAGATCATGGAAGCGATCAAGAACGATATGATACAGGTCATTTCAAAGTACATGGTGATCGATACGGAAGGGATGGACATTCAGATCACCACCGCAGACGAAGGACATAAGAAAATGCCGGTGCTGTTTGCGAACATTCCCATCCGTGACATAAAAACTACAGAAAAATAAGGTGTTTGGATGTTTAAACAATATCAGTTGAAAAATTATAATTTCCGTCTGATTGTTCTGGTTTTAGCCTTAAGTATCATGGGAATACTCGTGATAGGAAGTGCCAAGGAAAGCTCCCAGATCAAACAGATCATCGGCCTGGGCCTAAGCCTTGTGGTTATGGTGGTGGCTTCTCTGGTGGATTATACGTGGCTTCTGAAGCTGCAGTGGCTCATGTATGCCGGCAGTATCGCCATCCTGGCGGCGGTCATCTTTTTCGGAAAAGAGGTCAACGGTTCCAGACGGTGGTTTGAGATCCCCCATATCGGGCTGACCTTCCAGCCGGCGGAGCTGGTGAAGATCCTGATGATCCTGTTTTTTGCAAAATTTTTCATGGATCATCAGGAAGAGCTGCAGCAGAAAAAACCGGACAGTGCTCATCGCAGTGGGACTGGCGGCGCCGCTTTTGCTTCTCGTGTACAAGCAGCCGGACCTTTCCACGACCATCTGCATGACGCTGATCTTCTGCACGATGATCTACATTTCCGGCATCAGCTATAAATGGGTCCTGGGGGTACTGGGCGTTGCGCTGCCGGTGGGCATTATCTTTTTCAGCATTATCCTGAACCCGGATCAGACGCTGATCCAGGGCTATCAGGCGGGACGTATTCTGGCCTGGCTGTATCCGGAAAAATACCCGGATCTGGCCTATCAGCAGCAGAATTCCATCATGGCCATCGGCTCCGGGCAGCTGTCCGGCAAGGGTCTGGCCAACAACGTCATCGCTTCCGTGAAGAACGGAAACTTCATTTCCGAGCCGCAGACGGATTTTATTTTCGCAGTGGCAGGAGAAGAATTGGGTTTTATCGGAAGTTGTGCTATAATTATCTTAATCTTCCTGATCGTTTTTGAACTTCTGCGCATGGCCGGGAAGGCCAGAGACTTTTCCGGAAGAGTGATCTGCTGTGGAATGGCTGCCCTGATCGGCTTTCAGAGCTTCCTGAACATCGCAGTTGCCACGGGACTGATCCCCAACACGGGTATCCCGCTTCCCTTTGTCAGCTACGGACTCACCTCGCTGGTCAGCCTGTATGCGGGAATCGGCATTGTCCTGAACGTGGGACTACAGACATCTTACAGTAATTACAGGAGAGACTGAATATGAATATCGGCTTAATCGCACATGATTCGAAGAAAATCCTGATGCAGAATTTCTGCATCGCCTACCGGAATATTCTCGTGAAGCATCATCTGTTTGCCACGGGAACGACCGGCCGCCTCATCGAGGAGGCAACCAATTTAAGCGTGCGCAAATATGCGCCGGGTATCACCGGCGGCGCGGTGCAGCTGTGTGCAGACATTGAGATGAACACCATTGACCTGGTGATCTTTCTGCGGGATCCGCTGACAAAGAAACCAAAGGAGCCAGAGATCAACGATATTGTACGGCTGTGCGATATGCACAATATCCCTCTGGCCACCAATCTGGCGTCTGCGGAGCTTCTGGTGAAAGCCATGAACCGCGGGGATATGGAGTGGCGGGATGTGTTCCGCTAGAAGGCGGGCGGCCGCTCTGGCCGGTAGCTTGGCAGTTCTGCTGTCCGTATCCGGCTGTTCTGCCCAGGAGGAGCTGGTGCTTTCCTATGACAACAGCTCTGCCCTGTACGGCATGGCTGCCCAGGATGAGACGGCTTCCGAGACGGTGGATTTCTTTGCTTCGGATCTGTGCGTGACTGATGCTGATGTAAACAATGAGGCTGGCAATGATTTTACGTCCGCTTCCTCCGGTGTCTTTGATACCACAACGGGCGAAGTGGTCTATGCCGATAACGTATTTGAACGGCTCTATCCGGCCAGCACCACCAAGATCATGACGGCGCTGGTGGCGCTGAAATATGGCAATCTTTCGGATACGGTGACCGTGAGCGCCGATGCACTGAACCTAGAAGAGGGTTCCTCTGTCTGTTATCTGAAGGAGGGGGATCAGCTGACGCTGGAGCAGTGTCTGTACGGCCTCCTGATCAAGTCCGGCAATGACGCCGCCAATGCCATTGCGGAGACAGTGAGCGGAAGCAGTGATGCCTTTGTGGCGCTGATGAACCAGGAAGCAGCCGCCCTGGGGGCGGTGGACACTCATTTCGTCAATCCCAGCGGCCTTCACGACGAGAATCACTACACGACGGCTTACGACCTGTACCTGATCTTCCAGGAAGCACTGAAAAATGAGACCTTCCGCACCATCATTCATACAGACCGGTATCTGACGGCCTATACGAGTGCGGCGGGAGAGCGGATCAGTGTGACGTGGAGTACCACGAACCAGTATCTGACAAAAGAAGCGGACGCACCGAAGACCATCACCGTTGTGGGCGGCAAGACAGGCACCACACTGGCGGCAGGCTCCTGCCTGATCCTGCTCAGCGAGAACGCGGCAGGCGAGGAAAACATCACCGTTGTGATGAAATCCAAGGATAAAACGACCCTTTACACAGAAATGACAGAATTATTGAATAAAACAGTGAAATAATGGTTGTAAATTCGTCTGATGTGTACTATAATAAGGGAAAGAAAGTTGTATTTTTTATACAATTTAGATAAAAAATACATAACGCAAGGAGGAGATGTCAATGATACAGTTAATCGTCGGCAAAAAAGGAAAAGGGAAAACAAAACATCTTTTAGCAAAGGTAAACGATGCGATCAAGGGAGCCAAGGGAAATATCGTTTATCTGGACAAGAGCTCCAAGCATATGTATGAGCTGAACAACAAGATTCGTCTCATCAACGTGAAAGACTATGGCATTGAGAACTGCGATGAATTCGTTGGTTTCATCTGCGGCATCATTTCCCAGGACCATGACCTGGAAGAATTGTATTTTGACAGTTTCCTTAAGATCGCAGGTCTGGAAGAATGTGAAGATCTTGCTCCGGTATTCGCAAAGCTTGACAAGATCAGCGAGACCTATCATATTAACATCACAATCAGCGTTTCGAAGGATGAATCAGAGCTTCCGGAGGAAGTAAAGTCGAAGATTATTGTTTCCTTATAAGAGAAAAGGAGACATCCGATCAGATACATAGGAGACAGGGCGGGAATACACAGAAGGCGTGTGTTTTTGCCCTGTCTTTTCATCCGTGGAAATTGTGTGAACAGGTCTTTTTTTATAGGAAAATTGTGTTATAATAAGATGCGTTGGAAAAATGAGCGACGCCGCAGGCGGCATTTATTTTTCCTGCATCGTCATCAAAATGAACAGCCTGCGGTCAGCAGGCGATAAAGTGCGTAAGCACGGGTTCATGAGATAGGGGAGCGAGGAATCGGCGACCCTCGAACGAACAGCCTGCGTTAGCAGGCAGGTATGCGTGAAGCGCATATTCGTGAGATGGGAAGAAGCGAGGATTTATCAATTTATATTATAAAAAAGTAACAGGGAGGCATCTATTTTGGCAGCGAACCAGCGTCAGCGAAGAACATACAGCCAGGCAAGATCCAGGGATGGACGCCGGAATCGCCGCAGCCGGAATCGGTCGGAGCGGGAACGCCGGGACCGATCCAGGCAGATTGCCTACGATGACAGATATGAAGACCGATACAGGCAGCCGCGCCGTAGACGGGAAAGCGAGGAAGGCAGAGCCGACCGACGGCGGAATCGGGATGCTTATGATGAACGATATGTCCGGAGCCGTCGAGGCCGAAATACGTATGATGAACAGTATCGCCGGGAGCGCCGAGAAGAGGGCCGTTACCGTGACAGATACGACCGGAACCGATATGAGAACAGTTATGACAGACGTCAAAGATCAGACGATTATGGCAATGGTTCCGGCCAGCGCCGCAGGCCCCGGCCGCGAAAGGTGGCAAAATACCGCCGCCCGCTGCCGGTCAAAACAGGCATGCTCATATTCAGCCTGATCTTTTTGTGCATGCTGTACTACGTCTATGCCTATTTCAGTTCCACCCGCATTTCTCCCTATGAGGTACAGGCAGGCTCTATTGTGGTAGATAACACCTGCGAAGGGCTGGCCATCCGGCAGGAGGATATCGTGTATGCGGACGGCTCCGGGTACATCAGCTATTACGCCAGAGCCGGAGAACGGGTGGCCGGTTCCAGCAACGTCTACACGCTGGATGAGACCGGACAGGTGATCAATACGCTGACGGCCAGTCTGGACGGGGAAGCGCTGGATGCAGACAGCCTGAATTCACTGAAAACAAGCATGGAAGCATACGAGTCATCCATTTCCAGGACGAGCTTCAGCCAGGTATATGATTTCAAGAGCCGTATGGAAAATCAGATCCTTTCGGTGATGAATGACCGTCTGATCGCTCAGGCGGATGCGCTGGAGGAAGAGACCGGCGGCACCTTTAATTTTGTGAAGGCCACGGAAGCCGGAATCATCGAATTTTACACGGATGGTTATGAAGGGGTGACCAAGGACACCTTCACCAACGATATGCTGGATTCCACCTCCTACGAAAAACGGGATCTGTCCCAGGCGGATATCGTCAATGCCGGTGATCCGGTGTACAAGCTGGTGACGGATGAGACATGGAATATCATTATCCCGCTGGATGATGAGAAGCTGGAAGCGCTGGCGGACAAGTCCTCGGTGTCTATCCGTTTTCTGAAAAACAATCTGGAGACGACAGCGGGCATTGAGATCATGCGGCGGGACGGCCTGGCATATGGCGTGCTGAGCCTGTCCAATTATATGGTAGATTTCGCGGAAGACCGGTATGTGCAGGTAGAGCTGAAGCTCAGCCAGATCGAAGGCCTGAAGATTCCTGCCACGGCCATCATCGAGAAGCAGTTTTACACGATCCCGGTGGGCTATGTGACAACCGGCGGCGATGACGATTCCGATGGTTTTCTGCGGGAGACATACATGGAGGATGGCAGCACCAGCACGGTATTTGTGCCCACCACGATTTACGAGACGACGGATGAGGTGTATTACGTGGACTGCAACGATTTCAGTCCGGGGGATTACATTGTAAAGCCGGATTCCGAGGAGCGTTACCAGATCGGTACCACCGCATCCCTGAAGGGCGTCTACAATATCAACCGCGGCTATGCCGTATTCCGGAAGGTAAACATTCTGTACGAATCCGGGGAATACTGCATTGTGGAGCAGGGAAGCACCTACGGCCTGTCTATTTACGATCATATCGTGCTGGACAGCAAGGCAGTAAAAGAAGAAGAGATTATTTATTAACCATATATCCATACAGAGGAAGGAGTGATTTCCCATGGTACGGGAAAATCTGGAAACAGTAGAAGCAAATATCCGAAAAGCCTGCGCGAACGCCGGACGCAGCCGGGATGAGGTGACACTGATCGCGGTGAGCAAGACAAAGCCGGTATCCATGCTCATGGAGGCTTATGACAGCGGCATCCGCATTTTCGGTGAAAATAAAGTACAGGAGATGTGCGATAAATACGAGCAGATGCCGAAGGATATCCAGTGGCATATGATCGGCCATCTGCAGCGCAACAAGGTGAAATATATCATTGACAAGGCGGCGCTCATCCATTCGGTGGATTCTCTGCGGCTGGCAGAGACGATCCAGGAGGAGGCAGCCAAGCATCAGGTGGTGATGCCGATCCTCGTGGAGGTCAACGTCGCTATGGAGGAGACCAAGTTCGGGACGAGCCTGGCGGAAGCCATGGAACTGGTGGAGCAGATCTCCCATTTTCCCAACATCCGCATCGAAGGACTGATGACCATCGCGCCTTTCGTGGAAGATCCGGAAGAAAATCGCAAATATTTTAGGGCTTTGAAGAAATTAGCTGTTGACATAAACAACAAAAACATTGATAATGTACATGTGCGCATTCTGTCCATGGGTATGACGAATGATTATATGGTGGCGATAGAAGAGGGTGCGACGATGGTGCGTGTTGGCACCGGCATTTTTTGGTGAAAGAAATTATAATATTTAGATAGGAGATAATACAGGTATGGGTTTCATTGATAAGTTCTTAAATTCCATGAACTTGGGTAATGACGATGACGATTATTACGATGACGAGGACGATTACTTTGATGATGAGGACGATTTCGAGGATGAGAAGCCGCGAAGAGGAGGCCTCTTCGGACGGAAGTCTTCCCGTTATGATGACGAAGATGAGGATGATTATGACGATGAGCCTGCACCGAGAAACAGCCGGAGCAGCAGACGCCAGCCGGAGGAGAAGCCTGCACCGGTAGCCGTTTCTTCCTCTAATAAAGTAACGCCCATGCGCAGCCCCAGCAGAAGAGCGGGCGGCAACATGGAAGTCTGTGTGATCAAGCCGACCTCTATGGAGGATGCCAGAGAGATCACAGAGACTCTGCTTTCCAACCGGACGGTAGTCCTGAATATGGAAGGCCTGGATATGGATATCGCACAGCGGATCATTGACTTTGCATCAGGTTCCTGCTTTGCCATCAACGGAAATCTGCAGAAGATCGCGAATTACATATTCATCATCACCCCTGCAACCGTAGATATTTCCGGTGATTTCCAGAATCTGCTTTCCGGAGCACTGGGCGGCATGCCGTCGATCACCAGCAATTTCTAATGGTGTGTCCGGACAGGAAATAGAAGAAGAGAATTGAAGAGCGTCGGAAGGATGGAAGTCCCTCGGATGCTCTTTGTGTTGTATTGCATTTGATCAGAAGGAGGACACGATATGGCAGCAACAAAGGACCGGATCCTTCCGGTACATGAAGATGGAAAGAAAATATATGACATCAGGATCAGCAACGATTTTTCCGCACTTCCTGCGGCTTTGCGGGAGGCCGGCATTGAAGGGCACCGGATCTGCATTGTGGCGGACAGCCAGGTGGCGCCGCTGTATGCCGATGAGGTGAAGGCGCTCTGTAGCCAGGTGGCATCTGCCGTCTGCGTCTGGGAGTTTCCGGCAGGCGAGGAGAACAAAAATCTGGATACGGTGCGCCATCTGTATGAATACCTGATCCGGCAGCATTTTGACCGGAAGGATACGCTGGTTGCCCTGGGCGGCGGCGTGACCGGAGACCTAACCGGATTTACGGCAGCCACCTATCTGCGGGGCATTTCCTTTGTACAGATTCCTACCTCCCTTCTGGCCCAGGTAGACAGCAGTATCGGCGGAAAGACCGGCGTGGATTTCGACGCGTACAAAAATATGGTAGGCGCATTTCACATGCCAAAGCTTGTCTATATCAACCTGCGTACCCTGAAAACGCTGCCGGATCAGCAGTTTTATGCTGGTATGGGCGAGGTGATCAAACATGGCTTTATCAAAGACCGGGCGTATCTGGATCAGCTGATCGCCCAGGCAGATCAGATCCTGGCCAGAGAGCCGGACATCCTCTCCGCGGTCATCGGCCGAAGCTGTGAGATTAAGCGGGAAGTGGTGGAGAACGATCCCTTCGAGCAGGGCGACCGGGCGCTTCTGAATTTCGGACATACGCTGGGCCATGCCATCGAAAAGCTGAAGGACTTCCAGATGCTCCACGGCGAATGTGTGTCGGTGGGCTCTGTGGCGGCAGCCTGGCTTTCCTGGCAGCGGGGCAACATTTCCGAAGCAGATTATGAGACGGTGCGGGAGGCAACGAGACGATATCATCTGCCTTTGACTATCTCAGGGCTGGCGCCGGAGGCTATTTTGCAGGCAACCAAATCGGACAAGAAAATGGAGAGCGGGACGATCCGTTTTGTGCTGCTTCGTTCTTTGGGGGATGCCTATACCGACAAAACCGTGACAGATGAACAGCTGCTGCAGGCCATTGCGGTCATTGAGGAGGCATAAGGAAACATGAAACAGGGAACAAGAAGACTGGGCGCATTGCTTCTGTGCGTGCTGCTCATTGCGGCGGATCAGGCCACCAAGCTGCTGGCGGTTGCCCGGCTGAAGGATCAAGCGCCGTTTGTTTTGCTGCCGGGTGTGTTGGAGCTTCGCTATCTGGAAAACAGGGGAGCCGCCTTTGGTATCCTGCAGGGGCAGAAGATCTTTCTCGTGCTGTTTACCGGCCTGTTATCCGCACTGATCATTTATTTTTATTTCCGTGTGCCGGAAGGAAAACGGCACCTGCCGGTCCGGATTTTTCTGATCATGCTGTTTTCCGGCGCCATCGGCAATTTTATTGACCGCTGCCGTCTGGATTATGTCATTGATTTTATTTATTTCAAATTAATCGATTTTCCGATTTTTAATGTGGCGGACTGTTACGTGACCATTGCGGTCATCCTGTTTGCCATTGCCATTCTGTTTGTTTACAAGGAAGAAGAGATGGATTTTCTGTTCCATCCTTTTTCGCGGGAGAAGAAATAAATGACAGCGTATACATTGACCACGGAGCTGTGTGATGAGGGCCTCCGACTGGATCGTTTTTTGAGCGAGGAGCTGGAAGACCATTCCCGTTCTTTTCTGCAGAAGCTGATCAAGGAAGGGCTGGTAACGGTGGACGGGAAGCCTGTCAAGGCCAATTACCGGCTGTCTGCCGGTCAGCAGGTGTCCGTACAGGTGCGGGAACCGGAAGAGGTGAATATTGAGCCGCAGGAAATGCCGTTGGATATTTTATATGAGGACGGGGATGTGTGCATCGTCAACAAGCCCAAGGGGATGGTGGTGCATCCGGCGGCCGGACATTATCGGGATACGCTGGTGAACGGCATCATGTACCACTGCCAGGACAGCCTGTCCGGCATCAACGGAAAGCCTGCGGCCGGGCATTGTGCACCGCATCGACAAAGACACCACCGGGGCTCTGATCATCTGTAAGAACGACAAGGCACACAGCTGCATTGCAGAGCAGTTAAAAGAGCATTCCATCACCCGGCGGTACCGGGCTATCATCATCGGCAATCTTTCTGAGGATGAGGGCACGGTGGATGCGCCCATTGGCCGTCATCCCACCCAGCGCAAAAAAATGGCCGTCAACCGGAACAATGGCAAGCGGGCAGTGACACATTACCGGGTGCTGGCGCGTTTTCGGGGATACACCTATATCGAATGCCGTCTGGAGACCGGGCGGACCCATCAGATCCGGGTGCACATGGCCAGTATCGGACATCCGCTTCTGGGAGATACGGTGTACGGCCCTGCAAAACAGGCCTATCCTTCGCTGGAAGGGCAGACACTGCATGCCATGGTCATCGGCTTTGTCCATCCGACCACCGGCGCATACATGGAATTTGAGGCACCGTTACCCGCGTATTTTGCAGAATTATTGCAAAAATTACCGAAAATATGAGTTTCTATTGAATTTTGTCACGCAATTTGTTATGATAGAAACAAGAAAAAAGCGTGTAAAAAGGAGGAGATCCTATGACAACGAATACCATTATTACCATCGGAAGACAGCTCGGCAGTGGTGGAAGAGAGATCGGGCAGATGCTGGCGAAGGATCTCGGCATCAAATATTATGACAAGGAGCTGCTTACTGCAGCTGCCAAGGAGAGCGGAATGGCGCAGGAGCTTTTCGAAAATCATGACGAGAAGCCGACCAACAGTTTCCTCTACTCTCTGGTTATGGATACGTATTCTCTGGGGTATTCCTCGGGAACGTTTAACGAAATGCCGCTGAATCATAAGATTTTCCTGGCACAGTTTGATACCATCAAGAAGATCGCAGACAAGGAACCCTGTGTCATCGTCGGCAGATGTGCTGATTATGCTCTGGCGGATTATCCCAACTGCGTGAAGGTGTTCATCCATGCGGATATTGATTACCGGATCCACCGGGTAGCCAAACGGCACGATCTGACGCTGGCCAAGGCCAAGGACGAGGTGACCAAGACCGATAAGAAGCGTGCCAGCTACTATAATTACTACACGAGCAAGCGCTGGGGCGAGGCGGCAGGCTACGATCTGTGCCTGGACAGCAGCGTTATCGGCAATGAGAATGCAGTAAAAATGATCAAACAGTTTATAGAGATGAAAAAAGCTTTTGAAGCTTAGATACTCCTTTTGATTTTGTCGGTTGGAAGATGAGAAAGCTCTCTTTTGCAGTTGTTCCGATGGAAACGGCTGTAAGAGAGAGCTTTTTGTAGCGGATGAATGCTGATTTTCTGCCGCATCAGATAACAGAGGATTTTTTGTTACGGGGATTGAGGATTCGCTGTGGCCAGTCTTCAAAATTGCCGTTCAGAATAGCGGTAAACATCCGATCCCTGGCACCCGGATGCTCTGTATTCAGCTGCCGCACCAGATCTTTTGCATATTGCCGCTTCGTATAGCCGTCAGCAGGACAGGGATTCTTCACAACAGGAAGCTGCATGCTCCGGGCAAATCCGCGGATCTCTTCCTCCGGTGTAAATATCAGCGGGCGGATTACCGTCAAATCCATGCGGTCCAGATAAGTCTTCGGTGAAAAACTATGAAGGCGCCCTTCAAAGAGCAGTGACATAAGCAACGTTTCGATCAGGTCATCCATGTGATGGGCATAGGCTACTTTGTTACAGCCAAGCTCTTTGATTGCATGGTTCAGCGCACCTTTGCGCAGCTTGGCACAGAGAGAGCAAGGATTCTCTTCTTTCCTTTCCTCAAAAACGATCTGATAGATCTGGGAAGGGACGATCGTATAATGTACGCCCAACTGCTCACACAGTGCTGCTACAGAGGTGAAATCCAGATTTTCGTGTCCCAGGTGGACAGTAACTGCTTCTACCTCAAAATGCTTCGGATAGAAGCGGGAGAGCGCCTGTAGGGCATATAGCATGGTCAGACTGTCTTTTCCTCCGGAAATCCCTACGGCAATTCTGTCACCTTCCTCGATCAGCTGGTATTCATCCACAGCTTTTCTTGTATAACTGAGCAGTTTCTGCATTTTCATAACGTAAAATCCTTCCTGAATTCTTGACAAAGTTTTACACTCTGACAGTATATCACAGAAAGGAGATTCATGCTATAATAGCTCTGTTGGATTATAATAATTGCAATAATCCCAGGAGAGGAGTTCTTTCATGAAATATAAATGGGACCGTCAGTATCTGCATCTGGGTGTCACGTTGTTTATCGTCATCATCTGCAGTATCTTATTTTATTATGTATTGTTTGAGAATCATTCCCTGCTCAGCGGGCTGAATACCATTATCGGGATCGTCATGCCTATCATTGATGGCTGCGTCATTGCTTATCTGTTAAAACCAATTGTTAATTTTATCGAACGGAAACCGGCCGCTATGCTTATGAAGCATTACCATGTGCAAACCAGCCGCAGGAAAAAGAAGATTCTCCGGCTCATTTCCACGGGTATTGCATTTGTTTTTGCGATATTAATTGTATACAGTCTTCTTCATCTGATCGTACCTCAGCTTTTTTTCAGTATAGAAAGTCTGCTTTCCCGGCTTCCGTTCTATGTCGATAATTTTCAGAAATGGATCCTGGGACTTTTAAAAGATAATCCCAGTATTGAAGAAACGGCAGAGGAGTTTTTTACAAAATATATTCCTTCTGTCAAAGACTGGATTAACGAACGGTTTGTTCCGGGGGTTAACGAAGCAGTGACACAGGTATCAGGGCAGATTATCAATGTGGTACAGGTTGTGAAGAATATTTTCCTCGGATGCTTTGTGGCGCTGTATATTCTGAACAGTAAGGATGTGCTGGCGGGGCAGTTCAAGAAGCTTTTTCATGCAATCCTGCCGGAGAAATATGCAGTTCGTCTCATAGATTTCTTTGCGCTGACGGATCAGACATTCAGTGGATTCCTGAGCGGCAAGCTGTTGGATTCCCTGATCATCGGTATTATTTGTTTTGTGTATACCAGCATTGCCAGGACACCATATTATATGCTGATCAGCGTTGTGATCGGGGTAACGAATATTATTCCGTTCTTTGGCCCATATATTGGGGCAGTTCCCTGTACCCTGCTGATTCTCATTGTGGATCCTCTGCAGGCACTGTATTTTGTTATTTTCATTATTTTACTGCAGACATTTGACGGGAATTATCTGGGACCGAAGATTCTGGGCAATAAGACCGGTATCGGCGGATTCTTTGTCCTTTGCGCAATTCTGATCTTTGGCGGACTGTTTGGTGTGGTGGGAATGGTCATCGGTGTACCGACCACCGCTGTGATCTATGCCGGAATCCGCTCATTTTCTGACCGCTCCCTGGAGCGGAAGAAACTGCCCACAGAAGTATATCATTATATGAGTGAAAATGACGATATTTTCTATCGACCGGAGGCAGAAGCACCTGAATCGTCGATGAGAAGTGTACCGGAAGAGAATTGTGAGAATCATATAGAAAACGGAGGAACTGACAAATGAAACTTGTAATACAGCGTGTGAAGCATGCATCAGTAACTGTAGAAGGGAATGTGACCGGAAAGATCGGGAAAGGATTTCTGGTATTCATTGGTATCGCCGATTCTGATACGAAAGAAATCGCTGATCAGTATGTGAAAAAACTGCTGAATTTGCGCATTTTTGAAGATGAGAACGGCAAGACAAACCTTTCGCTGAAAGACGTAAACGGAGAGCTTCTTTTAATATCCCAATTTACGCTGTATGCGGATTGCCGGAAGGGAAATCGACCATCTTTTATAAATGCGGGTGCGCCGGATATGGCGAAAGCGTTATATGAATATATGATAGAAGCCTGCAGAAAAGAAATCCCGGTGGTACAGACCGGGATCTTTGGAGCAGATATGCAGGTAGAACTTCTGAATGACGGACCGTTTACCGTTGTTCTGGATGATCGGCTTTTCCAGAAAGCATAAGCGGATCGTACCTTCGTTTATTTGCGGATATAAAAAAACAGTTCAGTAATATATTCATTTTCATCTCCGGAAGATATATAGTCGTTGATGCAAAATTCATACGCATCTGAAATAATCTGCAGACGGTGTTCATTACAAAATTTCAACAGCTTCTTGTAAGAGCGTTCAACAGCTTCATAAGTGCCACAATGATAAATGCTTGCCACGGTTCCTTTTGGCAGGGTTTTGATATTTGTTGCCTTATTTGTTTCTTCGATAGGTAAGAACGCAACGTTAGCTTCTGTATATCTTCCTTCTAAAATGTGTTTATAGGGAACGATCACACCTGTTTGAAAATAAATCGGCAGTTCATCTTTTAATGCCTGCGAAAAACACTTTTTTGTTGCAATACTGATTTCCCGGAAAGATTGGGGTGGTGATACTTCTGCATATAAAAGATGTTTTTGTTCTGTTTCTTTGACAGTTACTTCCTGATTCCGTTCGTGAAATTCTTTCACATTTTCCATCTGCTCACATCTGTGAGCGAGGCGGTTCCTTATTAATTGTAAATGTGTAATCTGCCGGTCGATCACGCGCAGTTGTTTTCTCAACGTAATCAATGACGTATCAATGGTATAATTCTTCATATGTTCCTGAATTTCACCAAGCGAAAATCCCATTTCTTTCATGATCAAAATGGTATCCAGATAATCAACTTGTTTCGCGGTATAATAGCGATATTTATTATTCGGATCCACGTATGCCGGTTGAAATAAACCGATCTTGTCATAAAAAATCAATGTTTGCTTTGAGATATTCTGATACCCCGCAAGTTCACCGATGGAAAACATGTCTTTCATAAAAAAATCCTCTTGAGACTATAGTTACTATATTCTTTATTATATAACTATAAGATAGAATGAGCAAGCAGGAGGATTTTTCATTAATGAAATATTTTGAAAGCAAAATGACTTATATACAATTCTTAAGATATCTGGTTCCTTCCGTATTGACGATGATTTTTTTGTCCTTTTACACAACCATTGATGGGTTTTTTGTATCTAAATATGCAGACTCTGATGCTTTGGCAGGAATTAATATTGTTATTCCGATTACATGTATCATCTTCGGCATTGCAGTTATGCTTGCTACAGGGGCTGGCGCAATTATAGGTGAAAAGCTGGGACAAAAAAAGGAGCGGGAAGCAAATGAAATTTTTACTTTTATTACAATCGTGCTGCTTATATTCTCGATAATTTTTACAATTATCGGTATCCTTTTTCTGGAACAGATCTGTATCTTTCTGGGAAGCAGTCCAAGATTGTTAAAACATGTGCTGCCATATGCGTTTGTCATATTTCTGGGAACGATTCCCATGTCTTTTAAGCTGTTTTTTGAATACATGGTAAGGACTGACGGAAAACCGAACATCGGAATGGTGATGTCTTTGACCGGATTGATTCTTAACGTTATTCTTGACTATACTTTTGTGGCTGTATTTCACATGGGTACAGGCGGAGCTGCATGGGGAACCTTTCTGTCCATTACAGCAAGTATGCTGATCGGTCTGGTCTATTTTCTGAAATACAGTCATATTCGGTTCTGCAAGCCGGAAGTAAACTGGATGGTTCTCTTTAAATCCTGTACAAATGGAAGCAGTGAAATGCTGACAGAAATGTCTACAGGAATTACGACATTTTTATTTAATCTTATCATTATGAAATATTTTTGGAGAAGATGGGGTCGCAGCAGTAACGATCATTATGTATGTCTATTATTTCTTCATTGCCATCTATATGGGGATCGCTGTGGCAACTGCGCCGATTGTCAGCTACAATGTTGGTTCCCGTAATTATGAGAAAATAAAAGAAACAACGCGATATAGCTTTGTTACCATTGCTGTCAGTTCTGCGCTGATACTCGGATTTTCCCTTCTCTGTGGAAAACAGATCATTCATTTGTTCGTGGAAGAGGGGAATGTTTTTACAGTAACGTGGGATGGATTAAAATTATTCAGTCCGGTTTTTCTGTTTATTGGTTTGAATGTATTTCTGTCCGGATACTTTACCGCCTTGGGGAATGGATTTATCTCTGCATTGATTTCCTCTTTGCGGTCTCTGATTTTCGTGGTTGTATTTATTCTGATCCTGCCGAATCTGATCGGGGTATCCGGCGTCTGGATCACCATGCCCCTGGCAGAGGCGGCAACTATTTTCATAGCCATCTATTTATACCGTACCCATGGTGATCCTGCTACCTGTTCTGGTATATAACATAAACAGTGCTCTGCGTTATTTTTCCCGCAGATGTACCTGCGAAGCTGCTTTGCGTTTCTTGTTTTCATTCATGGCAGCGTAATGCTTTCGTGTGGTATCAACATTCTTATGTCCCAGTGTATCTGCGACCAGATAAATATCGCCGGTTTCCTGATAAAGGTTCGTGCCGAAGGTACTGCGCAGCTTATGGGGAGTGATTTTCTTTACTGTCGTTACAAGTGAAGCGTATTTTTTCACCAGACGTTCTACGGATCGGGTGGTAAGCCGGGTGTTCTTCAGGGAAATGAACAGGGCGTTCTCATGGCCGGGAGCGGGAGAGAGCAGTTCCCGTTCTGCCATATATTGCAGGAGCGCTTCTTCGACTTCTTCTCCAAAATATACCAGGTCTTCATTTCCGCCTTTCCGGATGACCCGCAGGGCGCCATTGTCAAAGTCAATGTCTGTAAGATCCAGTCCCACACATTCAGATACCCGGATGCCGGTGCCGAGAAGAAGAGTGATGATTGCCGCATCGCGAATTTTGGTTTTCTCATGGCTTTCCAGCTGTTTCCTTGTCAGATTCTCTCCGGATTCCACCTGATCCAGCAATTCGACAACTTCATTCGGTTCCAGACGGATAATATTCTTTTCTTTGATTTTGGGCACATCAACCAGTGCGGTGGGGTTGGTCCTGATCAGTTCTTTTTTTATAATAATAGGTGTAGAAGGTGGAGAGGGCAGAGAGTTTCCTGGCTTTTCCTTCTTCTCTGTTGCGATAAATAACACCATCTCTTTCATAATACTCCAGAAAAGAGAGGTATTCTTCTATATCGGTTGCCTGAATACTGTCCAGAACAGATAAGGGCAGTTTCTGAAGTTCGAGTTTCTCCAGAGAAGGATTATTGTGCTGCAGAAAATAGAAAAAGGTACCAAGATCATAAGCATAATTTTTCCTTGTGTTCGTGCTTTTGCGAATCTCCATTGCTCGGAAAAACTCTGCGGTAAACGCAGGAAGCGTTTTCTGCAGTTCCCGGATCTTTGCAATATTATTACGATCAATCTGTTCTTTATAGCTTAACTGTTTCATATAGAACCTCCTGTAAATCAACGATGCTGTATAAATAGGCCAGCAAAAAGAGCGAAAAGTGAGAAGTATACCATGTCGCAAAATGACGATTTTACGACGTGGTGATACAATAAAACAATCATAACGCATCTGGAGGAACCTGTAAAGCTTTTTCGTTAATTATCTATAAGTGTTATAATACACGTATTTATTAGTATCTGCTGTATATAAACGTTATCCAGCAATCGAACACTTTGTTCGATTATAGATTATTTCAATATTATATAATTATATATCTCTAATGATATAATACCAAAGGCATCAGTGCTTTTAATTATGATTCTCTAGCTATATTAATGTATGGTAAAGTAACGATATTGGCATCTATCGAACAGAGCGTTCGATTCTATGCTTTCTTTCTCTTATTTGAATTCTGCGGAATAATAAGGAATGGTCAGGTTCTTTCCGGCATGAATACATGTATTGCTCAGGGAATTGATAAAGCATACCTCATCGATGTAGTCCTGTATGGAATCATATTCTTCGGACATGTTGTCTGCCGCAATACTCCAGAGAGAATCACCCGGCTGCACGGTAACGCTCTTATAATATTTGAACGTTTCAGAAGCCTTGGCATCGATTGTCTCAGCCTTGGACAAAATACTGCCGAAGGAAATACTGCACAGAAAAGCAATGAGCAGTGTAAACGCAAGGAAAAGCAAAATCCTGTGCAGCTGGAAGGAACGCTCTCTTCTCTTCCCGGATACATTGTTCCCATGCGTTCTGTGCAATCTGAGGGCAGAGGAAACTTGCTGACGGTTCGACACGTTTCTCTGCGCATCATACTGCCTTCTGGCGGCATTGTAACCATTCCGGCCAGGCGTATGGGTCTGTGGATCATAATCAATGTGCTTCTCCTGGCAGAGATCTGAAACAAAATACGTATTCATGCAGGGCTTCCTCCTTATAGTATCAAAAACTTTTTTTCGAACAGTTGTTCTATTTCTAAAGTGATTATATAATACCGAACGTGTGTTTGTCAACCAAAATCGAACAAATATTCCGAATATCTGTTTGCAATCCGGGGGCTTTTATGCTAAGATGGAAGAAATAAACAGAGAAAGAACCGGGAGGTTTTGTTATATGGGATACGGAAAGATCAGCACGAAGCAACAGGAAATACTGGAATTCATCAAGAATGAGATTTTGAATAAGGGATATCCTCCGTCGGTGCGTGATATATGCGAAGCTGTTCATCTGAAGTCTACCTCTTCTGTCCACTCTCATCTGGAGACGCTGGAGAAGAACGGTTATATCCGCAGAGATCCCACGAAGCCCCGGGCTATCGAGATCATTGATGATAATTTCAATCTGGTGCGCCGCGAGGTGGTCAATGTGCCGCTGCTTGGTACGGTGGCTGCCGGTGTGCCGTTGCTGGCTGTCGAGAATGTGGAGAACTATTTCCCGGTGCCTTCGGAATATATGCCCAATCAGGACTGTTTCATGCTGAAAGTAAAGGGTGACAGCATGGTGAATGCCGGTATTCTGAATGGAGATTATGTGCTCGTTCAGAAACAGGAAACTGCGAACAATGGAGATATGGTTGTTGCACTGGTGGAGGATTCTGCCACAGTGAAGACCTTTTATAAGGAAGACGGCTACTATCGTCTGCAGCCGGAAAATGAATTTATGGAGCCCATCATCGTACAGGATGTGATGATTCTGGGAAAAGTGTTCGGAGCCATTCGATTTTTCAAATAAGATTTATTTCATAGGAAAGTCCTGATCTGTCATTATAATCATTTCGATTTATGTATGGCAGATCAGGACTTTCTCTTGTTTTTTGAAACATTCCCGTTCACACACGCCATCCGCGAAAACGTATCTTTGACACTTTCTGTATGTACAGCAACAAAATGTTCGGTTTTCTGTCTTTTGTTATGATAAATTAGCTTTCATGCGCTCCCGATATTGCCCGGGCGTCATGCCGGTCTGCTCCCGGAATTTTTTGGCATAATAGCTTTGCTGGGAAAATCCGCAGTCCTGAGCAATCTGTGCAATGGTTCTGTCTGTTTCTGTCAGCAGATACATGCTCTCGTCAATGCGATACTGGAGCAGATAAGCGGAAATGGTTTGCCCGGCATGTTTCTTAAAATAGCGGCAGCACTCGCTTCTGCTGAGCCCGATGTGCGTTGCCATTTCATCCAAGCGCATGGCTGAACCATAATTTTTCTGCAAATACAGAAGTAAGTCCCGAAACCGTTCGTCTGTAGAACCTTGGGTACTGCCAATCTCTTCCGCAAGAAGCTCTCGCAGAGACTTCCATATCTGAAATACATGCCCTGCCAGTACAAATTCATAGCCTTCTGTTTTTTCATCGAAAACAGCCGCCATCTCGTTTAAGAGCCGGTGAATTTCTCTGCCCTTTTCTGTTTGCGGCGTGATGAGTTTCCGGTGAAGAGCCGATGCCTGGAGTACGGGAAGAACACTGTGTTCGTAGAGACCGCCATCTCTGGTTGGACAGATAAAATCCGGCGGAATATCCAGATAGAAAAAAGAAGCTTCTTTTCTGACCGGTCTGACCATATGAACCCGCTGAGAATTAATAAAAATGCCCTGGCCTGCAGGTACTTCCGTCTGTTCAGCCTCAGTATGCCACAGAACAGAACCACTGACAGTCAGGCACAGCTGAAATTCCACATGCCAGTGCCAGTCAATATAATCGTAGGTATCGGATCGGAATGTGGTGTGGTAACAGGACACGGGAAAGCCAGGAATTTTCCTTGTGATCTCCTGTCTGTGGGCATCCAGATGGATATTTTTTGCTCTCATCTCCAGTGCTCATCTCCTTTTATATGCTTATAATCCCAGAAAAAATTTTAGAAAACCATCGATACTTTCACCGCTGTTTTTCACGATATTTATGGATTTATGGCACTCCTTAGGTCAGTTTACAAGGAACTACACGCAGACCACGAAACGGGGGCTGCTGACAACAAATAAAGGCTGAGTATCAAGCACCGGGAAAGTGCGAGATATTCAGCCTGTTTTGTTGTCCGGGGTTTCCAAAGGGGCTTGCCCCTTGGCACACGACTTTGCTTGCAAAGTGTAGTGTGTTATACGCTCTGTCGGCGTTGCTGCGAAAATAAGGTTGCCGCCGGGGAGGGCAAAGGCGTTTGAAGCAGCAGGAAAACAGGGTTGTGATTGCGTGACGTGGAGCCGCAAGCGCAGGACTGGTTTCATCAGCAGACAGGGCGTATATGAAAGTCCCCGTTCCTCGTTCTACACCGAACTTGTGGACACACTCCCGTAAAAACTGAAATTTTAGACTATTTGTAAATAAACCTTTATATCCCAAGTGAAATTTTTAATTCTAATATGCGTAAAACAGATTCATCGATTTGTTCCTCTGTAATTTCTCCCTGTTTGACTGCTTCAAGTATGTCTGGAATTTGCACCTCAAAATCTGTGCAGCATAACATATCATTTCCTGCCTTCACAGCTTGAACTGCAATTTTTGTGTCTTCTGCAAAATTGCGCACACCATCCATAGCTAAGTCATCTGTAATAATAACTCCAGTAAATTTTAATTCTTCCCGCAGGATTTTGTGTACCTGTGAAGACAGCGAAGCAGGGGTTTGACTATCCATGCAGGATACCACATTATGAGAAACTAATACCATATTGGCTCCAGAATCAATTCCTGCTTGAAACGGCAAGAAATCTGAGTTCAAAAATGTTTCATAGGTGCGATTATCATAAGCAATACCTGTATGTGTATCCACATTATTTCCGTACCCGGGGAAATGCTTTAGGACGCTCCCCATACCTTCTTGAAACATGGTTTGCACAACTAAGTGGACATAAGCGGCAGTTTGCTCTGCGTTCTGTCCAAAACTCCGGTCATAAATAAAATCCTCTGGATTTTGCGAAACATCGCAGATTGGGGCAAAGTTCAAATTAATCCCCAAACTATTCAATAATTCACATTTTTCTTGTGTGTCACTTTGAATCAAATCAAAGCCACCTTCAGCATAGAGTTCTTGAGGGGACCAGAAAGGCACAGCTCGCAAATTAGGGTTTGTGCTAATACGGTTGACAGTGCCTCCTTCTTCATCTACTCCGATAAACATGGGGATTTTTGCTGCACTTTGGTAACTTTGAATATTCTGGATAATTTCATCTCTTGTTTTTCCAGAAAAGTCTCGGCTAAAAAGAATATAACCTCCAAGATTATACTCCTTTATCTTCTGTACGCTATTTATTTCGGGACAGCGTGCAATAAACATCTGTCCAACTTTTTCTTCCAGCGTCATTGCATTTAGAATTTCTTGTGCTTTCTGTGTCACGGAAGCAGAAGGGGGACTTGGCTCTGTTTCACCAGTTGTTGGTTCAGGATTTTCGGTATTCAAACTGGAATCCGTAACCGTAATGGAAAGTAATTCAACCTCTTGTACAGATGCATTCAAATCCAATTTGCCATGATATGAAACTGTCACTGGATTCCCAATCACTATTCCTGTCTCACCAGTTGAAATATTTACACCTTCTGTTCCAAAATAATATTCACGATTATCCTCACCTTGAACAGTTAGAGTATTCATTGTTGCATCTTTTACAGTTCCTCGAAGCTCTTGTGCAGGTTCAGTTGTACTTGAATTTCCAATAATTTCTATTGTTGCCTCAGACGAGTTTTCCAACAAAATATTATTTACTTTATGCAAACTGGCTATCGCAATGCCTGCACATACAAGAAGCAAGATAATCACACTAAAAATAAGCACTTTATTCCTTTTTTCTTTTTTTTACCCGTCTCATGTAATCCTCCTGATTGTTTTATAAAACTACATATATTTTTCTGCAATTATTTTCCTACCTGCCTGTCTATGTGCAGGCAGACCTTGATGTGTACGAGTTTTTCAAAAGTCAAGGAACAGTCATTGTCAATGACGCTGCCGATTTTACAGGTATGAACGGCTGCTATCTGTATCAAGGGCGGGATGTGAAGCCCAGCAAAAAGAACAACTTGAAAGACCAAATGCTGGTGCTGGCTCCCCATGAGGGCATTGTCCCCTCCGACATCTGGCTGACCTGCCGCAAGAAGTTGATGAACAACATGAAAATCCAGTCTGCCCGAAAAGCCACCCACACATGGCTGGCGGGAAAAATCAAATGCGGGAATTGCGGGTATGCTCTTATGAGCATTAACAATCCTGTGGGAAAGCAATATCTCCGCTGCACAAAACGGCTGGACAATAAAAGCTGTGCCGGGTGCGGGAAAATCATTACTTCGGAACTGGAAGCGGTTGTTTATCAGCAGATGGTAAAGAAACTGGCAAGCTACAAGACGCTGACAGGCAGAAAGAAAGCGGCAAAGGCAAACCCGAAAATTGCAGCACTGCAAGTGGAGCTTGCCCATGTGGACAGCGAGATTGAAAAGCTGGTGGACAGTCTGACGGGTGCAAACAATGTCCTGCTCTCCTATGTGAATGTGAAGATAGCAGAACTGGACGGGCGCAAGCAGGAACTTCTGGCGAGGATAGCGGAACTGACGGTGGAAGCCATTAGCCCGGAACAGGTCAGCCAGATTTCCGGCTACCTCGACACTTGGGAGAATGTATCCTTTGACGACAAGCGGCGGGTGGTGGATTTGATGATTACCACCATAGCCGCCACAAGCGACAGCTTGAATATCACATGGAAAATCTGACGGGTGAAACCCCTCCCGTCAGATACCTACCCTGTGTAGTCCCTTGTAAACTGTACTTTTACACAACACAAAAAAAATCTAAGTTATAAACCATGCTGTACGCCTGACATTCGTTATTTATCATCTTATATCATCTTTGAAAATCATCCACATCATCTGCGCAATAAAATAATAATAACAGCGAAATATATGTCTATTATACAGCTTTCCATCTCAATATAATACTATTATAAACATAATACCATAGAAAAATCTGAATTTACATGACACAAAACCAAAAACAATCCGCAGCTATAACAGTCGCTGTACTCCTGATCTTCGTTATATCTGAAAATAAAGAAAAAATAAAATAAAAGGGGGATTCCTTCAATGAAAAAAACAAATACGGGAAATATAAGGAGAGGGTTTCTGTTCGCGTCGCTTGGCAGTGTTGGCTGGGGCATATCTGGCGTGTGCAGCCAGTATCTTTTCACCAAATATGATCTGCGTGCCGATTGGCTGACGGCGGTACGGATGCTGCTCTCAGGGCTGGTATTATTGCTCCTCGTTTTTCGAAAAGAAAAAATAAGAACTTTCACCATATGGAAGAATCGAAAAGATGTGGGACAGCTTCTTGCTTTTGCCCTGTTTGGACTTCTGATGTGCCAGTATACGTTTCTGGGCGCCATCAAATACTCCAACTCTGCTACTGCCACGGTGCTGCAAAGCCTGAACGTCATTTTCATGGCCGTTATCGTCGCAATCCAGAGTAGAACGCGCATGGGCATACAGCAGACGCTGGCCATCCTTCTCGCGCTTGTGGGTACCTTTCTCATTGCGACAAAAGGCAATCCGACCCGGATGCAGCTTTCAGCAGCCGGTCTGGTGCTCGGCCTTCTCGCCGCCGCAGGCGTGGTGATCTATACACTTCTGTCAAGGCACATCATTCCTGTCTGGGGAAACCTGCCGTCACCGGATGGGGCATGCTCATCGGTGGCCTCGTCCTGTTTCTGGGCACAAGGGCATGGATCTTACCGGCCAATCTTGACTCTGCAGCATGGCTCATGATCGCAGTCATTGTCCTCATTGGCACGGCTGTTGGCTTCTCTGCTTTTCTGGAAGGCGTCAGGTATATCGGGCCGGTGAAGGCAACTCTGATCGGCTGCCTGGAACCGGTATCCGCAACCGTCCTCTCGGCATTGTTTCTGGGGACGAGATTTTCCATGGCAGAACTGCTGGGATTCGGCCTGATTCTTCTGACCGTGTTTCTCTCGGTTCTGGAAAGAAAGGGCTGATTACAGCTCTTTGGCAAACCGGTTGATGACGTCCCGGGTCAGTTCCCACTCTTTACATTTGTCATAATAGTAGACAAAGCCCTTTTTCGTAATGTGATAATAAACGCGCTTCCGCATGGAAATATCGTCCAGCCGATAAGACTCGATATAGCCGTTTTTCAGGAGACGGTTGATGCAGGAATACAGCGTTGTCTCCTTGATCTGGTATTTTCCCTCGGAGATTTCAGCAATGGTCTGGGAGATCTCATAACCATAGGAATCTTCGGAAAGAAGGGTGCTGAGAATAATCGTGTCGTTGTAGCCTCGGATGATGTCGCTGCTGATGGTCAATGAAATCCCTCCATTCTGTTTTGGTGAAACAATAAATCGCTGCAATATACTTTATCTGACGTAACATATCTGAAATAGATATTAATACATATACCACGACAGGTCAAGTATTTTGACGAAATTAAACAGAAAAATCCACAAAACAGGTGTGTATAGGGATGACAGTAAAAAAGAGAAGGCAAAGAAAGCACTTCCAACAGAAGCTTCCTTTGACTTCTCTTTTTGTGTTCATGAATAATGGTTATACCGCTACCGCTCTTCCTTAAAACTGTCCACCGGAATATTTTTTCCATCTCTCCAGATTCTTTCGATATCATAGAACAGACGGTTTTCCTTATCAAACACGTGAACAATGATATCCCGGTAATCCATGAGCACCCAGTTGGCAGCGTCGTAGCCCTCGATCTGCTTCGGGGAGACACCGGCGCGTCCCAGCTGCTCTTCTACGTTGTCGATGAGTGCCTGTACCTGATTGCGGTTATTGCCGCTGGCGATGATAAAGTAATCGGCAATCACAGATACCTCGGAGATATCGATCACCTGGATATCTTCTGCCTTTTTGTCTTCTAACGCTTCTATCGCCATTTTGGCCATTTCTTTTGATGTCATGATGCTTGTTCCCTCCGTAAATAATAGTCCAGTACGTTCTGGGTGGCGGGGTCAATAGGATCATTGCTGGAAGCCAGATAATCCAGTGTGTCTGACAGGATCCGGATCAGTGCCTGGTCAATGTCTGTAAAGGAAAGCCGGCGTATCTCGGGAAGTCCCGGCGCCTTGTTCCGTCCCGGTTCAATGTAATCCGCGATAAAAACAATTTTATCCAGCAGGGACATGTCCGGTTTTCCGGTGGTGTGACACGCAATGGCGCTTAAAATGGCCGGGTCTGATACATGGTACTCATGTTCTGCCATCCAGGCGCCAAGCTTGGCATGAAGCAGGAACGGCGCCTTCTCCTCGAAGGGCGTTACTTCGATCCCGTTCTTTTTGCACAGCTTGAGTTTCTTGTCGTTGGGAATGCATTTCGCACAGTCATGAAGCAGGCCTGCAACCAGTGCCTGGGTCAGGTCTGCACCGTATCGCATGGCGAGGCAGGCCGCAGTGTCCATAACGCCGATGGTATGCTCATATCTGGATTCGTCCAGCTCGTTTTTCAGTTTCTTTTTTATCTTTTTCAGATCATAGGCTTCACTCATTTGCCTGTACTCCTTCTTCGTATAAATGGTGGTCGCATATATATTGAAGTACGCTCCTGGGAACGAGATGCTGCCCGGCCAGTGCCTTCGGATCCATTTGCCGGATCTGTGTGGAAGAAATATTGTAAAAAGGTGTCTGCAGGAAATGGATATCCGCACCCAGCGATTGCCACAGGATATCTGCCTGCCGCTGCAGTTCGTCGCTTTTGCCCGGCCGGTGCCGGACAGCGGCGAGAATGGAGGCACAGGCACAGATTTTCTCCGGGTGGTACCAGGTACCGAAGGTATCCAGAGAGTCCGCGCCCATAATGAAATACAGATGGGTGTCCGGCATGGCTGCTTTCAGCGCCTGGATGGTATCACACGTATAGCTGATGCCTTTTTTCTCCAGCTCATAGTCACAGATCCGAAAATCAGGGTAAGGTTCCAGTGCCAATTCCAGCATCTGTCGGCGATGACTGGCGCTGACCACCTGCATGCCCTGCTTGAATGGCTGGATCCAGGCAGGAACGAACCAGACCTGATCCAGACCAAACTGCTCTCTGGCAGCCTCGGCAATCTGCAGATGTCCGCAGTGCACCGGGTTATAGCTGCCGCCGAATACACCGATTTTCTGAAAGCCACACGGAGATGCGGTCATTGTTTTCACTGTCTGTTCCATGGTAGAGAATCCTCCTTCCACACGGAAAACGGTACGGCGATCAGGGAAGAACGATCTTCTTTTTCTCGTCCTTTCCTTCCCGGTACAGCACAATTTTCTTACCGATGACCTGTACAACCTGTGCATGGGTGCGTTCTGCCACCATCTGGGCCAGCTCTCTCGGATCATCCATGCAGTTGTTCAGCACACTGATCTTGATTAGCTCCCGGGCCGCCAGTGCCTCGGAAATGGCCTGGGTGTTTTCCGGTGTCAGGCTGGATTTCCCGATCTGAAAGATGGGTTCCATGGTCATTGCAAGCCCTTTTAAATAAGCTCTCTGTTTGCTTGTCATATCTTTATCCTCTTATTTGTAATAATCAAATTCCAGTCCGTACATTCTGACGGTGTCACCCTCCTGAATACCGGCTGCCTCCAGTTCCTCCAGGATACCGGTATTTTTCAGGAAATTCTGGAAGAAACGGAAGCCCTTCTCGGAATCCAGATTGGTGTAACCCAGCATTTTCTCAATCTTGGGGCCTTCCACAACGAAGACATGCTCGTCCTCTTCATCCCGGCCAACCGTATACGGAAGATCCTCCACAGCCAGCATCTCCTCGGGGAAATATTCCTGAGCAAAGGTTACCGGCGTATCGTCCAGCTGATCCAGCATGGTGCGTACATGGTAGAGAAGCTCGTCCAGTCCCTTGCCGCTCACTGCGGAAATCGGAAATACCCGGATGCCCTTGGGCTCAAATTCCGCTTTCAGGCGATCCAGCGTCTCCGCCTCGCCCTCGTAAAGGGCATCGATCTTATTGGCGGCAATGACCTGGGGCCGTGCGGCAATATCCGGATTGTAAGCTCCCAGCTCTGCGTTGATCTTGTAAATATCATCCACGGGATCCCGTCCCTCGGTGGATGCGGCATCTACCATATGGATGAGCACCTTTGTCCGCTCAATGTGGCGGAGAAACTCATGGCCCAGGCCGACACCCTCAGATGCGCCCTCGATCAGGCCGGGAATGTCCGCGATGACAAACCCTTTGGAACCTTTCAGGTCTACCACGCCCAGATTGGGATTCAGGGTCGTGAAATGGTAATTGGCAATCTTTGGACGGGCGTTTGTTACCCGGGAAAGCAGGGTGGATTTTCCGACGTTCGGGAAGCCCACCAGGCCCACATCCGCGATGACCTTCAGCTCCAGTGTCACGTTCAGCTCCTGGGCCGGCTGGCCGGGCTGTGCATACTTGGGTACCTGCATGGTGGCTGTGGCAAAATGCTGATTGCCCAGACCGCCTTTTCCGCCCTTCAGGATGATCTGGCGCCGGTTATCGCCGGACATGTCCGCAACCACCTTGCCGCTTGCCTCTTCCCGGATGATGGTTCCCTCCGGTACTTTTAAAATGATGTCTTCCCCGTCTTTACCGTGACAGCGTCTCTTGCCGCCTTCTTCCCCGTTTTGGGCACTGTATTTGGTCTTGTGTCGGTAGTCATACAGCGTGTTCAGTCCTTCATCCACCTCAAAGATGACATCTCCGCCGCGGCCGCCGTCTCCGCCGTCCGGGCCGCCGTTTGGTACATAGAGCTCTCTGCGAAAGCTTACATGTCCATCTCCGCCTTTGCCGGAACGGATGTAAATTTTTGCTCTGTCAGCAAACATTCTGCCGCCTCCTCTCTGCAGCTATATAAGAAAAGAATAGTATTTTAAGGTAAAAAAGGCTTCAAACCATATTGATTTGAAGCCTCACGTACAGTCTTACCTGACAGTTATGTGCTTATTCAGCTACCGGGTAGATAGAAACCTGTTTCTTATCTCTGCCTTTTCTCTCGAATTTTACAACACCGTCAACCAGTGCGAATAAAGTATCATCGCCGCCGCGGCCAACGTTCACGCCGGGATGGATCTTTGTTCCGCGCTGTCTGTAAAGGATATTGCCTGCTTTTACAAACTGTCCGTCTGCTCTTTTCGCTCCCAGTCTCTTGGACTCGGAATCTCTGCCGTTCTTAGTAGAACCAACTCCTTTTTTGTGAGCGAAAAACTGAAGGTTCATATTTAACATCGTTCTACACCTCCTTGAATAGAAGTCGAATATAATCACTGTGTTCCTGCTGGATTGCTTCCAGCCCCATAATACATGCCTGCATCAGTAATGTGGCATCATGCCCCGCCTGTTGACAGAACTTAAATTCGATCAAGCCCTGTGCCTCATCTGTCTGAACAACGATCGGATCATCCGTCAGCTGCTCGATGGCATTCACAAGATTCACTACCAATACGGATACCCCGGCGCAGACGATGTCTTTGCCGTACTGTTCATATCCTGCATGTCCAAGAATCCGAAGACCCTTGAAGGACTGATCCGCAGTCCGTCTGTAAACTGTTGCCCGAATCATGACCTGTGTACAATTAAGCGTTGATCTTTTCGATCTTCACCTGTGTGTACTGCTGTCTGTGACCGTTCTTCTTGTGATATCCAGATTTTCTCTTGTACTTGTAAACGATAACTTTCTTTGCCTTACCGTTTGCAACGACTGATGCGGTAACGGTTGCGTTTGCTACGTCAGCGCCGACTTTCAGTCCGTCATTGCTTACTGCAAGAACCTGGTCAAAGGTGTATGTCTCGCCAGCCTCTGCACCGAGCTTCTCAACTTTAATGATATCGCCTTCCGCTACTTTGTACTGTTTACCACCTGTTGCAATAATTGCGTACATATGGCACCTCCTATAATCATTACTCGCCAATTTCGGTGGGCTTTGTGGGCCTCTTAAAACCTCGTTGTGCGGCATCCGTTATATATTAGCATCCGTTTGTCGAATTGTCAACTCTTTTTTTTGCGAATGGCGCGTCTGAACTGTCATAGGCTGTCATGCATTCGTTTTCCGGAGTTGCTCCACCAGTGGCCGTGCCTCTTTCTTTCTCGTCAGCTCCGCCAGCCCCAGCTTTGTGAAATCCACGAAATCAGCCTTAACGGGATCCTCCCGCAGGCAGGCGCGTAAAGCCTCCGCCACCTGGGCCGTATGTTCGCGTTTCTTCATATCGATAAAATCTATGAGGATCATGCCGGAAATGTTGCGCAGCCGCAGTTGTCGGGCCGCTTCCTTTGCCGCTTCCAGATTAATTTTCAGGAAAGCCTCCTCCGGCTTTTTTTTTGCCGTCGTATTTGCCGGTGTTCACATCGATGACCGTCAGTGCCTCCGTAGGCTGAATGACCAGATAGCCGCCGGACTTTAACCACACCCGCTCTCTGAGGGATTCTCCGAGAACGGAGGAAAAAGAATACAGCTTGGGAAGCGGCAGCTGCGGATCGTCATAACGGCGCAGCGTGATCTGGCTGTCCAGACCGTTCTGTATCAGAAAAGCCTGGATTTCTTCATACACCGAAGGTACATCGGTGACGATCTCCGTCAGGCGGGAAAGACCGGCGCCCTGGATGCTTTTGAGGAGCGGCCCGGCCGGACGGTACAGGCAGGAAAAACAGGTACGGCTGCCTGCGATCTTTCGGATCTTCTCATAGGATGCTGCCAGTGCCGCTGCTTCCTGGCGGATCACGTCCTCAGATGCCTGCTGGGCATTGGTGCGGATGATAAAGCCATAGGAATCGGTGACCAGATCTGCCAGCTGCTCCTTCAGCGCCTCTTTTCTGGCGGGAGAAAGCTTGCCGGACAGACCAAGCATGCGTTTTCCAGAGGTCAGTACCACATACGTGCCGGTCAGAGACAGGTTGCCGGTACCGCCCGGAAGCTTGGTCTTCAGCGCTTCCTTCGAAATCTGGACGATCACCTCATCCCCGGCACAGGGCTTTTTCCTGGCGGCAGCCACCGGATCGGGGAAACTCTCTGCAGGGAGCTCCGAGAGCGGCACATAGCACAGCTGACCGTCTGCGATCTCCACGAAGGCAGCCGCCAGATTGGATGCGATATTTTTGATTTTTCCGATGTAGATCCGGCCAAGTAGGGAAGTTTCTTCCTCATCCTGCACCGTAATCTGATCTGCCTTTTGTTCCTGTATGCGCATGGCAATGATCTTTCCTGGATATTCCGGCATACGGGAAGCAATCCACTGGCTCATAGCTTTTCCTCCAACTGCTTACTTATTTTTATAAAATATCTGTCCCGTAGTCTTCCAGGGAACGGAAACGGGGCGGCAGGTTCTCGTCAGTCTCATCGTTGGCCAGCAGATCCAGCCGGTGCAGCTGCAGTGCATAAGGGGACAGTTCTTTTCCCTGACTTTTGAAAAAAACGTCCATCAGGAATTCCGGCTTGATATTCTCCACGCTTCCTGCCGTCAGTCGTAGTATGATCTTGCCATCTTGCTCTGACAGTCGGTGTATATGTGGCCGCAGATCGATTTCTCTGCTGCCCTTCTTTGTCTCTTTCTCATAGAGAATGGCAGGATTGCCGCAAAACGCCAGAAAATCCTGCTGCCAGTCTCCCTCCGGCCGGTATTCCTCCCGGAAATCCACAACATAATCCGCTGCTGCCACACTGGCCATGGCATTGGTGCTCTTCTCCGGCAGCTGCCGGTAGCTGAGAATCTCGATGCCTTCCGCCATCTGGGCATTCAGACGGCGGATGCTTTCCACAGAGGAATCGGTCTGCCCCACCGCAATGTCCATATACTCGCCTTCGCTGGTAATGCCAAGCCCCAGCGGAGAAGCGAAGGACATGATCTGATGCGGGCTGTACCCTTCTGAATAAAGAATATCAATATCCGCCCGACGGATGGCCTTCTGGAAATAGCGCATCACATCCAGGTGGCCGATAAATTTTAAAAATCCATATTTGGAAAAACGTACTCTAATGTTCAACGCATACACCTCCCTGATAGGATGCAATGCCGCAGCCGGAGCAGGCTTCCCGGCAATTGGGGGTTACTTCTCCCCGCTGTGCCCTCTCCCACTCCCGTTTCAGGAAGTTCTTGGAAACGCCGCAGGAAATGAAATCCCAGGGGAAGATCTCGTCTAGGCTTCGCTCTCTGGATGTATAGAAATCCATAGACAGTTCACATTCATCAAAAGCTTCAATCCACCGGTCATAATGGAAATACTCCGACCAGGAATCGAATATGCAGCCCTTCTCATAGGCTCGCAGCAATACCCGGGACAGCCGTCTGTCCCCTCTGGCAAAGACGCCCTCCAGAATACTCAGATCAGAGTCATGCCAGTTGTAGCGGATGCTCTTGCGGTTCAACTCTTCCTTCATGGTCTGGTTGACGAGACGGGCTTTTCCCAGAAACTCGGATGCGGTGTTCATCCGCGCCCACTGGAACGGTGTAAACGGCTTGGGCACAAAAAAGGAAGTGCTGGCCGTGATCTGACATTTGCCATGGCGCTCTGCCTTGGGGATCAGATCGTAGTAAAGTCTTGCCACCCGGTCGCACAGATGCATGATCTCGCAGATATCCTCTTCTGTTTCCCCCGGCAGGCCCAGCATAAAGTAAAACTTCACCTTATTCCAGCCACCTAAGAACGCCTGGGTAGCACCATCCATGATATCGTCCTCGGTCAGTCCCTTGTTGATGACATTTCGCATCCGCTGGGAACCGGCCTCCGGTGCGAAGGTCAGACTGCTCTTCTTGATATCCTGCACCTTCCCCATCACATCCAGGGAGAAGGCGTCGATCCGCAGGGAGGGCAGGCTGATGTTCAGTCCCTTCTGGTTGAATTTTTCCAGCAGGAAGGTGATCAGCTCTTCCAGATCTTTGTAGTCACTGGAGCTCAGGGAGCTTAGAGAAATCTCGTCGTAACCGGTATTCTTCATCATCTCGTAGGCCAGCCGCTTCAATTCGCTGACGTCCTTCTGGCGTGTGGGACGATAGATCATCCCGGCCTGACAGAACCGGCAGCCACGGATACAGCCCCGCATGATCTCCAGCACCACCCGATCCTGGGTGGCTTTCAGGTAAGGGACAATGGGCCGTTCCGGGTAAGGCGCATCGGCAAAATCCATGACCATCTCTTTTTTTACCGTGGGAGGCACGTCCTCTGCCAGTGTGCGAAGCGCGGCGATGGTGCCATCCTCATGATACTCCGGCTCATACAGGGACGGCACGTAAATGCCCGGAATATGACAGGCCGCGTGGAGAAATTCCTCCCCGGGAAGCGCCTTTTTGCCGCATTTCCTTGTACAGCTCCAGCAACGGGCCGTACTGTGTCTCGCCCTCGCCGATGTAAAACAGGTCAAAAAAATCCGCCAGCGGTTCCGGGTTGTAGCTGCAGGGGCCGCCGCCGATGACAATGGGGTGTGCCCATGTCCGCTCCTTTGCCAGAAGCGGGATCTGGCTCAGATCCAGGATCTGTAAAATATTTGTATAACACATTTCGTACTGCAGGGTAATGCCGAGAAAGTCAAAATCTTTCACCGGGTCCTGGGATTCCAAGGCAAACAGCGGGATATGGTTGTCCCGCAGAAGTCTGTCCATGTCCGGCCAGGGAGAATATACCCGCTCACACCAGGTATCCTCCCGCCGGTTGAACATATCATAGAGGATCTGGATGCCCAGATGGGACATGCCGATCTCATACAGATCGGGAAAACACATACAGAAACGGACGTCCACAGCGTCCTTATCTTTCATGACTGAATTGATCTCCCCGCCAATATAGCGGGATGCTTTATCTGCTTTTAACAAGAGCTCGTCGCTCAGGGCTAATTTTCTCATGAAATTCCTTTCGATCATGCCTGTAACAGGGTATTTTTCATTACATAACATTTCTATTATAATACAGATCGATACAGAAGTTCAAGCACTCGTTTTACCGGTCACGCAGCATACCCGGACGCTCCCGTTTTCGCAGCAGTGCCAGCAAGATGACCGACACGTACAGCATGATCCGCAGTGGGACAATATGTTCGAAAAAAGCCATATAGGGGTTATACCAGTCCAGTATGGCAGTGATGATACAGGCAAAACAGCAGATAGCGCTGACATGCAGCAATATTTTTCTCAGAAAGTCCATGGAAATTCCTCCTTTGGTGTACAGCCAGAATCTGTTTAACGGGTCTGATCCATGATAAAAATACCATCCGGGATCTCATGCTCCGGCTTGTAGATATCCATGGTGCCATCCCAGTTTAGCACACACATTTCCGCATCCGAGGCGTTGTTCCGGTAAATGACGCCGTCTCATTTTCTGCCCTCTTTTCCGTCAGGTCTTTCTGGGGCACACATGCGGGCAAGCGCCGGGGAGCATTTCAGCAGCTTTGCCGCGATCCGGCTGCCTACCCATCCGGCAAAGAGACCGACGAGCACCCCGCCCAGGATATCCGACGGGTAATGGACGTACAGATACAGCCTGGAAAAAGCAATGAGCATTCCCAGCACCAGGGCGGGCTTCCACAGGCGGCGTGCGCCTGCCAGGTACAGGGCTGCCACTGCGGCAAAGGAGGCTGCCGTATGCCCGGAGGGGAAGGAATAATCCGTGGGCCGGGAAACGAGCAGCGATACCGCCGTGTTGACGTCACAGGGGCGGACCCGGTGAAACAGATGTTTTAACAGCCCATTGCACAAAAGGACATCCACCACCAGGGCTGCCGCCAGGATATCGCCGGTTTTCCGCGTTTTGCGCCGTAAGAGCAGGACGGCTGCCAGAAGGATCCAGATCATGCCGACATTTCCCAGGCGGGTGATCCAGACGAACAGCACATCCGTAACCGGATTATGAAGCGCTTGTATCCAGTCCAGTATTTTTAATTCCATGAGTATTTTCCTTTCTCTTCTCTTTCTTGTCCCGGATCAGCTGCAGGGAAAGTAGTCCCTTGATGGCTGTGATCACCGGCAGATACGCGCCCAGGATCAGTAACAGGGTGGAATCGGAGATGCCCGGCAGGAACATAGCCGAAATGGCGATCATACCGGTGAAAAACAACCGGATCGCCAGCGGAAGGGAAAAGGTTCCCAGATCAACGGCTGCCGTCGGCGACTGGCTGTTGAGCCAGGTGATACCTACCACCAGAAGGATCCCGATCAGTCCAAAGGGCAGTCCTTTTCGCATCTGCCGGAATGCCGGGCGCTCATCTGTCAGGATCAGCGGAATGGAACCGGCGATAAAGCCGATGAACAGGGAACTGACCACATAAATGTGGCTCTCAAAAAGGGAGGAAAGAATGAGCACTGCCAGCGCCATGCAGAACCCATGAAATCCTTCTTTTAGCATAACAAAAACCTCCTGTCTGTTGATAAAAATATGGTAGGATTTTTCGTTAAACAAACAGAAGGGAAATTTCATAACAATTTATAAACGGTCTTTAAATACTTTTGAAAAATCGGTATCCTCCTGAATGATCCGGCAGATGGCGCTGCTGTCGTAATCTCCCAGATATCGACCTTCTCTTTCCAAAAAACAAAAGCCTGCAAACAGTAAAATGGCCAGAAAAAATCGAAGCATCACAGAAGAACGAAAGGTGCCTCGGGACATGCTGTCCGGCCCCCGGCGGACAGAAAATCGATAACGGTTCTGGTCAAGGCTTTCATTCACCGTGCGCCGGTTTTCTTCGGCGGCCAGGCGGATCTGCTGGATCGGGGTGGGATATCGGGGATCTTCCATCAGGCGGACACCTTCCTCTCTTCTTTTTCTGTTTTAAGACCTGTTTTCTTGCAAAAGTAAAGAAGAGTTTACATAATTATCTTATGTAAACTCTTCTAGGATAGCATCAAGCATGCGCTTGTTGGTGATGTAATACTACCATATGTATCTGTCTTTCTTTTCAGAACCGGTTATCATTCATCGAGAACAAATTCCCCGTTCTCTACTTTCAATGTCAGGTACGGACGCTCCCAGTCATTCACATCGTTGAAGGTTACCGTTCCTGTCACACCATCATAGTTGATGGCTTTCAGCGCATCCTTCAGCGTTTCCCGGGTAACGGTTCCGTCGTTGGCATCCATGGCAGCTTTTGCGGCGTCTGCGATGACGTACATCTGGTCATAAGAAAGGGCTGCGAAGCCGTCCGGGATCTCACCGTAAGCGGCATTGTACTTCTCTACCAGCGTCTGCACCTTCTCATCCGGGTTGGATGCCACATACACGCCGACACAGAGGAAGCCTTCCGATGCGGAGCCCGCGATCTCCACGGTCTTGGCATTGTAACCACCGGTACCTCCTACCAGAAGAGCATCAATGCCCAGCTGCTGGATCTGTTTCACAAGAAGTCCGGTGTCTGTTGTCGTGCCGCACAGGGCGATGGCCTCCGGCTGCAGGGTTTTTACCGTTGTCAGGATGGCGGTGTAGTCCTGGTCCGTGGTCAGATACGGGATGCTCTGCATGATATTGAGCCCCTGCTCTGCGCCGTATTTGGTCAGGTTTTCATTTAAGTTGATGCCGTAATCATTGTCCGGATACAGGACAACCACGTTTTTCAGACCTTTCTTCAGAATCACATCTGCGATCTGCGGGCCGACAGCCGCATCCTGTACGGACATGCGGAAAAAGTAATCGCTGGAACCGGTCAGGCTGGGGGAACTGGAGCTGACAACCAGATCGGGAAGCCCGGCGTCATCGATGATGGGCACCATGGCCAGCGTGCAGGAAGAAAGACAGGAACCGCCAACAGCAAGAATGCTGTCATCATCGGCAAACTTTTGGGCTCCGGCTGCTGCCTTCTGGGCATCGCCCTGGTCGTCATAGGTTTCCAGCTCCAGCATCTTGCCGTTTACGCCGCCGGCCTCATTGATCTCCTTGATGGCCAGCTCATAGCCCTGCTTCTGGCTCGTTCCGTACTGGCCGTTGTCACCGGAAATGGGGGCCACCAGACCAATTTTCAGGGTATCTCCCGACGTGGCCGCATCTGCCGTACTGCCGTCGGATGACGCGCTGTCCGAAGAACCACAGGCAGTCAGGGAAGAGACTGCAAGCACACCTGCCAGGAATAATGCTGTGATCTGTCTTTTTTTCATAAGAACTCCTCCTTTTCATGTCCCGTGTGGATACGGGATTTTCAACCATGCAAAATCTCAAACAAAACTTTCAACTAAAAAAGAGGAAAAGTCAAAATGCCTTTCCTCTTCGAATGCTTTTTGCCTGCCTGATTGAATTTTCTTTAGTATAGGATGTGACCTCACGTTTGTCAATCATCCTTTTTTCTGATCTTTTCCATGAAAAAAAGTAGTATTTTCCGGGAAAACTTCCCGTTTGGGGTGATTTTATCCTAAAATTGCCCCAAGCGCCCCGAAGGCACCGGCACTGGCAAACCACATGATGATGCCTGCCAGCAGCACACCGCCCATAACGGCAATGACGCTGGATTTGAAATCCATATCCAGCAGACTGGCCGCCAGCGTTCCCGTCCAGGCACCTGTACCCGGCAGCGGAATGCCCACGAATAAGAGCAGCGCCACGAATAAGCCTTTGCCTGCGGAAGCCTGCAGCTTCTGGCCGCCCTTCTCTCCTTTCTGCATACACCAGGTGAAAAAGCCGCCGATCACGGGCTTGTCAGAACCCCATTCCAGCACCTTTCTTGCGAAAAAGTAAATAAAAGGCACCGGGATCATGTTGCCGATGATGGCCACGATATAGGCGTTCAGCATGGGCATATTCATGAACTTCGCATAGGGGATTGCCCCTCGAAGCTCGATGAGCGGAACCATTGAGATGAAAAAAATCCACAGATATTTGCGCAGCATAATGAAATCCTTTCTGTTTGTAAAATTTGCTTTCGGCACAAAGGATCTATCTCTGCGCCAGCTCCCGGGTGATATCGTCCCATGTCACGCCGCGCTCCACCATGAGCACGCTGACATGATACAGAAAATCGGAAATCTCGTACTTGATCTCCTCGGGATCCGGATTCTTGGCGGCAATGACAATCTCTGTTGCCTCTTCTCCTACTTTTTTCAGGATCTTGTCAATGCCCTTGTCGAACAGGTAGTTCGTATAAGATCCTTCCTTCGGGTGTTCCTTGCGGTCCGTGATGGTAGCGTACACTTCTTCCAGTACCTTCAGCGGATTGTGTCCGCTCTGGCCTTCCGCCTTCGCTGCTTCATTGAAAAAGCAGGAATAGCTTCCTGTATGGCAGGCTGCACCGATCTGGTGTACCTTTGCCAGGATCGTATCCATATCGCAGTCCAGCGTCAGAGACTTCACATACTGATAGTGGCCGCTGGTATCGCCCTTCACCCACAGCTCGTTCCGGCTGCGGCTCCAGTAGGTCATTTTTCCGGTAGCAATGGTATGATTATACGCCTCTTCGTTCATATAGGCAACCATCAAAACTTCCCCGGAGCGGTAATCCTGTACCACCACCGGCACCATGCCGTCAGAATTGGTCTTGAAATCCGCCCAGGTATAGGCAGAATGCAGCGCATACATGGGAATATCTGCCTTTCTGCAGGCATCCTTGAAGCCATAGAGATCCGCCGTTTTCTCACTGAGCAGGGAACCCGTCACTCCGCATACCGTTTCTTTTTCCAACAGCGCCATGTAGTCCTTCGGTTCCCGGGATTCCAGAACGGCCAGTACCGGCAGGGATACTGCATCTGTCAGGGTGTCTGTTTCCTCTGCGCTGCAGATCAGCAGGGATGCAGCCGCTTCCAGCTGCTCGGATGTGAGCTCCTCCAGCGCTTCTGCGGATACATAGACCGCAATTTTCTCTCTGCCGAAACGGGCGGAGGCCTCTGTCAGAAGCTCCCGGTTGCTCTCCCGGTTCAGATCCAGCACCGCCTTCGCCGCACCGGCATACAGGTATTTTTTCACGTCCTCCAGCCGGCGGATACCGCCATAGACATAGACGGGCACATCCACGGTGCGGACGATCTGTTTGATGCTGCCGATGTTGTGGTCATGCTCTGCATCAGACGTATAGCTGTCCTCCAAAAGCAGGCCGTCAGCTCCGTTGTTGGCGAAATATTCCGCTGCCTGCGCCGAAAGTTCCCTTTCCGTGTGCAGGGAAAGCTGCGCAAAAATTCGTTTTTTATCCATTGTCTTATAAACTCCCCTTTGTAGATAGCACATCGCTGATCCGCGGATCATAAGCCACAGCGGCGTCCAGTGCCTTGGCAAAGGCTTTGAACATAGCTTCTGCCATATGATGATTATTGCCCGACGTCAGCATTTTAAAATGCAGGTTCATGCCCGCCGCATAGGAAATCGCATAGAAAAACTCCCGCACCATTTCGGTGTCCATGTCTCCCAGCCGGTCTACCGTAAACTGGGTATCCATCTGCAGATAGGGCCGCCCGGACAGATCCACGGCGCAGAGCACCAGTGTCTCGTCCATGGGAAGGATGGCACTGCCAAACCGGCGGATGCCCTTCTTATCCCCCACCGCTGCACCGATGGCCTGGCCCAGCACAATGCCGGTGTCCTCAATGGTGTGATGACTGTCCACCTGCAGATCGCCCTCGGCGTGTACCGTCAGGTCAAAGAGGCCGTGGCGGGAAAATCCGTCCAGCATGTGGTCGAAGAAGCCGATACCGGTGTGGATGTCTGCTTTTCCGGTACCGTCCAAAGACAATGTCAGGCGGATGTCGGTCTCCGCCGTTGCCCGGGTGATCTCAGCCGTTCTGGAACTGGTGGTATCGTTATTTTGCATCATTTCCGGTGCCCTCTTCTTTCTCAAAACGCACGCGGATGGAGTTGGCATGCGCGGTCAGCTGCTCTGCCTCGGCGAAACGGATGATATCCTCATGTACCGGGCGCAGGGCGTCTTTGGAATAGTAAATGATGCTGGATTTCTTGATGAAATCGTCCACCGACAGAGGGGAGAAGAACTTGGCCGTGCCGTTGGTGGGCAGCACATGGTTGGGGCCTGCGAAATAATCGCCCAGGGGCTCGGAGCTGTACTCTCCGATGAAGATAGCGCCCGCATTGCGCACCTTCATCATCACCTCAAAGGCGTTGGCAGTCACGATCTCCAGATGCTCGGAAGCGATCTCATTGGCTGCGTCAATGGCATCGTCCAGCGTCTCTGCGATGAGGATGTAGCCGTAATTGTCCAGAGATTTCTGTAAAATCTCCTTCCGGGACAGCTGTGCCACGAACTGTTCTGCCTCTTTAGACACTTCCTCTGCCAGACGGCGGCTGGTGGTGACAAGAATGGCGGAGGCCATCTCATCGTGCTCGGCCTGGGACAGCAGATCCGCTGCCACATACCGGGGATTGGCCGTGTCGTCGGCGATGATCAGGATCTCGCTGGGGCCGGCGATGGAGTCGATGCTCACGTGGCCGTAGACAGCTTTCTTTGCCAGCGCCACATAGATGTTGCCCGGGCCCACGATCTTGTCAACCTTGGGGATGGACTCTGTGCCGTAAGCCAGTGCGGCAATGGCCTGGGCGCCGCCCACCTTGTAGATCACATCGGCGCCTGCCTCTTTGGCAGCCACCAGTGTGGTGGGGTTTACCTTACCGTCTTTTCCCGGCGGTGTGGTCATAACGATCTCCTCCACCCCTGCCACCTTGGCCGGAACAATGTTCATGAGCACGGAAGACGGATAAACGGCCTTGCCGCCGGGTACATAGACGCCCACCCGGCGCAGCGGCGTGATCTTCTGGCCCAGCATGGAGCCGTTGGGCTTGGAGTCAAACCAGCTGTAGCGGCGCTGCTTCTCATGATAGGCGCGGATATTCACCAGCGCCTTACGGATGATCTCCACCAGAGACGGATCCACCGTTTCATAGGCTTCTCTGATCTCCTCCTCTGTGACAACCAGATTGTCGGCGCTGATATCGGCACCGTCAAATTTCTTCGTATATTCGAATAAAGCGGCATCCCGGCGTTCCTTCACATCCGCAAGGATCGCTGCTACCCGTCCCTCAAATTCGCCATAGCTGTTGGGGCTGCGTTTTAACAGATCCTCCAGCAGACGGTCTCTGGACTCGCTGCTCAGTTCCACAATTTTCATTGGTATACTCCTTTCCCATGATGACTTTGAAAATTCCTATGACAGATAATGATTTTATATGATAGCATAAAAAGAACGATCACACAACCTCCCGCAGTTTGCCGATGAGCTCCGAGATCCGTTCATTTTCCATCTTCATGCTCACCGGATTGACCACCATCCGCGCGGACAGCGGGCACACCTCTTCCAGGACACCCAGGCCGTTTTCCCGCAGAGTGGAACCGGTCTCCACGATATCTACGATGACCTCGGAAAGGCCCACGATGGGCGCCAGCTCGATGGAACCGTTGAGCTTGATAATCTCCACCGTCTGATGCTTCCGGTTATAAAAATAATCTTTGGCGATCTTCGGGTATTTGGTGGCTACGCGGATGCGCTCATGGTGTTTGAGAAGTTCTGCCGCCTCTGCCGGGCCGCAGACGCACATGCGGCAGCAGCCAAAGCCCAGATCCAGCACCTCGTAGATCCGTCTGCCCTCTTCCAGGATCGTGTCTTTTCCTACGATGCCGATGTCAGCGGCACCGTATTCCACGTAGGTGGGCACGTCTGGCCCTTTCGCCAGGAAAAATTTCAGTTTCAGTTCTTCGTTGGTAAAAATCAGCTTCCGGGAGTCGGGATCCTTCATCTCCTCGCAGATGATGCCGATCTTTTCAAAAATCTCCAGTGTTTTTTTCGCCAGACGGCCTTTTGTCAGCGCAATGGTCAGGTATCTCATACGTCAGCCTCCTTTACCCCCTCTGCAGTCAGGTCATAAATTTTTCCGTGGCCGTTTTCTGCGGCGAAATCCCGGTAATCCTCTGCAGTCTCCCCGGCGGTCTTGCGCACCAGCTCCACCGGTCTGCCATCCTTTCGCATGGATACGGCCAGATGGATGGCTGCATCCCGAGAGGACGCATCATAGAGCACCAGACGGCCGTCGGCTTCCACCGGAATGGCGATCTTCTGCCGGGACAGGGCGCTCATGAGCTGGTCGATGACAACGGCAAAACCGGTGGCTGCAAAATCCTTGCCAAACCGGGCCAGCAGGTTGTCGTAGCGGCCGCCCTTGACGATGGGCTCACCAGTGCCGTAGGTGTACGCCTGGAAAATCACGCCGGTGTAATATTTATATTTGCTGACCAGACCCAGATCAAAGGAAATGTAATCCGTCAGGTCATACAGCTTCAATGCATGATAAACCGCCTCCAGCCGCTCAATGGCACCGATGGAACGGGAATTGTCCGCCAGACGGCGGGCCTCCTTTAACACCTCCGCGTTGCCGAACAGCTGGGGCATGCGGATGAATGCCTCCCGGCACGTCTTGGGCATGCGGATATCGTCCAGGAACTCCTCAATGCCAAAATTATTTTTATTGGAAATGAGCTCCCGCAGGGTAAACTCCTGCTCTTCATCCAGCCCCGCGGCCAGCAGAAATCCCTTAAAGAAATCAATCTGCCCGATGCTCACCTGGAACTCCTTCAGTCCCGCATCCAGCAGAAGCTCGATGACCATGGCGATCATCTCCGCATCGGCCTCGGGACTGGCATCTCCCAGCAGTTCTGCGCCAAGCTGGGTGCTCTCTTTTAAGCGGCCCTGATAGCTGGAATTGTTCACAAAGGTGTTGCCCATATAGCACATGCGGATGGGCCGGGTCTCATCCATATAATACTTGGCGGCGGAACGCGCGATGGACGGAGTAAAATCCGGGCGCAGCACCAGCGTGTCGCCCTCCCGGTCAAAGAATTTGAACAGCTCTCGGGACGGGATAGTACCCACCTCCTGGCTGAACACGTCAAAATATTCAAAAGAAGGTGTCTGGATATCATGATAGCCGTAGGTTTTCAGACGTTGATGGAGCCGCTGCTCCAACACATTTTTCTTTTCACATTCCAGGCTGTAAATGTCCCTGACACCGTCCGGTGTATGCAGTAATCGCTGATTCATAGGTTCCTCCTGTCGCTTTCTTATGGTAAAGTGATAACATGGTAGCAAAAGAAATCTTCTACAGTATAAAAGAAAACCTCTGATTTGTCAATCCTCCTGTTCCTCTCTCCGATCCAGATCTTTCTGGATCATATCCAGGTAAGGCACCAGGATCCCCGACTGATGGGAGAAAAAGAACGTCTCATCCAGTTCATCCAGGCGGAAGCTTTTGCGGCCGCCATCCTCCGCCCGTTTCCAGAAAACTGCCATCTGGTCGTAGGGCATATAATAGAAAAGATTTTTCGCCGTATAGAAAATGAGAAAAAAGCGATGCCGCCCTGCTGCTCAAAAGCTTTCATAAACTCCATCTGATGGGGATGGATGTTATGCAGCGGAAAAGTCTCCACCACGGATTCCTTGGCGTCAAAGCAGACCGGAAAGCCCTGCACGGCGCCGATATAGTCCACGGTACTGCGCTGGTCGAAGTATGCCAGCGTGATCTGGTGATGGGCTTTGTCCATTTTAATCGGTGTGATGGGGGTGGGAATCTTCTGAATCAGTGCCAGCCCCAGCTCCCGGTAACGCTCGTTGGAGCGGTTCACCAGCTCCTCCAGGGTGGAGCCGCGAAGGCCTCGGGAATTCCACGTAGCCATGTCAGCGGCCCCCCTTCTCTTTTAGAAAACTTTCACAGATCCCTGAGGCAAAAAGACCGTCTGCCGTCCGGATAAAATCCTGCGGCGGCTCCGCGGTCAGCGCCTTCCCGGACAGATAAGAAAACTCTCCATCCAGCTTTGGAAAGGTAACAATGGCTGCATGCAGCAGCTGGCTGCGGACGCCAAACCGCTTCTGCATTTCCCGGTTCACCGAAGGCTTCCCGTATTTGCTATCCCCCACAATGGGATGGCCGATGCTGGCCAGATGGGCCCGGATCTGATGGGAGCGCCCGGTGATCAGATGCACCAGCAGCAGGGTGAAATCCTCTGTCGCTGCCAGCGGCGTATAGTCGGTACGGATGTAGGCCCCGCCCTCCACAGGCGTCTGATGAATGCGCACCTGATTGGCAGCCTCGTCCTTGATGAGATACCCGTCCAGGGACATGGGGGATTTCAGCTGCCCGGCTACGATACAAAGATATTCCTTGCGGACAGACCGATCCTTTAGCACGTCAGACAATACCTGCAGGGCCGGCAGCGTTTTCCCCGCCAGCACCAGGCCGCTGGTGTTGCGGTCCAGCCGGTTGCACACCGATGGCCGGTACAGGGCAAGGCTCTCCGGCGTCACCTCTTTTTTTCGGTAAAGATAATCCACCAGCGCCTCCACCAGGGAGCTGTCCGAGGGTTTGGCCTTCTGGGACAGTACCCCTGCCGGTTTGTTTACCACCAGCAGATGGGCGTCCTCATAGACGATGGAGGCGGCAAAGGCGGCAGCCAGCCCTTTGGGCACCGGTTCCGGTGCGGCTGCCTGGGGGGCTGTCCGAAACTGGGCAATGGTTTCATCGGAAAGGAAGAGGCGGATCACATCCCCCCTCTTTCAGCTTTTCATTGCCCTCGGCTTTTTTGCCGTTGAGCACGATATTTTTCTTTCGGAGCATTTTGTAGAAAAAGCTCTTGGGCGCCCCGCTCATGTAGCGGGCGAGAAATTTATCAAACCGCTGTCCGGCATCCCGGGCAGCTACGTGTAATTCCTGCATACCTTCCTCCGTGGGGTCATTCGCTGTCTCTGGAACGGCGATTCAGAATTTTGTTCATGGCCGGTACCAGCAGATGATGGGGAATGAGTTTGGCGGCCACCAGCGAGCCCTTCATGGGCAGGCCGTATACCGAAAGCTCGTGTCCTCTGGCAGCATCAAACAGCGCCCGCTTCACCACCGGCACCGGTTTGGCCATGGTCAGCTTCTTCACAGCAGACATCTTGGCATTGTCCCCGGCATGGTCAAAGAATTCCGTATCCACTGGCCCGGGACAAACCGCCGTCACCGTGAGCCCCTGCTCCTGACATTCCACCCGAAGTGCCCGGGAAAAGCTGAGCACATACGCCTTGCTGGCTGCATACACCGCGAATCCCGGCTGGGGCGCAAAAGCTGCAGAGGAAGCCAGCATAAGGATCCGACTGCCCATGGGCATGTAAGGCAGGCAGGCGTAGGTCACTGCCGTCAGTGCCTTACAGTTCACATTGATCATGGAGAGCACACCCTCGTAGGAGCTGCCGAAAAAATTGCCGATGCGGCCGCAGCCTGCGCTGTTGACCAGAATCCGGATCCTGGGATTCTCTGTGGCAAGAAGAGCCATGAGACGCTTGATGCTCTCCTCCTGAGCCAGATCCATGGTCAGGATCCGCACGGGAAGGGCAGCCTCTCCCTGGAGCTGCCAGAGCAGCTCTTCTCTTCTGGCAATGGCCCAGATCTCATCTAATTTTCCATATTTTGCTGCGATCTGCAGCACGAATTCTCTTCCCATCCCGGAAGAGGCACCTGTGACAATCGCGATATTTTTCGTCATCGTAAAAGCCTCCTGTCTCACTGGCTATTTTTTCTTCTTTGCGTGCACGCTGCGGATCGTTTTCTTCTTATGGGACTCTGCGCTGCGTGTCTGCTGCTGTTGTGTGCGGGACTTTCGATCAGCTGCAGACGGCATTTGCTGCTCACGCGTATTTCGTCCTGATTTTGGACGATTCTGCGAAGACTGACCTGCATTTTTCTCTGCCCCATGTTCGGGTCGGATCAGGCACTCCGGCCCGAATCCGATCAGGTCTGTCCGTCCGGCTTTTCGCAGCGCTTCCTCCACCAGCGCCCGGTTCTGGGGCCGCCGGTACTGCATGAGCGCCCGCTGCATGGCTTTCTCATGGGGATCCTTTGGGACATAAACAGGTTCCATCGTCCGTGGATCCAGCCCGGTATAATACATACAGGTGGAAATGGTGGCGGGGGTGGGATAGAAATCCTGCACCTGCTCGGGCATGTAATGAATGTCCCGCAGATACTCCGCCAGACGTACCGCATCCTTTAGCGTACAGCCTGGGTGGGAGGACATCAGGTAGGGCACCATGTACTGTTTCAGCCCCAGCCGCTCATTGGTCTTCGCATATTCCCGGGAAAATTTCATAAACACTTCATGGGCCGGTTTGCCCATATAGGAAAGCACCTGATCGGAGACGTGCTCCGGGGCCACCTTTAACTGCCCGCTGACGTGGTATTTGCACAGCTCTTCCAGAAAATCTGTCTTCCGATCCGCCAGCACGTAATCAAAACGGATGCCGGAGCGGATAAACACCTTCTTCACCTTTGGAATATTCCGCAGCTTTTGCAGCAGCTGAATATAATCCGTGTGATCCGCATTCAGGTTCGGACAGGGTTTGGGAAACAAGCACTGCCGGTTGGGACACACGCCGTGTTCCGCCTGTTTTGCGCAGGACGGATGACGGAAATCCGCCGTGGGGCCGCCCACATCATGAATATAGCCCTTGAAATCCGGTTCTTTTGTAAAATTCGTGGCCTCTTCCACTAGGGATTCCTGGCTACGGGCCTGGATAATCCGGCCCTGATGGAAGGTGAGCGCGCAGAAATTACAGCCGCCAAAGCAGCCCCGGCTGCTGACCAGGGAAAACTTCACCTCGGAATAAGCCGGAATGCCGCCATCCTTATCATAGGAAGGGTGCCACCGTCTCGTATAAGGCAGCCGGTACAGCTCGTCCATTTCCTCCTCGGTCAGGGGAAGTGCCGCCGGATTCTGCACCACGCAGGTGGCGCCGTCGTAGCATTCCACCAGCTGATAGCCGGCATAAGGGTCTGTGTTGCAGTACTGGATATAAAAACTGCGGGCATAAGTTTTCTTGTCCGCCTTGATCTCTTCAAACGGGGGCAGCTCGATGCCATCCGGATCCAGCAGGCTCCGGTCTCTTGTTTTGAACACCGTGCCACGGATGTAGGTCAGATCTGACACAGAAATGCCTGCCGCCAGCCCTTCCGCGATCTCCAGCAGGGAGTGCTCTCCCATGCCGTAGGAAATAAGGTCGGCACCGGAATCCAGCAAAATGGATCGCTTCACCTGATTGGCCCAGTAGTCATAATGGCCCATCCGGCGAAGGGAAGCCTCGATGCCGCCGATGATAATGGCCGCATGGCGATATACCCGGCGCACCAGATTGCTGTACACAATGACTGCATGATCCGGCCGTTTGCCGATCTTGCCGCCCGGCGTATAGGCATCCGTGCTCCGGCGTTTTCCTGCCACCGTATAGTGATTGACCATGGAATCCATATTGCCGCTGCTGATGAGGAATCCCAGGCGCGGTTCCCCAAAGGTCTGAATGCTCTCCGGGTTCTTCCAGTCCGGCTGGCAGATCAGCCCCACCGTGTAGCCCCTGGCCTCCAGCAGGCGGCACAAAAGCGCCGGGCCGAAGGAGGGATGATCCACATAGGCGTCTCCGCTGATATATACAAAATCCGGCTGTTCACAGCCGCGTGCCGACAGTTCTTCCCGTGTCATCGGCAAAAAGTCTTTGTTCATGCTGTTTGATCTCCTGCCTGTAATTGTCGGATCTCCTCTTCTGTGAGGGGCCGGAATGTCCCGGGCGCCAGCGTCTCGTCCAGCGTCAGGCTTCCAAAAGAAATCCGTTTCAGATAAAGTACCTCACTGCCCACTTTTTCAAACATCCGTTTGATCTGGTGAAATTTTCCTTCCCGAATAGTGACGGTCACCTGAGAGACTTCCGCCCCACTCTCTACAATGATAAGCTTTGCTGGCAGCGTTGGCCGTTTCTCCCCGATATCCAGACCGCGGTCAAAGGCTTCTGCCACTGCCTCTGTCATGGGGCCTTTCACCCTGGCAAAATACGTCTTTTTCCACATGTTTTCTTGGCGAAAGCAGGTCATGGGCCAGCGCGCCGTCGTTGGTGATGAGAAGCAACCCTTCGGTGTCCTTGTCCAGCCGTCCGGCCGGAAAAAGCCCTTTGCCGGGCACCGACTGTCCCGCTTCGTCCTTCAACAGGGACAGCACTGACGGCCCGTCGTGTTCCTCGGTGCTGCTCACGTACCCGGCGGGCTTATTTAACATATAGTAAACCGTCTTCACGGCAGTCAGTTCCCGGGAACCGTCACAGATCTGATCTGTCTCCGGATTCACGCTCTGCTCCGGTTTTTTCGCCGGAACGCCGTTGACGGTAATCGTTCCTTTTCGAATGATCGTTTTTACCTGTGAGCGGGTGCCAAGACCGGCATCCGCCAGAAATTTATCCAGCCGCATTACATCCATCTCCAGCCTGTACAGTATTTGTTCTTTAATGTGCCGCCGGAGAGCTTTCCCCAGCCCAGGGCAAAGCCGTCCACACACACCAGCTGCCAGCCCTTAGCCTTCGGGGTAACCAGATCGTCCACGTCCAGCGTCTCCCCTTTCAGATAACGGATCACCCGGTCATCCGAAACGGGCAAATCAATGCTGCAGGGGCAGATGGCCGCAGACAAGGTCATAGCCAGCGCTTGGGAGGGCTCAAACTGCCCCTTCTTTCCGATATCGCCCAGATACAGTCCGGTACGCAGATAGCGAATGCCGGGCGCTGCCTGGATGCCCGCCGGGAGCACATACACGCGGTTCTCTTTTACCATCACCGTACCCTCGGCAAGGTTTTCTGCCAGCGGATGGCCGATGGCAGACAGAAAATCCGCCGCCTCCTGAGGGAGAGTTCCCCCGCTTCTCTCTGCCCCCTTTGCCGGAGGATGCCTGTTTCTTATTACCGCCTTTGCATCTACCGCCAACAAAAGGTAATTCTTTCCCTGCACAATTTGCTTCTTCCATCCGACAGGACATTGTCATCATACTGTCCTCTTTTTGCAATAATGCAGCAAAATGCCCTTCCCCTTCCATTCGGTGGGGCCAGATGCGCACACAGCCAGCCAGAGAAGGATCTCCGCTCTCGATCCAGTCCGGCCGCCCGGGAGCGAATCCCTCATAGGAAGCAACGGGAACGACACGCAGCGTGGGATCCAGATCCAGCAGGAACTGGATAGATGCTTCATTCTCCAGCGGCGAAAACGTACAGGTGGAATACAGCAGCATCCCGCCGGGCCGCAGCATTTTCACCACCTGGGTCAGAATGGTTCTCTGCAAGTCAGCGTAGTAAGACGGCCCCTTTTCTGCATAGCTTTTCACCATACCGGGGTCTTTGCGGAACATCCCCTCCCCGGAACAGGGGGCATCAATGAGGATCTTGTCAAAATAGCCGGGGTACACCTCTGCCAGCCGTTCCGGTGTCTCGCTGGTCACCATGCAGTTGCCGATGCCGAACAGCTCCAGATTTTTCAGCAGCGCTTTCGCCCGGGAATTACTGATATCGTTGGCAAAGAGGCAGCCCTGTCCCTGTAATTTTGCTCCAAGCTCCGTGGCTTTGCCGCCGGGCGCCGCACACAGATCCAGCACCCGGTCCCCCGGTTCCACCGGAAGGAGGCTGGCAGGCGTCATGGCACTGGGCTCCTGCAGATAGTAAAGCCCCGCATAATAGTAGGGATGCTTGGCCGGACTGTCCCCTTCCCCGTAATAGTACCCGTTGGAGATCCAGGGTACCCGGGACAGGGAAAAAGGCAGCTTCTCCGGGAAATCCTCTGCCGTCTCTCTTCGGGTATTCAGCCGCAGGCCCGCCCGGGGTGTCTCCCGGTAGGAAGCCAGAAATGCTTCATATTCCTCGCCCAGCAGGCGTTTCATTTCTTCGGTAAAATCGTTCGGCAGACTGCTCAATGTGCTTCTTCTCCTTTTTCTTCCGTTTCTGTCGTTATGTAGAATCTTGGGCTCCTACGGGGCCGCAGGCACGTCCTGTGCCCGGTAGCCCTCGGCGATGATGTCCAGCTCCTTGCTGAACCGCTCCAGCTGGCTCACATCCTTCAGAGAATAGATCCGGTAAAACTCGTCCTGTATTTTGATGATCTCCCGCTTGTTGGCCACCTTATACAGATTCTGAATATTGTTCAGGATCTCCGTGACAATGTTGGCCTGCAGCCGGGAGGAATTCTGTGCGTCAATGATCTCACTGCGCACCGAAGACATCTCCTTGTCCATCATCTGCACGGCGTCCGCGGCGCTGCTCAGACGGGTGCGCACATACTGGGGAATGTTGCCCCGGTACTTATACTGTAAGGAATGCTCGATGGTGGCCCAGAAGTTCATGGCCATGGTGCGGATCTGGATCTCCGCCTGGAGCTTTCTGGGACCGTCGATGGTCTCCACCGTATAGTAAATGATCAGGTGATAGCTGCGATATCCGCTGGGCTTGGCGTTGGTCAGGTAATCCTTGACGCATTTGATCTGCATATCCCCGCGTTTTTCAATGATCTGCGCCACCTTGTCGATATCCTCCACAAACTGACAGATGATACGGATGCCTGCGATATCCTCCATCTCCTCCTCGATCATCTCGAAGGGAATCTTTTTCTTCTGTGCTTTTTCCAGAATACTGGATACGGATTTTACCCGCCCATCCACCCGCAGGAACGGACAATAGCGCCCGTGCTCCCGGTATTCCGTCATCAGATGGTCAAATTTCAGTGAAAGTTCTCTGACAGCCAGCTCATACGGCTCCAGAATTTCTCTCCACAGTTGTATCTCCATAAAACTACCCCTTTATAATTGTTTCAATACAGACTCATGAACCCGCACTGACGTGCTCACTTGCCTGCTGACGCAGGCGGTTCGTGCGTTAATGGCGCAAGAAAAGGAAATGCCGCTTGCAGCGTCGCTCCCTTTTCTTTTGCGCTCATTACATTATAGCATATCTTTTCTCTGTTTTGTCTCAGAAATTATTTATGGCTCCATATATTCCACATATTTGAGCACAGGATACGGATTGACGGCCAGTTCTGCCACCGCGTCTGTCCGCACATAGATGCCCACATGTAAATGTACCGGGAATTTGCCGGTGGTGCCTTCCTCCCCGTAGCCGGTATCGCCCATATACCCCAGGATGTCTCCTGCTGCCACAGCGTCTCCCGGCTGAAAGTCCTTCGCATAGGAGGATAAATGGGCATAATAAAAATACCCGCCGCCGGGCGCACGGACACCGATGCGGTAGCCGCCCTTGGTCAGCCAGCCGATGGCCTCCACCACGCCGTCCGTCATGCTGACCACCGGATAATAATCCCGCCTTGCAGACACAGGAAAGAGATCCGTCCCCTCATGTCCCCGTTTGCCGCCGAAATTTCGCTCAAACATCCAGGAATCTTCATAGGAAACGTTTGCCGCAGAAAATACCGGTGCCACAGATCCCATTGATATCCCGGATCCCTGCCCGGAATCCATACGCGGCTGTCCCACCGGGAAACAGACCACATCGGAAAAAATCTGGTTATAAAAAGCTTTCGCCCGGGAAAAGGCTTCCGGCTGCAGCTGCCGATATCCCTCTGCCCGCAGGGCATCCTTTGCAAAAGCATCTGCTGTGTATTCCTCCTGCAGAAAGCCCTGATCCAGCATTGCTGCTGTCAGCACCGACAGCCAGTCCGGTTCCTGCTGTCCGCACAGCTGCTGTAATGACAGCAGCCCATCCGGAGAAACATCCAGTCTTCGCACCCTTGCAGCCGTCTCCGTAAACGTTGCTGCCCGCCAGTAGGAAGCCCGTTGTTTTAGATCCTTTTGTATGTGCACAACCGCGATTGCCAGGAGCACAGCAACAGGCACCCAGGTAAAGAAGCTGCATGTGAGCTGTTCCAGTGCATTTTGATAATGCTGTCTGATCTGTCTCATCTCATTCTTCTATTTTTTTTAAGGCTCTTTTGTGATTATATGCAGCTCATATGATTTTCAGTACATGAAAAAGAGGCAGTCCGCAGACTGCCCCTTGCATATTTATTGAGGATATGAAATTTTACAATTCCATTTATTTTGCAACGATATTGACGATACGTCCCGGTACGTAGATCTCCTTGATGATATTGCCGGTGAGACGGCCGCCCAGTGTCTCCTTGGCAATGGCCAGCACATCGTCCTTGGAAATATCTGCAGGCACGTTGATGACACATTTGGTCTTGCCGTTGATCTGTACGGCGATCTCCTTCTCGTCGTCTGCCATGTGTGCTTCCACATATTTCGGCCAGGTGTTCTTGAAGACGCTCTCGGTATGGCCCATCTGCTGCCACAGCTCCTCTGCGATATGCGGTGCAAAGGGCGCCAGCATGATGACCATGGTCTCCAGGCTCTCTTTGTCCACGCCGCCCTCTTTCTTGGCGATGTCGATGAACTTGTTGTTGTACTCCATGAAGCCGGATACAACGGTGTTCAGGCTGAAGCTTTCCAGACGGTTGGTGATGTCGTACATCATCTTATGTCTCGTCTTGAGCATGTTCTTGGAGGCCGGGATGTTCTTATCCTTGTTGTCCATGACCAGTGTCCATACACGGTTCAGGTAACGGTTGACGCCGTCGATGCCTCTGTCATCCCACTCGGCATCCAGTTCCGGCGGGCCCACGAACAGCTCGTACATCCGCAGGGAATCGCAGCCGTAATCGCGCACCAGATCATCCGGGGAAATAACGTTGCCCTTGGATTTACTCATCTTGATGCCGTTTTTGCCGGTGATCATACCCTGGTTGAACAGTTTGGTGAAGGGCTCATCAAAGTCGATGACACCGATGTCACACAGGAACTTGGTATAAAATCTGGAATACAGAAGATGCAGCACGGCATGCTCCACGCCACCGATATACATATCGACAGGCAGATATTTGTCTGCTTTCTCTCTGGAAACCAGTTCGTTGTCATTGTGGCTGTCCACGTAACGCAGGAAGTACCAGGAAGAACCGGCCCACTGAGGCATGGTGTTGGTTTCTCTCTTGGCCGGAGCGCCACAGCACGGGCAGGTGGTATTCACCCACTCATCGATGGCAGCCAGCGGGGATTCGCCGGTGCCTGTAGGCTGATAGCTCTCCACGTCAGGCAGGGTCAGCGGCAGCTGATCTTCCGGTACCGGTACGTTGCCGCATTTCGGGCAGTGTACGATGGGGATCGGCTCGCCCCAGTAACGCTGTCTGGAGAATACCCAGTCACGCAGCTTGTAGTTGGTGGTCTTGCGGCCCAGGCCCTTCTCTTCCATGATGAACGGCGCTTTCTCCTTCAACTCGGAGGACTTCATGCCGTTCCAGTCACCAGAATTGATCATGATGCCTGCGCCGGTATATGCCTCTGTCATGTTCTCCACCGGGTTGCCGTCGGGGGAAATAACAGGGATGATCGGCAGGTCAAATTTCTTCGCAAACTCAAAGTCACGGTCGTCATGGGCAGGTACGCACATGATGGCGCCGGTACCGTAGTCGGACAGCACGTAGTCGGACAGCCAGATCGGGATCTTCTTGCCGTTCAGCGGGTTTACCGCATAGCTGCCGGTGAATACGCCGGTCTTCTCCTTATCCTGAAGGCGGTCAACAGAGGAACGCATGGAGGATTTGAAAATGTAATCCTCAACGGCGGCTCTTGTCTCGTCGGTTGCCAGATCTTTTGCCAGCGCGTGCTCCGGTGCCAGTACCATGAAGGTAGCGCCGTGGAGCGTATCCGGACGGGTGGTATATACGGTGATGGACTTGTCGGTGCCGTCCACGGTAAAGTCTACCTCTGCGCCGTGGCTCTTGCCGATCCAGTCAGTCTGCATCTTCTTTACCTTCTCCGGCCAGTCCAGCTTGTCCAGATCAGCCAGCAGACGGTCAGCGTATGCCGTGATCTTCAGCATCCACTGTCTTAAATTCTTCTTCGTTACCGGTGTGCCGCAGCGCTCGCAGCAGCCATTGACAACTTCCTCGTTGGCAAGGCCGGTCTTACAGGACGGGCACCAGTTGATGGGGAACTCCTTCTCGTAGGCAAGTCCCTTCTTGAACATCTGTACGAAGATCCACTGGGTCCATTTATAAAACTTGGGGTCTGTGGTGTTGACTTCCATATCCCAGTCATAAATAGAAGCGATCTCGTTGATCTGCCGCTTGATATTCTTGATGTTGGCAGCGGTGGAAACTGCCGGATGGCTGCCGGTCTTGATCGCATAGTTCTCTGCCGGAAGGCCGAACGCATCCCATCCCATGGGATGGATCAGATAATATCCCTGGAGCATCTTGTAACGGCTCCACACATCAGAGATTACATAGCCTCTCCAGTGTCCCACATGCAGTCCGTTGCCGGACGGATACGGGAACATATCCAGACAGTAGTATTTCGGCTTCTTGCCGTCATTGACATTTACCGGGTGTTCTTCCCAGATCTTACGCCATTTCTGTTCGGTTGCCTTATGATTATAAGGTATTGCCATGGTGAATTCCTCCTTTTATCTGAAAGAGGGTGTCCGCTCATCAGCGGCACCCTCTACCAATTCTGAACCACTCTATATTTTAGCATATCCCGCATATTTGTCAATACGCGTTACGTCGCGGAAATCGCCGGATCAACCAAGGATCGCCTTGTCGTTGGTGAACTCCTCTCCGCTGACCTCCTCGAACTTGTGCAGCAGATCCTCCACCGTCAGGCGCTTCTTCTCCTCGCCCCGGATATCCAGGATGATATTGCCGTCCATCATCATGATCAGCCGGTTGCCGTGGATGATGGCATCCTTCATGTTGTGGGTGATCATCAGTGTGGTCAGGTGATCCCGGTTGACGATCATATCCGTGGTGGCCAGTACCTTGGCTGCGGTCTTGGGATCCAGCGCCGCAGTGTGCTCATCCAGAAGCAGAAGCTTCGGCTTCTTCAATGTAGCCATCAGAAGGGTAAGCGCCTGCCGCTGTCCGCCGGAAAGCAGACCCACCTTGGCCGTCATCCGGTCTTCCAGCCCTAAGCCCAGCGGCTTTAACAGCTCCTTATATTCTTCCCGCTCTGCCGCCTTGATGCCCTTTTTCAGCGTACGCATCTTGCCCCGGCGGCTGGCCAGCGCCAGATTCTCGTCAATGCCAAGGGTGGCTGCGGTGCCATTCATGGGATCCTGGAACACCCGGCCCAGGAAAGCCGCCCGGCGATGCTCCGGCAGCTTTGTCACATCCTGCCCGTCAATGAGGATCTGTCCCGCATCAATGGGCCATACCCCGGCGATGGCATTTAAAAGGGTGGATTTTCCGGCGCCGTTGCCGCCGATGACGGTAACGAAATCGCCCTCCTCCAGTGTCAGGCTGACACCCTTTAAGGCTCTTTTTTCATTGATGGTTCCCGGATTGAAGGTTTTATAAATATCACGTACTTCCAGCATTATGCTTCCCCTCCTTTTCCTTTTTTCGCAGCGCTTTTACCGCCGGAAAAATAACGGCTCTTCCAGGTCGGAATTGCCAGGAAGACAGCAACCACAAGGGCCGTCAGCAGCTTCAGCAGATCTGTGTCAATGCCTCTCCAGATGACAGCCTGCACCACCAGATAATAAATGATGGAACCGAATACCAGGCTCAGCAGGCGAAGGGCGAAGTTGCGGAAGATCCGGCCAAAAATGGCCTCGCCGATGATGACGGCTGCCAGTCCGATGACGATGGCGCCTCTGCCCATGTTGATGTCTGCAAATCCCTGATACTGGGAAAGCAGGGCGCCGGACAGGGCAACCAGCCCGTTGGAGATCATCAGGCCCAGCACCCGGTTAAAATCGGTATTGATGCCCTGGGCTCTTGCCATGCGGTCGTTACAGCCGGTGGCACGGATGGCACTTCCCAGCTCGGTACCGAAGAACCAGTACAGGATCGCAATGAGGATCACGATGGCCACTGCCACCACGAAGATGGTATTTTTTGTCAGGGCAACGCCTTTGACAAAACGAAGGGAAACCAGCAGTTTGTATTTATCCACGTTAATGGCCTGGTTGGCTTTTCCCATGATTTTCAGATTCACAGACCACAGCCCCAGCTGGGTCAGAATACCGGACAGGATGGCCGGAATGCCCATGAAGGTGTGGAACAGGCCGGTGACAAGACCTGCCGCCATGCCTGCCAGCAGGGAACAAAGCAGGGCAACCCATACGTTCTGTCCGCCGAGCATCATCATAATGCAGACGGCACCGCCGGTACACAGGCTTCCGTCTACGGTAAGATCCGCGATATCCAGCACGCGGAAGGTAATATATACGCCGATGGCCATGATACCCCAGATCAGGCCCTGGGCAGCTGCGCCGGGAAGCGCATTGATCAGATTCATAATGTTCATAATACGATCACCTCAGTTATTATAGTTGCTTATCGTTGCTGAAAAATCATGTATCACAAACGGCAGCGAAACAGATTGTGCCGTTCCGCTGCCAGTCATTGCTTATGTGTGTATTTGTGATTGCCGAACGCTTACTGCTCGATTGCTACATAGTCGTCCGGAACGGTGATGCCCAGATCCTCGCAGATCGCAGCATTGTATTTCTTGGTGAACTGCGGAGCGTACTCGATGGGCATGGTGGAAATATCCTCGCCGTTTAAGATCTTTGCAGCCATCTTACCGGTAGCGGTACCCAGATCATAGTAGCTGATGGAAAGGGTTGCCACGCCGCAGCCTGCACAGATACCTTCCTCGCCTGCGATTACCGGAACCTTTGCCGGACGGCAGATGTTGTCAAGGATGGCAGTATTGGAAGCTACGGTATTGTCTGTCGGAACGTAGATCACATCGCTCTCGGAAGCAGCGGTGGTTGCTACGGAAGACAGATCGTTGGAATCAGAGAAGGAGTACATCTTGCAGGTGTATCCCAGCTCTTTCAGATAACCCTGGATGGTCTCTACCTGATACAGAGAGTTGGGCTCTGCGGAGCAGTACAGAAGGCCGATGTTCTTGGCATCCGGGAACAGCTCATGGAGCATATCAGCCTGTCCGTCCAGCGGAGCCAGGTCGGAGGTTCCGGAAATGTTGCCGCCTACGGTGCCGTCGAAATCAGACAGCTCCAGGGCAACGCCGTACTCGGTAACAGCGGTTCCCAGGATCGGGATCTCGTTGGTGCCTGCTGCTGCTGCCTGCAGGGATGCAGTTGCGTTTGCCAGGATCAGGTCTACATTGTTGGATACAAATCCGTTGATAATCGTGGAACAGGTGTTGGAATCACCCTGTGCGTTCTGCTCGTCGAACTTCACGCCGTCCTCACCGAACTCCTCTACAAGGGCATCCTCAAAACCTTTGGTTGCGGCATCCAGTGCCTCGTGCTGTACCAGCTGGCAGATACCGATATTGAATACTTTGTCAGAAGCGGCGCTATCAGATGCGCTCTCCTCTTCTGCTGTGTCCTCTGCGGTTGTATTATCAGCTGCAGAAGTGTCTTCCCTTTGTGCTGCTGCCACATGCAGTGACGCTGACGCACATCGTTGCTGCCAGAAGCAGCGCTGCTAACTTTTTCATGACTTCTCCTCCATTTTTCAGCAATGTTTTACGCTATAAATATATATAGCATTAACATCATAGCGCTTTAACGCGAAAAAGTCAACGGGAAAATCTATTTTTTTCGTCATTATGCTTATTTCAGTTCACTTGTATATCAGTGTGGCCAGATTGCATGCTTGCATGTAAAGCTGGCTGCAATGATATACAAAGGGAGCGCCTGTTCATGAGCAAAAATGAGCTGCAAAGCAGCGGGAAGCATCGAAGATGCGATTTTGCGAATGGCGCGGGTGAACTGAAAAATGCAACCTTTCGAATGGCGCGGGTGAACGGTCAGCTCTTCTGTTATTTTAATGTATCCGCCGGACTCACATCGCTGCCGGGGCTGTAGGTGAAGGAAATAAAATCCCCCTCCCGGAACCGGATGATCTGCGGGAATTCTGCCACAGGGAAATCATAGATGGTCTCATCCCCTGCAAGCATGAGGTAATAATAGGTGTTGCCCTCCAGCGTCACAGGCGCCAGATGCTCGATGGTGCCGGATTTTTCCAGGGCGTCCGTCGTTCCCTGGGAGGTGATGCCGTTGGTGGCCAGCAGTGCCCGGTAAGATTTCTCACAGTCTTTCACCGTATCGCCGATGGCAACCCACTGGTATTTCTGAATGTTGACCATGGCATATTTTTTCACCAGACCGGCGTCGTCCTTCAGGGCGATAAAATAGGTGGGCTCATTGGCAATGTTCATGAGCAGCGGAAAGCTGGCCCGGTAGCCTAAGTTCTGTACCTGTCCCTCTGCGGAGGACATGGCGGAATCCTCGATGGCGCCCTCAATGGCATAAAATCTTGTCTCCATGGTACGCTGGTTCATGAGAACGAAGCCCACGTTGGACTGGTCGGTGTTGACCGACGTAATACCCGTGTACACCCACACGTCGTCATCCAGGGCAATATAGTTATAGCCGTTGGTCGTCTGCAGGCAGTCCTTCTGTCCCAGCACGCTGTTCAGGAAGCCGTGCTTCAATGTGCCGTGATAATCGTACAGATTCACCAGCAGATCCGCGGAATAGACCCGGTCTACCCAGGTAGGTACATTTTCCACGTCGTACAGGGTGGTCTCGCCGGTCTGGGCGTTGCACAGCACCACTTTTCCCACCGTCTGGCCGCCGAACAGGCCGATGTTGAATTTTTTCACCGGTGCGATCCAGTAAGGCGTGCCGTTATCGTCGATCTCAAAATTGATGTCGTCAAAAATGTACGTGGGATACCGGAAACGCAGGTGCCGGTAAATGTTACGGTTGAAATATTCGGACTCGGAATAGCGGATGGCATCCGAAAGCTTCACCAGCTCCGTGTTCTGGGTCGTCATATCAATCAAAATATAGGCCGGAATGCCATCTGCCTGGTTGGTGAGCCATTTGATGGGGCTGGCGTACACCAGAGGTGATACCCGCACCGGCTTGTCCTGATAGTTGATCTGGGAATAAAGGTCACTCACCTCAAACTGGGACACCATGTCCACCATGCTGCCCATTTTCCGATTGCCCAGCAGCATGGCCGTGGAGCGGTCCAGCAGCGGGATCTTGTCGTAGGACACCTGCTTGATATCCTCCGTGAATTCCCGGTCGTCCACCTGCATGAGCTGCTGATATTTCTTCGCATTGATGATGGGCGAAGACAGCAAGCTTCCCACCATGTACACGGCTGCCACCGCCGCGATCAGCAGGATCACGGTTTTTACCGGCTTGCTGGTTTTTAACTCCTCCGGGTGTGACAGATGCGGAAAAGCCTTCATCAGCAGCACGACCACCAGAATAAAGATCAGCGCCGACCAGAAACCGCCGGCGTGAATGTTGATGGCGGGTAACGTGACGTAATAATAAATCCCCAATACCAGCACGAGGATCAGCGCCCCGATCCCGTACTTTTTCTTTTTGCTCATAATCATCCTCCTTCATATAACATAACCTATGCCTGCTGTCGCAGGCGGTTCGTTCGATAAAGGCGCAAGAAAAGTAAATGCCGTCTTCGACGTCGCTTCCTTTTTCTTTTGCGCTTTTTATATTATACTATATATCCGTGTTCCTCGCATAGACTATATTGATCAGTATTGTCCCGGGAGTGGAAAGAAATGCCTGTGAAGCACATTTTTTTGAACAACGCATGGAAAAATACGCTGGCGGCGGTGGGGCTTCTCTCCGTGTTTGCACTGCTGGTCTGTTTTCCGTCTGTGGCTTCCGCGGGCGCCTCTCAGGGCCTTCTGCTCTGGTTCCAGGTGCTGATCCCGTCCTTGCTGCCATTTTTCCTGCTGTCCGGTTTCCTGATCCGCAGCGGCCTCATCTCCTCCGTCAGCACCGTGACTTATCCTCTGCTGGGGCGGTTCTTCCACACCACACCGGAGGGGGCCACCTGCATTCTCATCGGCTTCCTGTGCGGCTATCCGCTGGGGGCCCGGACGGTGGCGGATCTGTATGAACGAAAGCAGCTGTCCAGACCGGAAGCCACCTATCTTCTGTGCCTCACCAACAACGTCAGCCCCGGGTTTCTGTCCGGTTTTGTCATCAGCAGCTGTTTTCGGCGGCGGGAACTGCTGCTTCCGGCACTGCTGTGCGTCTACGGACTGCCTGTTGTCTGCAGCGGAATTCTCAGACGGGGACTGTCTATTGACCGGTATCGCAGCAACCATAGGAACGCAGAAGAACAGACCCGGCAGCTTTCCACACAAAGCATTTCCCACACCGGTCATGCAATCCAGGCCCCCAACCTCTCCTTCGCCGTCATCGATGAGACGATCCGCAGCAGCCTCGCATCCATGGCCATGCTGGGCGGTTATGTGATCCTGTTTCGCATCCTCATGCAGTTTCTGTTTGCGGCGCCGCTATCCGTACATACAAAAACAGCGCTGGCCGGGATACTGGAAATCACTTCCGGGATTCCCATGATCGTTGCCAACGCTGTGTCTTTCACATATGCATTTCCTGCGGTAATGGCAGTTCTGGCCTTCGGCGGTCTCTCCGGCCTGGCCCAGACCAGATCCGTTCTGTCACAGACAGATCTTTCCATCCGCAGCTATGTGTGCTGGAAGCTCTTCCTGGCAGTGCTCGCCTGGGGATGCGCTTCCCTCTACTCCTGAGGCTCTTCGCTCTCTTCCGGAACGGCTGCGCCTACGGAAGCCAGTGCCTCCTGGGCCTCCTTATGCTGGGGTGCCAGTTCTCTGCGGTTCATTTCCACCACTTCCAGGCAGTTGTTCAGAGATGTGACAAAATTCTCGTACTTGGCAGCTGCCGTCTCGGAGGTGTGCTGGATGATCTTGGACAGATTGCCCAGCATCTCATCTGTATACTGGATGGCTGCCAGGCGGTAATTGTTGGCATCCACCGTTGCCTTGTCCAGGATCTCCTGGGCCTGGCGGGTCGCTTCCTCGATATAGGCATTGGCCTGAGAATAAGCCTGCTGCATAATCTCATGCTCGCTGACCAGCTCTGTCGTCTGGGCCGTTGCCTGCTGGATCAGGGCGTCAGCCTTGGCCTGTGCATCGGCCATGATGGCATTCTTGTTACTGATGATCTTCTGATACCGCTTGATCTCATCCGGTGTCTTCAGGCGGAGCTCTCTTAAAAGCTCCTCGATCTCATCCTTGTTCACGATGATCTTCGTGTTGGAAAATCCCTGAAACTTACAACTGTCTATATAATCCTCGATCTCATCAATAATCTGTTCAATTCTGCTGCTCATAATTTAATCCTCCTCTGATGATTTCTGATGATTCTTAAATTTATTTCTGATCTTGTCCTCCACGTAGGGCGGAACAAAGGTTTTGATATCTGCGTCATACCAGGCCACCTCTTTCACCGTGGTGGAACTGAGGTAAGAGTATTTCAGACTCGTCATGAGAAACACCGTCTCGATCTCCGGGGCGATGATGTGATTCGTCTGCGCCATATTCAGTTCATATTCAAAATCCGGAATCGCCCGCAGGCCGCGAATGAGCACCTGCGCATGCTGCTGTCTTGCAAAATCCACCGTCAGTCCGCCAAAAGACTGCACGGTCACGTTCGGAATGTGCTTCGTCACTTCCCGGAGCATATCCTCCCGCTCTTCCACTGTAAACAGCGGTGTCTTTCCGCTGTTGCCGAGGACAGCCACGATCAACTCGTCCACCAGCCGGGCAGCTCTCTCTATCACATCGATGTGACCGTAGGTCACGGGGTCAAAGCTGCCTGCATAAATCCCCTTTTTCATGTCCTTACGTTCTCCTTCTCCTTCCCGCGATCCTGCCGGGCAGTTCCACGGGCTCCCTTTTTATCCCCAGAACGATTCTGGTCTACTGCTTCTGCAAAAACAAATGCAGATTCGTCTTGTATTCCTTCCTCCGCGCAATCCGGTAGCCATACTCCTCCACATAGGAAAAGTCCGTATGCTTCGATGCTTCCACGATGATCACCGTATCCTCATCCACAAAAGACCTGCCCTGCAGCGCCAGAAGCACCTGCTTCTCCAGCTCATGATCATAGGGCGGATCCATAAAAATATAATCAAAGGGTGCGGTTCCATCCAGTCTTGCAAGGGCGCCGAACACATCCGCATCCATCACCCGCGCCCGGTCGGCAAGCTTCGTAAAAGCAAGATTGGCACGGATACAGGACACCGCTGCCGGTGCCTTCTCCACGAACACCGCCTCCTTCGCGCCGCGGCTCAGCGCCTCAATGCCGATAGCCCCGCTCCCGGCAAAAAGATCCAGAAACCGGCAATCGCAGATGCCCGTCTGTAACATATTAAAAAGTGTTTCCTTGATCCGATCCGTCGTCGGCCGGGTGTCCAGTCCTTCTATCGTCTTCAGCGGAAGACTTCCCGCAGTTCCCGCAATCACTCTCATGTTCTTAACTCCTCACTGCACATACAGTATATGTGCACTGTTAATAATTAATTATAAATTTTTGCCCATTCGATGTCAATAAATTTCGTTATCAAAATATGTTATTTTTTGCAGGAACTGCTAGTTTAAGAACGCGGCTTTTTCACATACTAACAGCGTAATCAAAACAAATGATTGCAAAAAACACAAAAGGAGGAAACAATCATGACAAACAGTTCTTCTAATAAGATGAATGTCCCGGAGGCCAAGAGCGCCATGGACAAGTTTAAATTCGAGGTAGCCAGCGAGCTGGGTGTGCCGTTATCCGACGGATACAACGGAAACCTGACATCCAAGGAAAACGGTTCTGTCGGCGGCTATATGGTCAAGAAGATGATCGAGGCCCAGGAACGCCAGATGGCCGGCAAATAACCAGGCCACAGACACAAAAAAGATGGGGAACTCTCTTCTCCATCTTTTTTGCTGCCCTATTTTCTGTCGCCATACCGGCTGGTCATTTTCAGCCGCGCCATGGCCCGGGCAAGATTTGCTTTGTTCAGTTCATATTCAATCATGCTGTTTTTCTGCCGGAGCTGTTCCCGGGCCCGGTCATAGGCATCCTGCGCCCGCTGCCGGTCGATATCCTCGGGCCGTTCCACGGTATCCACGATCATCAGGGCGCGGTTATGGATGATCTGCAGAAAACCGGCGCCCGTGACGCCCTCCAGCCATTGGCCATCCTCTTTCTGGATACGCAGTGTCCCGGCATATACGGCAATGACCATATTTTCGTGATGCGGCATCACGCCGTACATGCCGTCAGAGGCGGTGAACTGGATCTGCCGGCATCTGCCCTGAAAAAAGATCCGGTCCATCTCCGTTACATTCAGATAAAAGGTTTCCATGAAGCCGTCACTCCTTTTCCGACCGGGACTGTCCCTGCAGGGCAGCCGCTTTTTCCTTCACATCCTCGATGGTGCCCACATTGAAGAAAGCAGCCTCCGGGTATTCGTCCATCTCTCCGTTTACGATGGCGGCAAAGCCGCGGATCGTATCAGACAACGGCACGTATTTTCCGGGTATGCCGGTGAAATTCTCCGCCACGAAGAACGGCTGGGACAGAAACTTCTGGATCTTTCTGGCCCGCATTACAGTCTGCTTATCCGCATCCGACAGCTCCTCCATGCCAAGAATGGCAATGATATCCTGCAGCTCCCGGTATTTCTGCAGGATCTGCTGTACCGCCCGGGCAGTCTCGTAATGCTCCCTGCCGACGATGTCCTCGCTTAAGATCCGGGAGGTGGAGCCCAGCGGATCAATGGCCGGATAAATGCCCTGTTCCACGATTTTTCTGGACAATACTGTCGTCGCATCCAGATGGGTAAAGGTGGTGGCCGGGGCCGGATCCGTCAGGTCATCCGCCGGCACGTAGACGGCCTGCACGCTGGTGACGGAACCGTTTTTTGTGGAAGCGATCCGCTCCTGCAGCTCTCCCATCTCCTGGGCCAGTGTGGGCTGGTACCCAACCGCAGAGGGCATTCTTCCCAGCAGGGCGCTGACCTCGGAACCGGCCTGCACAAACCGGAAAATGTTATCGATGAACAGCAGCACATTCTGATGCTTCACATCCCGGAAATATTCCGCCATGGTAAGGCCGGTCTGGGCGGCACGCATCCGGGCACCCGGGGATTCGTTCATCTGACCGAACACCAGCGCCGTCTTTTTCAGGACGCCGGAGGCTTTCATCTCTGTCCACAGATCATTGCCCTCCCGGGAGCGCTCTCCCACGCCGGTAAAAATAGAATAGCCGCCCTGCTCCGTGGCAATGTTGCGGATCAGCTCCTGGATCAGCACGGTTTTGCCCACACCGGCGCCGCCGAACAGGCCGATCTTACCACCCTTGGCATAGGGGGCCAGAAGGTCAATGACTTTAATCCCGGTCTCCAGGATTTCCGTTGCCGGGTTCTGGTCCTCAAAAGCCGGCGGTTCCCGGTGAATGCACCAGTGCGGCACATCGGAAAGATCTTCTCCGCCGTCCAGTGTCTGCCCGGTAACACCAAACAGACGCCCCAGCGTCTGTTCTCCCACCGGCACACAGATGCCGGTTCCGGTGGCTTCCACTTCCATATCCCTGCACAGCCCTTCCCCGGGGGACAGAAGGATACAGCGCACCGTCCGCTCCCCCGACATGCTGTGCCACCTCCATCACACATCGTTTTCCCTCGTTATTCACATACAGGGCATCCCGGATGGCAGGCAGCGGCTCCGCCGGAAATTCCACGTCCACCACCGGCCCCATGACCTGTACAATTTTTCCGTTCATCATCTGTTTTCCTCCTTTAACGCCCGGGCGCCTCCTGCCACCTCCGTGATCTCCTGGGTGATGGAAGACTGCCGGATGCGGTTGCAGCTGATCCGCAGGGAACGGATCATGTCATCCGCACTTTCTGTTGCAGAGCGCATGGCATTCATCCGGGCATTCTGTTCGCTGGAATAAGCCTCTACCAGCGCACTGTATATATAACCGGCCACGTAATTCGGCACGATACTTTCCAACGCCGCCTCCGGGGATGGCAGATAAGTCATCTCCTCCCCGTAGGAAGAAAGGCCGGGCTGATCAAAATGTGCCCGGTGCAGCGGCAGCAGCTGCTGGAGCTTTGCCTCGCTTTCCATTGCATTTTTCATCTGGGTATAAATGATCAGAACCTCCGTCAGCGCACCGGCACGGTACTGGGAAAGCAGGGTCTGTGCAATGACCCTTGCCCGGTGCATGGTCGGTTTCTGGATCGTATAGTGGAACTGGCTGTCGAAAGGGATTCTGCGCTGCTCAAAATAGGCCCGGCCGATCTCTCCCACCACATACAGGGCAGGTTTTTCTGCTCCCGCTTCTTCCCGCTGCCGGATCGTCTCCTGTGCAACCTTTAACACGTTCTGGTTATAGGCACCTGCCATCCCTTTGTCTGCCGTGATCACCAGAATGCCTGTTTTTTCACTGTTCCGGGACGGATCCTCCTTTTCCAGATACTGATTTTCGATGTCCGGCACATGCCGCAGCAACCGGGCCACCGCATTCTGCAGCGTAAAAAAATACGGTTCCGTATCTGCCAGCCGCTGCTTCGCCCGTTTCATTTTGGAAGAAGAGATCAGGTACATGGCATTGGTGATTTTTCGGGTTTCTTCAATGCTCTCCATTCTGGCCTTCAGTTCTGTCTCGTTTGCCATCAGGACCACCCGCCTTTGAATTCCCGGATGGCTTCCAGCAGGGCCGTCTTCGTCTCTTCCTCCAGCCGTCCTGTCTCTTGGATGGTATGAAGAAGCTCCCCATGACAGCGCCGCATCCAGTCCAGCAGCTCTGTCTGGAACCGTTTCACATCCTTCACCGGCACGTCCACCAGCACTCTTTCCACCGCCGCTGTCAGGGAAACCACCTGTTCCGGCATGGACAGCGGATGGTTCCTGGGCTGTTTTAACAGCTCCATCAGGGTGCTGCCGTAGGCCAGCTGTGCCCTTGTATTCTCATCCAGATCGGAATCAAACTGGGTAAATACCTCCATTTCCCGGTACTGGGCCAGGTCGATCCGGAGGCTACCGGACGTCTGCTTCATGGCTTTCGTCTGGGCCGCGCCGCCCACACGGGAAACGGACAGCCCCACGTTGACAGCCGGACGCATGCCGGAGAAGAACAGGCTGCTTTCCAGGAAGATCTGTCCGTCGGTGATGGAAATCACGTTGGTGGGGATATAGGCCGACACATCCCCTGACTGGGTCTCAATGATGGGCAGTGCGGTGATGGAACCGCCGCCCAGCTCTTTCTTCAAGCAGCTGGAACGCTCCAGCAGGCGGGAATGCAGATAAAACACATCGCCGGGATAGGCTTCCCGTCCCGGGGATCGGCCAATCAGCAGGGAAATGGCCCGGTAGGCCACCGCATGCTTGGAAAGGTCATCGTATACGATGAGCACATCCTTTCCCTGATGCATGAAATATTCCGCCATGGATGTGCCCGCGTAGGGCGCTGCGTACTGTAGGGACGCCGGATCGCTGGCCGTTGCCGCCACCACGATAGAGTAAGGAAGCGCACCGTAGGTTTTCAGCGTCTGTACCACGCTGGCCACCGTGGAGGCCTTCTGGCCGATGGCCACATAAATGCAGATCACCCCTTTCCCCTTCTGGTTCAGCATCGTATCAAGGGCAATGGATGTCTTACCGGTCTGCCGGTCTCCGATGATCAGCTCCCGCTGTCCTCTGCCGATGGGGAACATGGAATCAATGGATAAAATACCGGTCTCCATGGGCCTGGTCACCGGGCTTCTGTCTGCAATGGATGGTGCCTCCCGTTCCATCGGATAAAAGTCTGCCGCTTCGATGGCGCCCTGGCCGTCCATGGGTTCCCCCAGTGCATTAACCACTCTGCCGAGAAAGGCTTCGCCCACAGGAATGCCGGCCCGTTTTTTCGTGCGGATGACCCGACTGCCTTCTCCGATGCCGCGGTCTCTGCCAAAAAGGATACAGCGGATCGTATCCCTTCGGATATCCTGTACCATGCCCTTTTCGCCGTTGTCAAACTGGACAACCTCGCCGTACATGGCATGATCCAGCCCGTCAATGGATACGATGCCGTCGCCTGCGGTCCGCACGGTTCCCACTTCATGAATGGTCTCATCAAAATCGCTGTCCCGCACCGTTTCCCGCAGAACGGAGATCACTCCCGACAGGCTGTCAGACTGCCCGGCCTGCTGCGCCATCTTCTGTTTTAATGCCTGCAGCTTTCCTTCATAACTCCAGTCGTATTCCTTTCCGTCCACCTGCAGCCGGAAACCGCCGATGAGGGAGGCATCTTTTCTGACAGAAAGAACAAGGGTTCTGCCCGGATACTGCTTCTGTACACAGGCCAGAAGTCTCTCCCTGACCGCTTCCTCCGGTTCGGTAACACACGTCAGCGTCACCTGCAGGGAACTGTCTTCTCCTTCCCGGGGTCTTGCCTGAAACTGTTCTGCGATCTCCCGGAACCGGTCCATGTCCTGGTTATCACAGAGCAGCCGGATCAGATCCCTGACAGACGTGGGAAACAGCTTCTCTGCCGCTGCATGTTTTTTTCTCCACTGCTATGGACGGATCACAGAAAAATGCCTCGATCTCCGGCACCAGCGTCAGGAGCTCCGCAGCGCTCTTCACATCTTCTTTTGGAATCTTTAATTGTTCCAGCATGGTTACATAATCGGCTGTGCTTCGACTCATTGTTCCTCACCCGCTTTTTTCAGAAATTGTTCATAAATCTGTTCGTCTGTTTTCACCCCGGTACACTGTCCCAGGATCTGGCTGGCCGTATCCGCTGCCAGTCCCGCGATCTGCGTCCGGGCTTCTCTTAACATCTGCTCTTTTTCCCGGGCAGCTGCTTTGCGCGCCTCTTCCTTTACCCGGGCGCTCTCTTCCTGCGCCGTTTGCATGGTACGCGCATAGGCCGCATCCGCGTCCTCCTTTGCTTTTCGCAGCACATTTTCCGCCTCGGTCTTTGCATCGTGCATGGATGCTTCATACTGTTCTTTTTCCTGCTGTGCTGCTTCCTTCAGGCTTTTGGCCTGGGCCATCTCCTCTGCAATGAGCTTCTGCCGTTCATCCAGGATCCGATGTACCGGCCCGAACAGGAATTTTTTCATGAGAAAGTAAAAAATCAGCAGATTGATGATCACATAAACGAGGCTGATATTTAAACTGAGCATGCTCGTTTCCTCCTTTTTCCATACATCCGTTTCCTATGCCAGGAAGAGGATGATCAGAATGGCGATGACGAAGCCGAAGATGGCCGTTCCCTCTGCCAGCGCACAGCCAAGGATGAAAAGCTTGCTGATCTTGCTCTCTGCTTCCGGCTGTCTTGCCACTGCCTCTGTTGCCTTTCCGGTTGCGATACCAATGCCGATACCTGCGCCGATACCTGTTAAAATTGCAATGCCTGCTCCAATCGCGATAAGTGCTGTCATATCTGTTCTCCTTTTCTTTCTATAAGATTTAATTGATTTTTTCCTGAATAAACATGGATGTCAGGAACGTGAATACATAGGCCTGTAAGAGCCCGTCAAAAATATCAAAATAAAGACTGAATGGCACCGGCAGCGCCACTGGCAGCAGCTGTTTGATCAGTTCCATGATCACAAATGCGCCCAGCACATTGCCGAACAGCCGCATGCACAGCGACAGCGGACGGATGATCACTTCCAGAAGGTTCATGGGGGCGATGACCGGCGACGGATCCGCGAAGCTTTTCAGCCAGCCTTTCAGGCCTTTTGACCGGATGCCCGATGTTTCCACGAGGATGATGCTCATCAGTGCCAGCGCCGCCGTCACATTCAGATCTTTGGTGGGCGGCTTGAGGCCAAACAGGCCGATGATATTGGACACACCGATGTACAGCAGCACGGTCACCATGTACGGGACATACCGCCGTCCCTTCTCACCGAGAATGCCATCAAAAATATGCTCCAGTCCGGTGACTGCCGTTTCCAGTGCCACCTGTCTTCTAGTGGGTTCCGTCACCCGCAGATGCCTGGTCAGCACGATGGACAACACAACGAGAACGCCCATGATGATCCAGGAAACGGCCACAGATTCTGCGATGGGAATGCCGCCAAACACCGGAATGGTAAAAGCTGTCTTGCAGGTAAGCTCTTCCATGATCCTCGATGCAAGATCTCCCATAGATTGTCAGCTCCTTTCTTTTGTATCTGTTACGATATCGCTCAGGGATTGTTTTTTCCTGATTCTTGCATTATACTCATACGTGAAGAAAAATAAAAATGCTATTTTTGCGATTATCCATACGTTATATACATGGATAAAAGAAAGGGAAAAAGATGTCAGTCAGCTATGATTATTACAAAATCTTTTATTATGTGGCGAAATACAGAAATATTACAGCCGCAGCCAATGCGCTCTTCCTGTCCCAGCCTACCGTCAGCCGCACGATCCAGAATCTGGAAACAGAGCTGGGCTGTCAGCTGTTTATTCGCAGCAAAAAAGGCGTCGTCCTGACGCCGGAGGGAGAAATCCTGTACCGTTATGTGAGCCGGGCCCACCGCAGCATCACCCAGGCAGAGGAGGCGCTCACGGAGGCACGTTCCCTGAACAAAGGGGTGCTCCGGATCGCAGCCACGGAGATGACCATGCAGAACTTTCTCATGCCCTATCTGAAACGCTATCACAGCCTGTATCCGTCCATCAAGCTGGAGATTTCCAATGGGACGACCAGTGAAGGGCTGCTGATGCTGGGTTCCAATCTGGCAGACCTGGCCGTGATCACCTCCCCCATCCCGGAGAATGACCAGCTGCTGGTGCAGAAGCTGCGGCCCATCAATGACGTGTGCATTGCCGGGAAACAATATGAACACCTGAAAGAGCGCCCGCTCTCGCTGGCAGATCTGGGACAATACCCTCTGATCTGTCTGAAAAAGGGACTGACCACCCGGATCTTCCTGGATCATGTGTTTGAGTCCTGCGGGTTGCTTCTGGATCCGGACATTGAGATCGCCTCCTCGGAGCTCATCACGCCCATGGTCGTGTTAAATATGGGCATCGGCATTGTGCCATTGCGGCTGGCCCGGCCGGAGATCGAGAAAGGGAATGTCTTCTGCCTTTCTATCAAAGAAAAATTTCCGCCCCGCGACCTCTGCCTGGTGTCTCATGTGGAGTACCCGCCATCTGCCGCAGCGCGGAAATTTGAAGATCTTCTGATGGATGATTCCATCTCCGAATAAAAAACGTTTTTCTGTTTACAGGTTCAGATTGCCCAGATCATACCGCATATAGGCAGCCAGCCGTTTTTTCAGCGGCTGGTATTTTTCCAGGGAAAGCTCCGGGTCTTCCTCGAACACTGCCGTCACCGCATCGTTGGCTTCTTTCAGAATCCCGGCATCTGTGAAAATATCCCCGATCCGAAATTCCAGCAGGCCGCTCTGGCGGATGCCGAACATATCCCCGGGCCCCCGCAGCTTCAGATCCTCACTGGCAATATAAAATCCGTCGTTGGAGCGGTTCAGCGTCTGGAGTCGTTTCAGCGTATCCTTACTCTTCGTGTCGGACACAAAAATACAGTAGGACTGATGGGCGCCGCGCCCCACCCGGCCCCGGAGCTGATGGAGCTGGGCCAGGCCGAAGCGCTCGGCGTTCTCCACCATCATCACCGTGGCGTTGGGCACGTTGACTCCCACCTCGATGACCGTGGTGGACACCAGCACCTGGATCTCTCCGGCCAGAAACCGCTCCATGATCTCATTTTTTTCTTTGGGCTTCATTTTGCCGTGGAGATAAGCCGTGTGGATATCCCCCGGCAGCACTTCCCGCAGCTTTTTCTCATAATCCATGACGTTGGTCACGCCGTCCATGGTTTCATTTTCCTCCACCATGGGGCAGATCACATAGGCCTGTCGGCCTTCCCGTACCTGATTTTCGATGAATTTGTAGGCCGTGGCATGGTAGCTGCTGTTCACCACGCAGTTTTTGATGGGCAGCCGGTTGGCCGGCAGCTCATCGATGACCGAAATATCCAGATCCCCGTACAAGATGATGGCCAGCGTCCGGGGAATGGGGGTGGCACTCATGACCAGGATATGGGGATGGGCTCCTTTGTCGGACAGGGCTTCCCGCTGCCGCACGCCAAACCGGTGCTGCTCGTCCGTCACCACCAGCGCCAGATTCCGAAACTGCACCTTGTCCTGGATAAGGGCGTGGGTGCCGATGACAATGTCCGCCTCTCCCGCCTCAATGCGGGCATAGGCCTCCCGCTTCTCCTTTGCCGTCATGGAGCCGATGAGCAGGATCGGCGTCAACGGGATATGATGCGCCCCGAACAGCTCCTGCATGGACTCCATATGCTGTCTGGCCAGCACCTCCGTGGGCACCATGAGAGCTCCCTGCAGTCCATTGAGGCAGACGGTCATCAGCGCCAGAATGGCAATGATCGTCTTGCCGGAGCCCACGTCTCCCTGGACAAGACGGCTCATGACATAAGGCTTCTGCAGATCCGCCTCGATCTCCTGCCACACTTTTGTCTGGGCGCCGGTGAGTTCGTAGGGCAGCCCTTCGATAAAAGCCGCCACCTCCGGCCGTTTCTCAATGGAGAAATCATTGGTCAGCCGCTCTTCTGAAGTTTTCAGCTGACGAAGGGAAGCGATAAACAGGAAAAACTCATCGAACACCAGCCGTTTCCGGGCCTGAAGCAGCAGCTCCCGGTCTTTTGGAAAATGAATGTTCGTCAGGGCAAAGTTATACTCCGGCAGGGTGTGGCGCTGCCGGAAATCCACCGGGTAAAATTCCCGCTTGCTGCCATAGTTGCTCACGGCCTGGGCCATGGCTTTCGTCAGCATCTTGTTGGACACTCCGGCAGTCAGCGGATAGATGGGCAGAAGCCGTCCCATCTGTTCTTCATATTTCTCCGGTGCAAACACCTCCGGCTGGATCATCTGCAGATTTTTGCCGGATAATTTCACACGGCCGCGAAACACATACGTGCTCCCGGCCGTGAGATTGTTCTTCATAAACAGTGCATTGAACCAGGTGGCCGTCATGGTGCCGCCGGGATCGGATACCGACACGGTCACAAGAACCATGCCCCGGATCCGCCGGGCATTCACCGGGCCATCCACCCGTCCCATGATGCTGACCACCTCTGTCCCGTCCGGATGCACCTCCGAAGTCAGGACTGGCTGTTGATATTCTTCATAATCTCTCGGGTAATAGTCGAGAAGCTCTTCCACCGTGGTAATGCCCAAGCGTGCAAAAGATTTCGCTGTCTTCTCGCCGATCCCCTTCAAAGAACTGATTGGATTCATGTCACTCTTACTCTACGCTGACTACATAGTAGTAGATAGGCTGTCCGCCGAAATGTACCTCGATATCACAGTCGGGATATTCTTTCTCCAGCCAGGATGCCAGCGCATTCGCATCCTCTTCCTTCATGTCCTCGCCGTAGTAAACGCTAATCAGCTCTGAGTCCTCGTCCACCATCTGGGCGATCATGTCCTTGGTGGTCTGGGCAATATCACGGCCCACAGACAGGATCGTCTTGTCGCCGATGCCCATAATGTCGCCCTCATGGATATCCTTGTCATCAATGTGGGTATCCCGCACAGCGTAGGTCACCTGACCGGTCTTCACGTTCTCAATGCCCTCCATCATGGCAGAAGCATTCTCCTCCACCGGACGGTCCGGAACAAAATTGATCAGCGCCGCAATACCCTGGGGCACGGTCTTGGTGGGAATGACGAACACATTCTTGTCCTTGGTCAGGGACTGGGCCTGATTGGCTGCCAGAATGATGTTCTTATTATTCGGGAAAATGAAAATATTCTGCGCATTTACCTTCTCGATGGCGTTGAGCATGTCCTCGGTGCTGGGGTTCATGGTCTGGCCGCCCTCAATAAGGTAGTCTACCCCCAGTCCTTTGAAGATCTCACCGATACCGGCACCGATGGATACGGAGATAAAACCGCACTCTTTCTTGGGTGCTTTCGCTGCCTCGGCTTCCTGCTTCTGCTGCTCGGCCAGCTTGGCTGCGTCCTTGATCAGCTTCTCCTGGTGTTCCTCACGCATATTGTCGATCTTCATTCTGGAAAGTGCGCCATACGTCAGAGCCTTCTGGATCGCCAGACCCGGATCGTTCGTATGTACGTGCACCTTCACGATATCGTCATCGGACACGACCACGATGGAATCCCCGATGGACTCCAGATAGCTCTTGAACTCATGTTCCTTCTCTTCGTTATATCCCTTGTTCAGCATAACGATGAACTCGGTGCAGTAGCCGAACTTGATGTCCGCCTCTGCCTGGGCACCGGGCTTGGTCACGGTCGCTGCCGGGCCTGCCTCGATGGTGTAGTCGATCTCCTTGCCCATGAACGCATCAAATGCGCCTTTCAGTACCTGCACAAGACCCTGTCCGCCGGAATCCACCACGCCTGCTTCCTTCAGCACCGGCAGCATGTCCGGGGTTCTGGACAGCACTTCATCCGCATACTCGATGATGGCGCGGAAGAACATCTCCAGATCATCTGCGCTCTCTGCCAGCTCGCATGCCTTGTCTGCGGCGCCTCTGGCAACGGTCAGGATCGTTCCCTCCTTCGGCTTCATCACGGCCTTATATGCGGTCTCCACACCCTTCTCCATGGCATTGGCGATGAGCACCGCATCCAGCTCCTTATATTCCTTAATCCCCTTCGTAAATCCACGAAGCAGCTGAGAGAGAATGACACCGGAATTGCCCCGCGCACCACGCAAGGATCCGCTGGAAATGGCCTTGGCAAGCTCTCCCATCTCGATCTGTTCCATGCCGCCGACTTCCCGGGCTGCGGACATGATGGTGAGCGTCATGTTCGTTCCGGTATCTCCATCGGGAACCGGGAATACATTCAGCTCATTGATCCATTCCTTCTTCGCCTCTAAGTTCTTCGCTCCGCCCAGAAACATCTTTGCGACCATTTCGGCGTTAATTGTATTGATAGCCACTGCAAGCTCCTCCTTATAATACCCTAATCAATGACGCGAACGCCCTCTACATAAATATTGATCTTCTCGATCTCCATACCGGTAAATTCCTCTACCTGATACTTGACGGTACTGATCAGATTGTCCGCAACGGAAGAAATGTTCACACCGTACACAACAATCACATGAAAATCCAGCGTGATCCGGTTGTCATTGAGCTCTACGCTGATGCCGTGGGTCAGGCTGTCCTTCTTCAGAAGCTTTACCAATCCGTCTTTCATATTGACAGACGCCATCCCGACGATACCAAAGCACTCAACGGCAACAGAACCGGCATACTTGGCGATAACATCGGTATCTATTAAAACTTCACCCATCTGCGTATTCATATGTCCCTTCATCCTGGCACCTCCACACTTTTCTGGCTCGCCGCAGGAAAAGAAAAAGGCTGCGGCAGAGCATCCTGTGCATATTATACCCTCTTTGTGAAAAAAAGGAAACTAAATTTTTAATTAATTTCTTTTTTTTCAAAAATGCACTTGCAAAAACAACGGTTATCTGCTAGAATACTTTTTGTTGTGAGTTTTTATGTAGACTTAATCTGGTTTTAGGGAGGTGCAATCATGGCAAAATGCGCTATCTGTGAGAAAGGTGCCCACTTCGGACATGCAGTGAGCCATTCTAATAGAAAAACTAACAAGATGTGGAAATCCAACGTAAAGTCTGTAAGAGTGAAAGTGAACGGAGCAGCTCAGAGAATGTACGTATGTACTTCCTGCCTGAAGTCCGGCAAAGTAGAGAGAGCTTAAGTCTCCTCTTCTGATTTCCAAACATGAATGCGGCGAAAAAGGACGATTGATCGATCGTCCTTTTTTTGTGCCTGCATTTAACATCCGAATAACTCATATCCGATAATGAAAAAAAGTATCATCAGGATCCACTGCATGACAACGCTGGGCAGCAGCAGGCCGACAAGAATGCCCACTGCCGTCCAGAACAGTGTATAGCCGATCAGTCGCCTCATAAAAAAGCCCCGCCCTCTCCTGCCATTTTTCAAAGAAATCGCTTTCTTCTATATATAATATATGACAGAGGGGCGGGATATTGCATCAAATGTTACCAGCTGCTATCCGCAAACTTATTCTGCATGGCAATAGCCGTCTCCATCGCCCGTTCATCCAGCATAGCGGCAGCCTCCTCCTCATATTGAAACAACGGGCAGATGAGGGCTTTCGCAAACTGTTCTCCCGCCATTGTCAGGGGTTTAAAAGACACGGCAAACCAACTTTCCCGTCAGTTACCGTGTCCCTTCTTTTCTAGTTCAACAAAATGTTAATTGATACCATATTCTTTCAGCAGGCAATCCCGAAATACCGGATCATCCAACGCACGTTTTAAGTCTTCCAATCGTTCATCTGCCAAGAGCTGCTTTGTCAGTTCCTCTTTCCTCTTAGCATCTTTTACTTCCTGCTTTGCCGTCTCAGCAAGCTGTTCCGCAACTTTCGCTCTTTTTCTTCTCTTGCTCCGCAATTTGCCGCTCTCGCTCTGCATTTTTTCGTTCCTGCTCTGCAATTTTCCGTTCTCGTTCCGCACTTTCCTGCGCGTCTTTGCGCCCCTGTTCACGGCCTTCCTCATACATCATCTGATCATGCTCAAACCATTTCATATATCGTAATGAAACCTCCCCGTCCCGTTTGACCTGATCTACCATCTGCTGGATGTCTCTCAGATCTTCATTGATCGCATTGTTCTGGTTCGTGTTCTCCATATAGCTGAGCAGCTGACGCAAACTTTCCGAGATGTTTCCTTTTTTGCCCCGGGTATACAGCACCCAGGTTTCCGCATCATCCTCATACGGCATTGTCGGCTCTTCCAGGCATCTGTTCTTTATCGTGTATAACACCCGATCATAGCCGAAAGGATCATAATCGCAGATAAAGATCACGTACACCTTTTTCATTTTGCCAAAATGCTCTCCGGCTTTCAGGCTTCTTCTGTCGATCATCGCATGATAAAACCTGGCTCGCTTCGGAAATGCTTTGATCTCCGCGTTCTTATGGTTATGGTCCGGTTCCACATCGTAGACAGTGGGGATTTCGTCTCCATTGATCTGCACGCTTCCGTCTTCCTCGATATAGACATCCAGCCTTGCGCCACGAAGATCCGTATTCACTCCCGCAAACGACTCCTGCGCACGGATTTTCAGGTGCGGAAATTTCCGATCAAACAATGTTTCCAGCAGTTTGCGGATAAACGCTTCCCCCGTATCCGGATACGCCAGCATGGCATGAAACAGGAAATCATCCAACAGGTTCAATTCTTCCAGTTTTCTTCTCTGCATTCGCAACTTCCTCCTTGTGATGGCAGAGAAAATGGAATACGCACTGTCAAAGCCGCTGCATGTCCGCTCTCACGCTCTCCGCCATATTTTTTGTTTTCGCATATGGGGATTGAGTGGCTGAACAGCCAAGAACTTTCCCAGATATGTAATTGTAGTGTAGCAAATGTCTGCTTTTCTGTCAATGCTTAAGCCGAAAATATCCCTCGATTGAGATTACAAACTTTCTTTAAAATACCTTGTTCGTTTTGTAAATGGTTCACATCATATGTCCAGCTGTTTTACCACATATTCAAAATCATAAAATAAATCAATATATTTCTCTACAATCACCGTACAATGTGTTTTCACGATTTCACAGTCATAATCATGTATGAGCGCATTGCGCACTTTCAACATATCCATCCATGCATCATCAGAGATCAGATTTGCCTTATACGCTTCCCGAAGTACTTCTCTCGGAGAACCGGTTACAAAACCGGTGATAGCATAATATTGTACCAGAATGTCTTTCATCACTTTCCAGGCAAGATCAAAAGTGATACTGAATTTTGCACCGGTTCCGCTCAATACAAAGGAATCCGCAAGGTCACGCTGCCTTGCCTCCGCCAATGCATCGAGAGAATTGCAAAAAGATTGAAAACGTTTGTTAAATTTTGCGTCCATATTTTCTGATATCCTCCAATAACAGTTGATTTCTGCACGTATCCATATTCACCAGATCGACACTGTAGAGCGTCGGCAATTCTTCTACCTGTTCACGAAGCTCGTCAAAATTATTTACCCCTGCCACTGCCACATCAATGTCACTGCGTTCCCGCGCCGTACCTTTGGCTCTGGAACCATATAAAATCACTTCTTTTGCGCCAAAATTTCTGCAAAGCCTTGCAGTTTCCCGGATAACCTCATCAGCTTTCATGCCTGTTCCCTGCCCTTTTCTTCATCGTAACATTTTTCTCAATTCCTATCTTCCATTATTGAGCATTTCTTTCAGCTCGTATACTCTTTCTTTCGTAAGTTCAGCGGCCTCATCATATTCCAGCATAGGCTGCAGAGAACCACCTGCCGCTTCTGCTCCAGCTTCTTCCACAGCCTGTTCCTTGCGGCTGATCCACGTCCGCTCTTCGGCTCTTAAAGATTCTTTTTCTTCTTCCGGAAGAAGGGTCATGAGAATCTTCCATTCCTCATTCAGGGTATTATCCCACAGCCGAAACCGATTCCGGGCATTTTCTGTCATGTCGCCCTGGGTCTCAAGGTTCTGCAATTCATCCAGATAGTATTGCTCTGTCTCCTCACAGGAAGTAAGATGGTTCAGCCATTGGTCCACCTGGTTGTAGCTATAGAAAGCCTCTTCTTCCGCCGGATTGTAGAGACATACAAAATCAAGCTCATGCACCGGATTACAGTTTTCATCCACCATTGCTTGAGAAACCCAGCTGAGACAATCTTCAGACAGTTTTTCGCGCCTGGTTCCCGGCAGATAAAAGGTAAGCGTGCCCGCCTGATCCAGCCCGTAGGCCTCTGAATAAATATAACGGATACCATCCTCATAAGCTTCTTCCCCCACTGGATCTGCATAGGAAATCGTCAACAGATCTGCCGTGTACGTGAGATCATCTACTTTGGTGAGTGACCCAAGCTGCCCGCTGAATTTACAGTAATACATAGTGCCGTTGGGATATCCCTCTCCGGTATCATTATCAGAATCTGTATAAAGCCCCTGGAAAGATCCGTCTGCATCAATGGTCAGCGTGGTACCCCAAGCGCCGGCGCCGCTGGCGAAAAGAAACTCCGTTTCCGACAGATCCGCATAAGAAAAATCTGTCTTCACAGCAGTTTCATCGGAGGCTCCATCCGGTGTTTCTTCGTCTGTATTTTTGCCCTGTGCTTCTGTTTCCATGTCCGCGTCCACATCTGCGTCTGTTTCTGTATGGGTGCCGCCATTGCTGGCAGTATTCGTATCCTCCGTGCCTGAAGTGGTACGCTGGCAGCCCATCAGCAGCATGCCTGCCATGAGCAGTGACAAATAGATTCCCTTTTTCATACCCGTTTCTCCTTCTGTTTATATGAGACAGTTTAAAACAAATCCAGCGTATTGTCCAGATAAATGGCCTCTCTTACGCGCAGCTGATATTCCGGCTTTGTCATATAATAGAGTAAAAATTCCAGGATCAGGGCACTTCCCAGGCTGCGCCCCTCGATCTTAAAATGAGAGAATCCCATCGGTACATAAATACTTTGTATATCTTCGATGCTGATAAAGCCGGGATTTTCCATAGCCACAGAAAAGCGATACCCGCTGCCCGCTCCCGGTGCCTGACAATGATGCACCGGCCCGGCCTCTCCCAGCTGCTGACGGCTTACCGCCTCATAGCAACGCTTCCGCTCCTGACAGCCAAACCAGCAGCATTCGTTGCACAGGAATTCTACTTTCTCTTTCTGTTCCTTCGACAGGGCTTTCAGCTGATCGAGGGCTTTGTTCAGGCGAAAATCCGGCACCACATACCGAAACTCCGGCCTGTCAATTTCCTGTACCAGTCGGGGAAAATCCGTCAGCACCTTGGTGGTGGATGAGACGAAATAAAGCCCGGGATAGTTGTTTTTCAGGTAATCCAGCAGAAGGTCGGAATGCACGATCACGCCATTTGGAACATTTCCCGCCTGTGCAAACAGGGTACAGAGCCGGTTGCATTGTTTATCCGCCAGGTGTTTTTCCCTAAGCAGAGAATTGCTGAAGGTGAGCCGGGCAGAGATGCCATATTCCTTCGTAAGCGCCAGCACCTCCCGGGCATCCCCATCTCCAAAACCGACGCGGCCGCCGCCCCAGAGGCAGTCCACCGGGGCGCCATAAATGGAACCAATATCGCACCAGTCATAAAAGTATTCCCGATGTTCCCGGAACAGGGGTAAAAACAGCCGGTACAGCTCATAAAATTCAAACAGCCCCGGCAAATGATACCATACCTTCGTCTTATTTCCACTGGTCATAACCGATGCTCCTCCCCATTTTCGCCGTTTCTCATGTTTTCCGCGCAAATAATTTTCTGTCATATAAGAAAAGCCCCACGCCTCTCCTTTCCCGGATGCTGGCATGAGACTTTTCGTCAGAAATACTTCTTTATTCTTCGCTCTTTTCTTCGGTTCCGGCCTGTGCGGCTTTCAACACTTCCTCATCGGACATCATGTCTTTCTTGCCGGCAGCGAACCGGTCAACGAAATCCGGCACCATGTCCAGGATCTTGGTCACGGAATCCTGATTCTTGATGTTCACCAGCTTGGTGTGCCCGTCCTTGATGACGAGGATGGCGCTGGGGGTGATCTTACCGCCCATACCGCCGCCGCTGTTGTTCTTCTTATCTGCACTGGAAGTGCCGGCACCCACACCGAAGGTCACGTCAACCAGCGGTAAAATGATCGTGTCTCCCACCGTAATCGCATCTCCCACCACTGTCTTGGATGTCAGAAAGCCATCCATTCCCCGGAATAAGGATTCCAGTGAGGTCTTAAAATTGTTGTCTGCCGACATGCTATCTTCCTCCTTACGTTCTTACGTTCATGGTATCTTCTCAGCGGTTTCTGACTCTTCGGATCAGGCCGCGTACATTGGCATCTGTGATGATCTGCAGACCATAGAAAAACATGGCTGCCAGACGGATCCTTCCCCGCAGAGAAACCTTTCCCTGAAAAACGGCATTGTCAAAATCCGGCTGGATCTGCACCCGGAACCGGTGCACCGGGCATGCCATGCAGTACAGGCCGTAAAGCTGTCCGGTCAGTGCCGGATCGCCAGTACCTGCGGTAAACTGCCCCCGGAGTTTTCGCGGAGCCGCATGACACACCATCCTGAACAGCTGCCGTTTGCATTTGTCCAGGGCTGCCTGGGTCTCCTCCTGCCGGAGAAATTCCATCAATTCCCGGACACGCGCTCTCTTATGGCATATTTTAACATAAATTCTTCGAATTGTATATCCAAGTTTCTGAAAGAAGCCCCTGATCTTCCGCGCAACCACAAAGGGCAGCCGGATCAGCAGCCAAACCAGATGCCAGATCGTCAGGACAAGTTTTTTTATCAGACGGAAAAATTCTTTGTTTTCCTGCTCTCCATTACCGTAGTCTGCCCCTGCAGGCCGTTTCTCATGCAATCGCGCCTGATGCTCCATCCCCAACGATTCGTGCGCATCCCGGTCTCCCGACGATGCCGTCTGCAGCTCTTCCGGCAGCAGATCCATGCGCTGTCCCTGTTCTTCCAGCAGTTCCCGTTCCAACTCGGTTTCCAGTCTTGCCCGTTCCGCCTGCTCCGACGTCAGCCCCTGCGTGACATCTTCCTGTGCCGCGATACGCTTTCCGTCAGCAGTGCCGATTTTCTCTTTATCCGCCTGCCAGTTGTCCTCCTTCGTGACATTCCCGCTTCCGTCACGGGTTCCCTGTTTTTTTCGTCCCTGACGCTTTGCACCCTTGTCCTTCGACGGATACAGGGTGATCAGCGGCAGCCAGAACAGCTTTAAACGCACCCGCGGTTTTCCGTCCCGGTAATCGGCGGTAATGCCAAAGGCCCGCAGCAGCCAGTCCGCCTGGATGCGCCCTGTGATGCCTTCCTCCCCGGAAACCAGCCGCATCCGGTAGCGCAGGGGAACAAATAGCACCAGCAGAAGGAGCAGCAGCAGAAGGCCGATAATCCCGCCCAGGATCAGGGCGATCCATTTCAATATGAGCAATAAAATGTGCAGCATTGCCTCACTCCTGCCTGTTCTCCAAATATTTCCGGATATCCGGGGTACCGGTGGCCGCCAGGGCATCCGCCAGCATGTCCTGCACCCGGTCAAGGGCGTCCTCGTAGCTGCCCGCCACCCCGACGATCATGGGAAGACGCCGCCGGATCACCCGCTGCTTTAGCTCAGCCGCCGATACAATGTCCAGCTGCATGCCGGAACTGGTGCTTATGGTCACCAGATAAAGGCGAAAGCTTCCGGCCCCGTGCTCCAGCCGCCAGCGGATACGGTTGATTTTCTTTTCCATTCCCGCATCCATATAGAGCGGATCCCGCCATGTCAGTCCCATCCCTGATGCTCCTCCCGATCATGATATTGATTATCTGTTCATTCGCGCTTCCAGCGCTTCCACTACGGTCCTCAGCACTTTGATCCGCGCATAATATTTGGAATCTGCTTCCACAATGGTCCATGGTGCATAGGTGGTGGAGGTACGGATCAGCATCTCATCCACCGCTTTCTCATAAGCATCCCACTTGGCGCGGTTCCGCCAGTCCTCATCCGTGATCTTCCAGCGCTTCTCCGGTGTGTTCATGCGCTCGTTAAACCGCCGCTCCTGCTCATCCTTGTCGATCTGCAGCCAGAATTTCAGCACGATGGCACCGGCATTCACCCAGGTGGCCTCACTGTCATTGATCTCTTTGTAAGCCCGCTTCCACTCCTGCTCGCTGCAGAAGCCCTCGATCCGTTCCACCATGACACGGCCATACCAGGTACGGTCAAAGATCGCCACATGGCCGCCCTTGGGCAGATTTTTCCAGAAGCGCCACAGATAATGGTGAGCCTTCTCGATATCGTTGGGGGACGCCGTCGGATGCACCTCGTAGCCTCTGGGATCCATGGCCTGGGTCAGGCGCTTGATGGCGCCGCCTTTTCCGGCCGCATCCCAGCCCTCGAAGGCCAGGATCACCGGGATCCTCGTCCGGTAAAGCTCGCTGTGCAGAAGCGCCAGCCGGTGCTGCAGGTCTTTTAACTGCTCCTGGTACTCTTTTTTATCCATGGTTTTCGTCAGATCCACAGATGCCAGACGGGAAGACCGCAGGGAAGTCTCACAGGAAGGTGCCTGATCGGTGTGCTCTTTTTTCACGGATTCTGCTCCGGCATCCTCTGCTGCGTCCGCAGTCACCCGGTGCTTATCATCCGCGCTTTCCGCCTCTTTCTCTTCCTGCGCTGCTTTCTTCGCCTCCAACGCCTCTTCCAGCCGCCGGACAGCCTCTGTCAGGATCTTGATCGCCGCAAACCGACGGTCATTGGCCTCCACAAGGAACCAGGGTGCATAGTCCGTGTCGGTCTTTTCCAGCATTTCCTCATTCATCCGCAGGAACTTCCGGTATTCCCTGTTGCGCTTCTGATCCCCCTTCGTCACCCGCCAGGCGGTCTGGGAATTGTCCAGCAGTTTTTCAAACCGCTTCTTCTGCTCTTCCTTCGTGATGGCCAGGAAAAATTTGACGATCACTGTGCCATCCTCGCTGAGCTGCCGCTCAAAGGCGTTGATCTCCTCGTAGGCGTGGGGAAGCTCTTCCTCTTTCGTCAGTCCGTCAAAACGATCTGTCAGCACCCGCTCATACCAGCTGTGATCAAAAACCGCGATCCGCCCCCGCTGCGGCGTCTTTGTCCAGAACCGCCACAGATATGGGCGAAGAGCCTCTTCCTCCGTCGGTTTTCCCGGCGCATATACCTGAAAGCCCCGGGGATCCAGCCCGTAGATCAGCTCATTGATCTGAGTGCCCTTTCCCGAAGCGCCGAAGCCCTCAAACACGAACATCACCGGGATGCCCGCATCCTTGCACGCCCGCTGCAGTTCACCCAGCCGCATACTTAAGGCGTCTTTCCTTTTCTTATATTCCTCTTTGTCCAGCTTCTGATCCAGTTTCATATTTTCCAGCATAACGATCCCTCCGGTCCGGTGAAAAAAGGACGGACGCATCACGCCGCCCGCCCCTTGACTCAAAAGTACTTTTTATTTCCCCACAGATTACTCTTTTTCAGATCCAGATACTCATTATAGGCTTTCTCAAGAATCTGCTTCTCATTCGCAAATTTCAGAAGATGGTACGCCTCATGGTACTTGTAATATCCGGAATCCACAAAATATTCCTCCCGCTGCGGTTTGCTGTAGTAGCTGTCGGACATCATCAGATACCAGTGGACATCCTTCTCCACGGTGTCCTCCGGAATGCTGAACGAATACTCGCTTTTGCCCACGTATTTGATAATCGAGGCGGCCACGCCGGTCTCCTCTCTCACCTCACGAATCGCGGTATCCTTATACTCCTCGCCCGCTTCCACAGTTCCCCTTCGGTAAAACCCAACCTTCGTATTTGTTTCGGTAATTCTTATATAAAAGAAGAATCTTACCACGAAAAATAACCACACCGCCACAGCTTGTTGCTTCAATCATTGCAATCCCTCCTGCTTGGTGTATTGAACTATATTCAGTATACCCCTTTGCAGGAACGCATGCAAGCTAATTGTAGTAAGCGTCAAAGATTTTTTTTGCGATGGGCACCGCATACTCGCTTCCGGAGCCTGCCTCCTCCACGATCACGGTCACCACCAGATCCGGGGAGCCCACATTGGAAAATCCGGTAAACCAGGCATGGCTTTTGGACTTGTCACTGGAAAACTCCGCAGTTCCCGTTTTGCCTGCGGCGGTATAGCTCTGGCCGGAAAGCTTGGATGCCGTTCCGTCGCTGACAACCGCCTCCATCAGATCCGTCAGCACAGATGCCTCCTCCGCCGTCATCAGCTTCCCGTAGGCCGTGGGCGTATATTTTTTCACGGAATCGCCGGTGTAATTCTGCACCTCCGTCACCAGATAGGGCTTCATGAGCACGCCACCATTGGCGATGGAGGACGTGATCAGCGCCATATGCAGCGGCGATACCATGGTCTTACCCTGTCCCATGGCCGTCATCATGGCCAGGCTGTTCTCCGCATCATCCGTCAGGGCAAAATTGCTCTTGGAATAAGGCAGCGCAGACGGGAGCTCCATATTAAACAGCAGATCCCTGCACGTCTGCCGGAAGGAATTCCGATCCAGTCCCAGTCCGATGCTGGCGAAGGCCGAGTTACACGATTTGGCAAAGGCCCGGGTAAAATCCTCTTCCCCGTGCTTGTTGCCGTGATAGCAGTTGATGGTATAACCGCTGTCCGTAAAGCTGCCGGTGCAGTCAAAGGAAAAGCTGTCATAATCCGGATGCTCCCGGATATATTCCAGCGCGGTGACGATCTTAAATACCGATCCCGGCGTATATTGTCCCTGGGTAGCCCGGTTCAGCAGCTCGCTGTCCGAAGAGTTTAAGAGTGTCTGCCAGTTGGCACTGACTGCCCCCGGATCATAGTCGGGTTTGGACACCATGGCCAGGATTTTCCCGGTGGACGGCTCCATGGCCACCACCGCCCCCTTGTGGCTGCCCAGTGCATCATAGGCCACCTGCTGCAGCTTCACATTCAGGGAAGTGATCACATTGTCCCCGATATTTTTCTCTTCCCGCAGCTCCTTCATGATCCGCTCCCCGAAGAAAGCGTTGGACATCAGCAGGTGGAAGTTGGCGATGGACTCCACCCCGGCTTTGCCGTTGGTATCGTAGCCCACCACATGGGCGAACATATTGGCGTAGGGATAGCTTCTCGTCTCGGTTCCGTCAGAAGCCACCTTCGTCTCGGCCAGCACCTCCCCGTCGGCGCTGTAGATCTTGCCCCGGATGACCCGGTCGGCAAAGGTATCCTGTCTGGTATTGTAGGGGCTGTTGATCACATCGGCGCTCTGGAACACATTAAAATACACCAGATATAAGAGCAGGCAGGCAAAAATCCCCGCGAACAGGTAGGTGATCCGCAGATATTCCCGGTTACCGCCCTTCCTGTCTCTGCCCTTGGGCCGGGTGCCTCTTCGGTCCGGCAGCTTTTTCTTCTCTTCTTCGTTTTCCAGATCCAGAATTTCCAGTTCCTCCGGCAGCTGTCCGCTTTTTCCTGCCGGATGCTTTCTGTTGTTTGGGCTCTCTTTCAACCTCTTCACCTTCATCTTCCCTCAGGATATACATTCCCTGAATCACAGCAAACATCATCAGTGTACTGAGCATGGAGCTTCCGCCCATGCTGATCAGCGGCAGGGTCACACCGGTGAGCGGAATGAACTTGATGCCGCCGCCGATGGTCAGAAATACCTGAAACGCATAAGACACGCCCAGACCCAGAGCGACCAGCTGATAAAACTCATCCTTTAACTGGATGGAAATATTCACAAACATGACAAAACAGCTCAGGCAGATAAGGATCAGGCAGATGCCGAAGATCCCGCCCATCTCCTCCACAATGGCGGAAAAGATAAAATCCTTCTTCACCACCGGGATCTTGGAGGGGGAACCCTGGAACAGGCCCATACCGAACCATCCGCCGGTACCGATGGCGAACAGCGACTGGGCCACCTGATAGCCGCCATTGTCATAGTTGCCAAAGGGATCCTTCCACACCTGTACCCGCACCCGCACATGGGAAAACAGATGATATGCCGCCACGGAAGCCACGCCGCCGCCCAGCAGTCCCGCCGCCGTCAGCGGTTTGTTCTTTGTTCCCGCATAAAGCATGGACATGTACACCACAAAAAAGATCAGCGCCATTCCCAGATCCCGGGAAAGCACCAGGATGATCACATGCAGTGCCGCCACCGCGGAGGTGATGAGCACGTCTTTCAGCTCCTTGGACTTCTGGAACCGGGATGCCACGAAAAAGACAAACAGCAGCTTCACAAATTCCGACGGCTGCACCGTGACACCGGCAATCGTAAAGGAAAGATTGGCCCCGTAGCTGGTGAAACCGAAAAGGGCCACAATGCCCAGTGCCGCCACGCCCACGCCCGCGTACAGCCATTCCATGGAACGGAACACGCGTACCCGGCGGATCAGCGCGGGGATCACCGCGCTGATGACAGCCGATGCCACCACGATACGGAACTGCCGCACCGAGGAGTCAAAATCAATGCGCGTCAGAATGATAAAGCTGATGGTCAGCAGCATGCAGACGTTGTTGGTCAGCAGCCTTGAGCTGCGCTTATATACTAGTGCATAAAACAGCAGCATCCCCGCCAGCAGCACCACTTGTGCCCCGTAGAATACCCATACCTTCAAATCATCGGTCTTGATGTAGATGACAAGATACCCCATCAGGTGCATGAGAAACATCAGATAATTCTGATTCAGGAAAATTTTATTCTGTTTTCGGATATCATGTGTGCGAAATACATTGAAGCTCTGATAGGTATAAAAACAGATCAGCACGATAAAAATGTATTTCGCCAGTTCCACGATCAGATTGGTCATCGAATCCTCCTGTCCTAATCCACGCCGCGGCGAAAATGTCCTCTTGTATATTCTCTACAGAGCGTTCCGGGATCCACGGTCTTTCCTTTCAGAAACGCATCCGTACATGCCTGCAGCACCTGTCTTGTTTCTTTCGCATTTTCCTGGCTGAACGCCAGACGGATGCTTTTCGGTGCGATCTTTTCAATGGCGGGCACCAAGTCCAGAAGCACCAGCGGCGTGCTGTTGTAAATGATGTTCATACAGACGGAACAGTCCTTTTTCACCGGGAACTGCTTCTGGTAACGATCCACCAGCATCCGCGTCTCTTCCTTCTGGCTGCAGCGGCGCAGCGTCTGGTTCACACACTGGGCCGACACCATCAGCGGCAGATAGCCGTAAACGATCATCTCGCTGGCCGACGCATCCGTGTGGCGCAGCTCCTTCTCGTTGGCCTCCACAGAAAGGGTTGTCCGTGACACATAGCGCTGCATCACTGCATTTGCTTCCCGATTCATAACATAGGCAGACGCATCCGACCGGAGTTCTCCCTGACAGCCGCCTTCCCTGCACCATTCCAGCTCATCCATGCCGTGAACGAGAACGCCGTCAAATCCGGCCTCCCGAAGCGTAGGAATCAGTTGCGCGTACTGGGAAACCATCTCCTCACGGAAAATCTCCGGCATCGTGTAAAAGCACTGTTTTCCGGCCCGGTGCACCTGTTCGCCGTACATCTGGAAAAGAGCGGTTTCCGGGTGCTGTCCCCGCTTTGCCTCTGTCGGGAAAAATAACCGGCTGGACAGATACACGTCGGCAATGTCCGGTGTTTCCAGCACTGCCTGCAGCTGCGCTGCTGTCTCCACAGAAGCGGTAAGCACCGGAACCCAGCAACCATCTGTCTCATTTGCCTGTCGTTTATCGCTCCGTTTCACACATATGGATGACCGATCGACACCGGCCATTCTGTTTGCCGCTTCCATGTGACCGGCAGGCCGCACCCGCCGCCATCCGGCCAGCAGCTTTGTCTCCAGCTGCTCCAGGGCAGTTCTTCGCAGGGCATTTAACTCCTGCACAGGCAGGAACACATCCGGCTCCATATCCAGCGTCAGCTCCGCAAAAGCAAATGTAGTTCCGCCGGTCTTCGTCAGCTGGCTTCTAACCTTTTCTTCCGATAAAGGCTGTTTCATGGCCTGCTGTACCACCGCGCCCTCTCCCCGGGCACCCACCTCCCGGCACCGCACCTCCAGCGTCACCGGCTGGCCTTTTCGCACCACGGCATGTCCGCTCACCGGCAGCTGCACGGTTTTCCCCTCATACAGCGCCCGGAACTTTTCAAAAAGTGCTTCATCTGCCGGGGCATAATCCGGTTTGGAAGCAGTGATCATGGCTGCGCCGTTATGCTGATGCGCATAGCCTTCGGAGAATCCGCTTCTCGTATATAATTTTTCCAGAAGTTCCATATCTTTCGGATCCACCCGGTAACCGGCGCGGCCCGCTTTCCCATAGAGATCCATGTATTTCCGATAAATATGCACGACCCCTGCTGTATATTCTGCCCGCTTCATGCGCCCCTCAATCTTAAAAGAGGTTACCCCTGCGTCGATGAGCTCCGGCAGCAGCGGCAGCAGACAGATATCCCTGGGACTTAACACATAGGGCGCATCCTTTTTGTTCAGACGCTTGCTGCCATCCGTCACCTGATACGGCAGACGGCAGGGCTGGGCACAGCGTCCCCGGTTGCCGCTTCTGCCGCCCAGCAGGCTGCTCATGAGGCACTGCCCGGAATAACAGTAACAGAGCGCCCCGTGGACGAAGCACTCGATCTCCATATCGGTATGGTGACAGATCTCTGCAATCTCCCGGACGGACAGTTCTCTTGCCAGCACCGTCCGTTTCACACCCATCTGCTCCAGAAAACGGATCCCGGAAAGGCCGGTAATGGTCATCTGCGTGCTGGCATGCAGCGCCAGTCCCGGGAAAGTCCTGCGCAGATATTCCAGCACCCCCAGATCCTGAATGATCACGCCATCCAGGCCCTGCTCATACAGGGGACCGATATAATCCGCAACCGCGTCCATCTCCTGATTTTTCAGCAGGGTATTCAGCGTCAGATACAGCTTTTTCCCCTGCAGATGCAGTTCGTCTATCGCCTGCAGCAGCTGCTCTTCCGAAAGGTTCCTGGCAAATGCCCGGGCACTGAACTTCGTTCCGCCGGTGTAGACGGCATCCGCCCCTGCGGCAGCGGCGGCCTTCACCCCTTCATAGGAGCCTGCCGGTGCCAGAAGCTCCGGTTGTCCTTTCCTCATGGTCATCCTCCCAAATGTTTTATGTAACGAAAAAAGGCCCTCAGGCCCTTTTTACCGGTTATTTCACAGGTTATTTCTTCGGTACGCCCGCACCGCCGGCCGCATTGGCACTGGCAAGCTCTGTCTCCAGCCGCACCAGCTTCTTCTGCAGACTGTCGATCTCCTGCTTCAGATTCCGGTTCTTCTTCTCCGTCTCCTCGTATTTCAACCGGGAAGCCACCAGATCGTGTTTCAGGTCATAGATCTCCTTATCCTTGCCCTCATACTCCTTCATGAGCGTATCGGCCTGCTTCTTTGCCTTGAAATAATCATCGGCAATGTTCAGCTCGATGAGCAGATTGCGGTAATCCAGTGACTGCCGCTTGAAGCCATCCAGCTCATTGAATTCATTGATCTTCCCATTTATGTAAGAGGCGATCTTCTGGAGATATTCCGCACTCTCATATCCGCTTAATTTGACAATCTTTCCGCCGATCAGTACCTCAGCAATGTTCTTTGATATCATAAAAGACACTCCGTATTCTTCTTGTATGTTAGTTCTATTATAAACGAATTTACAGGAAAAACAATCACAAATTTATAATTACCGCTGTCTGAGCCGTCAGGCCTGCTCCGGCGCCGGAAGTCCGAGACGCTGATAGGCCAGCGCCGTCACTGCCCGGCCTCTGGGCGTGCGGTTCAGGTAGCCGTTCTTGATGAGGTACGGTTCATACACCTCTTCCAGCGTTCCCGCATCCTCCCCGATGGCCGCCGCCAGCGTATCCAGCCCGGCCGGGCCGCCTGCAAACTTCTCAATGAGCGTCAGCAAAATGTTCCGGTCGATGTGATCCAGACCATATTTGTCCACCTCCAAAAGATCCAGGGCAAACTTTGCCACCTCTTCGGTGATGACGCCGTCATACTTGATCTGGGCAAAATCCCGCACCCGCTTTAACAGGCGGTTGGCCAGACGCGGCGTTCCCCGGGAACGTCTCGCCAGCTCATAGGCGCCATTTTCCTCAATGGGCACCTGCAGCACCTGGGCAGAACGCAGAATGATGGTTTTCAACTCTTCGGTGGTATAAAATTCCAGCCGGTGAATGACGCCGAAACGATCCCGCAGCGGCGCAGTCAGCATGCCCGCCCGGGTGGTGGCGCCCACCAGCGTAAATTTCGGCAGATCCAGACGGACAGACCGGGCGGAAGCCCCTTTGCCGATCATGATGTCGATGGCAAAATCCTCCATGGCCGGATAGAGCACCTCCTCCACCTGCCGGTTCAGCCGGTGGATCTCATCCACAAACAGCACATCCCCCTCCTGGAGGTTATTCAGGATGGCTGCCATCTCCCCCGGCTTTTCGATGGCCGGGCCAGAGGTGATCTTCATGTTCACGCCCATCTCATTGGCGATGATGCCTGCCAGCGTCGTTTTGCCCAGTCCCGGCGGGCCGTAGAACAGCACGTGATCCAGCGCCTCTCCTCTGGCCTTGGCCGCATCAATATAAATGCGCAGATTTGTCCGCGCCTTTTCCTGTCCGATATAATCCTTCAAAAGCTGCGGCCGCAGATGATTCTCCATCGGGAGCTCTTCTGTGATCGCCTCTGTTGTGATAATTCTTCGTGCCATATATCCTCTTTTCCCAAACCATAAATATTAGAACAGCGCCATCTGTTTTAAGGCAAGCTTTAAAATGCCTTCGGTATCCAGCCCGGTAGTATCCCCGGCCTTCTTCACTGCCAGCACCGCGTCCGCGTTGGAATATCCCAGTGCCACCAGTGCCTGGATGGCCTCGTTTTTCGCTGTGGCGCCTCCTGCTTCTGTCGGCACACCGCCTCCTGTCAGCGGCTCTCCCTCGGAGAAGAAATCCGGCAGGGACAGCTTGTCCTTCAATTCCAGAATGATGCGCTGTGCGGTTCTGGTGCCGATGCCCGGTGCCCGGCAGATAGCCTTGGCATCCCCGGAAGCCACGGCAAACCGCAGTTCGTCCGCCGAAAGCGCAGAAAGCAACGCCAGCGCCCCCTTGGGGCCGATGCCGCTGACGCCGATGACCAGCTTGAACACCGCCAGCTCATCCCGGGTGGGAAACCCGAAAAGGGAGATCCCGTCCTCTCTCACCTGCATGTATGTGTGCAGTTTCACCTTCCCCGGCTGTGCCCCCAGCAGTTCGCAGGCCGCCGCCGTGGTATTTATTTCGTAGCCAATGCCATTCACATCCAGGATCAGCAGATTCTCTCCCGTCTCTGCCACCTCTCCATATAAATATGAGATCATATTTTCATCCTCTCCTATCAGCCACTCCTGTCCGCTTTCTTTCCGGAATGCATCCCTGCGCAGCCGTATCTGCCCGATCTTCCCTGATCTTTCTCCATCAATCTTCCTGCCGTCCGGCATTCATGCCTAGCAGACGGCGCTTTACCTCCCCGGCGGCAATGCCGATGAGGCAGCCGGTAATAACACCGGAAATAAGAAGAACCGGCATGTAATAGGCAATGCTCATATTCTCCACCACCACCATAGCTACCAGGATCTGCCCCACATTGTGGAAAATGCCGCCGCAGATGCTCACCCCGGCAATGCTCAGTTTCCCGGTCTTCTTCACCAGCGCCATCACCAGCAGGCTCAACACGCCACCGGCCAGGCTGTACAAAATGCTGTACAGGTTGCCGAACAGAAATCCCGCCAGAAATACTCTGGCACAGGACAGCACCATGGCAGGGCCAAATCCCAGCTGATAAAGCACCAGGACAATGACCAGATTCGTCAGTCCCAGCTTCACCCCGGGGATACCAAAATAAAACGGAATCAGCGATTCCACATAACTTAAGATCAGGGCCAGCGCCAGATAAACGCCAAAATAGGCCGGATGATATTTCTTCATGCGGAGTATCCTCCCTCTGTACTTTTTATCTTTCTAAGTCAGCAGCCACCACTTCAAACTACTTTGCGATAGAGTCAAAGGCAGGCTCCTCTGCCCCTGTCACTTCCACCACCACGCGGTTGGGCAGGCAGACGATGGTCTCCCGGTCTCTGGAAATCGCCCGCTGGTGGACACAAAGCTTGTCCGGGCAGTCTGCATCCGTCATATCCGCCTCTCCGTCATGGATAGACAGGTGATTCGTTCCGTTGATGTCGATCTCATGTGCCTCCGCCAGGGAATACGTGCCATATACGTCTCCATCCACCGTCACCGTCACGCTGGCGCCGGAAGAATGGATGACAAAACTGTTGATCAGATAAAAGGCAAGGGCGATCACCAGCACACCCCCGGCCAGTATCCAGTCATTTTTCCTCATAGTCTGCTCCTTGTATGATATATCGATCAGTGCGGTGTTTTCTGTCAACACCAAAAACTGACTTTTGCTCTCAACTTCCTTATCATAACACAACCGAAAATGCAAGGCAACCACATGTTCGTTTTTTTTTCTCCCGCTTGCACACTCCCTGAAAATATATTATACTCTCCTAAGAATAAGAAGGGAGCGTATGACCGCCATGCACATATATAAAAAAAAGAAACGCCGCTGCGGCGCTTTTTCTGTCTTTCTCTGTTCTCCTGCCGACACTGCTCACCGGCTGTTCCGGGCAAAGTTCCAAAACGGTATCTCAGGACCCGGTTTCCCGCACAGATATCCTGTTTGATACCGTTGTCACCATCACCCTGTACGGGGACGATCAGGAGCAGCATCTGGAGGACTGCTTTTCTCTCGGGAAAAAATATGAGAATCTCCTGAGCCGCACCATCGACACCAGTGAAGTCAGCCAGATCAACCAGGCGAAAGGGCAGCCGGTGACCGTATCGGACGAGACGCTGGAGCTCATCGAAAAAGGACTGTACTACAGTGAGCTTTCCGGTGGCGCCTTTGACATCACCATCGCACCGGTCAGCAGCCTGTGGGATTTCAAAGCAGAAAATCCTGCCGTCCCGGACAGCGCCGTCCTGGAAGAGGCCGTCTCCCATGTGGACTATCATCAGGTGCAGATCGACGGCAACCAGGTATGGCTCACCGATCCCGATGCCGGGATTGATCTGGGTGGCATCGCCAAGGGGTTCATCGCAGACAAATTCAAGGAATATCTGACCGGTCAGGGTGTCACCTCCGGCATCATCAACCTGGGTGGAAACGTGCTGACCATCGGGGAAAAGCCCGACGGCTCCGCTTATACCATCGGTATCCAGAATCCTTTCCGGGAAGAACGGGGTCCCATCACTGCCCTGGAAGTCCGGGACTGCTCCATCGTATCCTCCGGCATCTATGAGCGGTATTTCCGGGTGGATGACAAGCTGTATCACCACATCCTGAATCCCGCCACCGGATATCCTTACGAAAATAACCTGCTGGGCGTCACCATCATTTCCAAGGCTTCCGTGGACGGAGACGGCCTCTCCACCACCTGCTTCGCCCTGGGACTGGACAAAGGGCTGGAACTGATCCGCAGCATCGACGGCGTGGAGGCCATCTTTATCACCGACGATTATGAGCTGCACTACAGTAACGAAGATGCTTTGAAAATCGTACAATAAAAAATGATACTGATAAGAGAGGAACCGTGCTCATTACACGAAACCTCTCTTTTTTAATCACCGCTCTATCTTATTTATTTTTTCCTACTGTTGTCCCTTTACATAGGCGATCTTCGTCTCCACCTCTCCGCTCACTGTCCGGCCAAAGATCTGCCCTTTCAGTGCTTCTGCCTGAGTGATGAGATCGCTCTTCTTCGACGCATCGGTCTCTTCCATGGCCTGATTCAGCAGCACGTCGATCTGGTCTGCCAGCATATGATCCTGTCGGTAATTGGCTACCGTATATCCGGGGCTTAATTCCTCCGCATCGTCTCTGCCCGGCAGATAGGAATCATAGGCGCCCACTTCTTTGGAAAATGTCAGGTCTTCCTCTGCAATGGTTTTCTGGAAGGCGGCAAAATTCGTGACCTTCGGGGCATCATCCAGCTGTTCGATAACCCCCTTGACGATGGTCAGCGGATAGCTGCCTCCGGACAATCCGGGCACCCGCTGTGGATTGTCACAGCCAACCCAGACACTGACCGTATAATCCGGGATCATGCAGCAAAACCATCCATCCTTGTTATCGTTTGTTGTTCCCGTTTTGCCGGCTCTCGGCACCTGGGAATTCTGCCCCAGTCTGCGGGCCGTACCGGACTGTACCACACCTTCCAGCAGTCGGATCATCTCCTGGGAAGCTTTTGCCGTATACACCTCTGTCTCCTTTTCTTCTGTCCACAGCTCTTTGCCATCATAAATCACAGAAGTAATACAGGTTGGATCCACATGGGAGCCTCCTGCGGCAAAACTCCGGTAAGCGCCTGCCATCTCAATAACGTTGGTGCCATAGGTAAATCCTCCCAGTGCAGATACGATATTCTGATCAGAATACATCAGTCTGGAAAAATGCATTTTCTCCAGATAAGAAAGACCGTTGGACACGCCAATCTGCTTTAACAGCCAGCAGGCCGGTCCGTTTTCCGATTTGTATAAGGCCACATCCAGCTGCATGGGAGATCCGGTCAGTTCCCCGGACGGATTCTTTTTCAGTTCCTCTACGGATATGTTCTGCAGCACAGAAGATGCGCTGTAACCCTTTTCCAGCGCCGGTCCGTATACCAGCAATGGTTTGATACTGCTTCCGGGCTGTCGGAAACTCTGATAAGCCCGGTTCAGCGTGTGGCTCTCACTGAGCGTCTGGCTTCTTCCACCCACCACAGCCACCACTTTTCCTGTTGCATTGTCAATGACTGTTCCTGCAGATTGCAGCACATATACACCGTCATCCCCTACGTCCGTGAATTTTGTCAGCGTATTGTCCGTCTGTTCCTGCAAAAGATTCTGTATCCCGCTGTTCAGCGATGTATAGATTTTGAATTTTCCCCGGTAAATCCGTTCTTTTTCTTTTTCATAGGCCTGCTCATAAGCCGCCTTGTAATCCCTGTATTCCTCATCACTGGAAAAATACCAGACAAAGGTAAAACCGCTGTCTTTCATCAGATACCGCACCGCACAGTCCAGGGCATAGCTGGAGGGATCGTTCTTCCACTCGCTCTTCTTTTCCAGGATCACCGGTGTCTCCGCCTGTGCCACATCCAGCTCCTGGGTGGTGATATAGCCCTGCTCCTGCATGTTTTTCAGGATCTTATCCCGCCGCATGAGCGTGTGATCCAGGTGTGCCCGGGGATCATACCAGGTGGGAGAATTGGGAATTGCGCACAGAAGCGCCACCTCTGCCACGTCCAGCTGGGCACTGGATCTGCCAAAATAGCTCTGGGCTGCAGCCTCAATACCGTAATTACCGTTGGCAAAATATACATTGTTGATGTAAAATTCCAGGATATCCTCCTTGGAATACCGGGCTTCCAGTGCCATCGCCAGGAAAATCTCCTTCACCTTTCGCTCAATCGTCACTTCGTTGCTTAAGAAGACAGTCCGTGCCAGCTGCTGGGTGATGGTACTGCCGCCCTGGATGGTACTGCCGCCGGATCTCACATATACAACCATACTTCTTAAAATGCCCATCACATCCACGCCCGGATGGGCATAGAACCGCCGGTCCTCTACCGCCACAAAGGCCTGCACCACCGCCTCCGGGATCTGATCATACTCCAGATATACCCGATCCTCCCCTGTGTTCAGTTTGGCCAGCACCTGACCATCATCCCCGTATATATAAGAATTCTCTTTCTCTGAAAAAATCGTCCTGCCGCTTTCTTTCACAATAGCAGATGCTTTTACGAAACCAATTCCGAAAATCCCCGCACAAATAAGAATGCCTCCCAGGAAAAGCACTGCAAGAATCCGTATCGCTTTCTTCTTTCTCTTTTTCATAATCCTGTCTCCCATTCTTTTCTTACTCGCAAGGATACAACAGTACCTGCCTTTTTTCAAGTATTTTAAACGATTCTTAATAAATCTGTCAACAACGTCCAGTCATCCTATTAGTAACAATTCAGTCATCCTCCATGTAGCCAGATTTCGTGTCTGCATGAATATTCGAGTGAACTTAACCACAAAAAGAGAGCACAGACTACACTTCTGTAATCCGTACTCTCTTCCTCATACTTCTTCTGTTCTCAGTAAATTTCTGAGAAGCTTAAGCCTCCGGCTTCTGCTCTGCAGCAGCGGCCTGAGCGGCAGCAGCCTTTGCAGCGGCAGCTTCTTTTGCCTTTGCAGCAGCTTCTGCTTTTTTCTTGGCATCAATCTCTTTGATCTTGTGTGCCTTAGCATTCATGGTTATGATACCCTTCGGACACTTGGCCGCACAGATACCACAGCTGATACATTTCTCGTAATCGATATGGGCGATATTGTTTTCTACAGTGATCGCCTGTTTCGGGCACTGCTTTGCACAAATGCCGCAGCCGATACAGCCGACAGTGCAGACTGCCATAACGTCCTTACCCTTATCCTGAGAGCTGCACTCTACACGGCACTCAGCAGGCTCAGGGATGAGCTCGATCAGGTGTTTCGGGCAGGCAGCTACGCACTTGCCACAGGCCTTACAAGCTTCTCTGTCTACAACAGCGATACCATCTACTACATGAATGGCATCAAACGGGCAGGCAGCCACACAGGAACCATAGCCCATACATCCGTAGGAACATCCTTTGGAGCCTGCACCCGGAAGTGCTGCAGCCATAGAACAATCCTGTACGCCTGTATATTTGTATTTTTCTTTTGCTTTCTCACAGGTACCTGCGCATTTAACGAAAGCAACCTGTCTTACGCCTTCACCTGCGGAAACGCCCATGATAGAAGCGATCTTGTTGTGTACATCAGAGCTGCACACCGGGCAGGCACTTACCGGAGCGGTTCCGGCAGCAATTGCTTCTGCCAGAGCATCACAGCCTGCAAATCCACAACCACCACAGTTTGCACCGGGCAGTTCCTCACGGATCGCAACTGCACGCTCATCTACTTCTACTTCAAATTTTACACCGGCGATTCCGAGGAATATACCGATAAATAAGCCAACCCCTGCGATAACAGCGGTAGCAATGATAATTGCGGTTACATTCATCTTGTTCGTTCCCCCTTAAATGATGCCGGAAAATCCGAAGAAAGCGATAGACATAAGAGCTGCGGTAACAACAACAATCGGAGAGCCCTTGAATGCCGGCGGGAAATCATTGAATTCCATTTTCTCACGGATACCTGCCATGATTGTGATTGCAATTGCAAAACCAAGCGCAGTTGCAAAACCGTTTACAATACTCTCAAGAATATTGTAGCTCTTCTGTACGTTGGTCAGAGCAACACCAAGCACTGCACAGTTTGTTGTGATCAGCGGAAGGTATACACCGAGTGCATTGTACAGAGACGGCATAGATTTTTTAAGGAACATTTCCACGAACTGTACGAGTGCGGCAATGACAAGGATAAATACGATCGTCTGCAGATACTCAACACCAAGCGGAACCATAATAAAATCATAAACAATAATTGTAATAGCGGAAGCAAGGGTAATAACAAAGATAACGGCAGCGCCCATACCCATTGCGGTGTCTACCTTCTTGGATACACCAAGGAAGGGACAAATTCCGAGGAACTGGCTCAAAACAACGTTACTTACAAGCGCAGATCCAATAGCGATAATTAATAAACTTCCCATTTGTCAGCACCCTCCTACTCTGCTTTCGCAGCGGCTTCCTTAGCAGCCTTTGCTTTCTTTGCATTATTGAGATTGATCTTGTTCTGAGCAGCCACAAGGAATGCCAGTACAAGGAATGCTCCCGGAGCCAGGATGAAGATGGTGATCGGCTCATATACAGATTCAGGAAGTACCTGGATGCCGAACAGCTGGCCTGCACCGATCAGCTCACGGATAGCGCCGATGATGGTCAGAGCAACGGTAAATCCAAGTCCCATGCCGATGCCGTCAAACATGGACAGCATAACCGGATTCTTGCAGGCATATGCCTCTGCACGGCCCATGATAATACAGTTTACAACGATCAGCGGGATATATAAGCCCAGTGCGTCGTTCAGAGCCGGAAGGAATGCGGACAGCAAAAGCTGTGTCAGTGTTACGAAAGATGCGATAACTACGATAAATCCCGGGATACGTACTTTATCCGGAATGAAGTTACGCAGTGCTGCAATCAGCATATTACATAAAATCAATACCACTGTTGTGGTCAGGCCCATACCTACGCCGTTGATGGCAGATGTCGTAACAGCCAGTGTCGGACACATACCAAGCATGATCACAAAGGTGGGGTTCTCTTTGATGATACCATTATAAACACGTTCAATATACTTATTCATACTTCCCAACCCCCTATTTCATACTGTTATAAAATGCGATTGCCGCATTTGTACCATTTGTCATGGCGTTGGTCGTAACGGTTGCACCACTCAGGGCATCGATCTTGCCCTCTTCACCGGTCTTTGTGTACTCCAGATTGCCGGTAGCCGGAAGGCCAACGAACTGCTCCTGGAAGTCTGCATTCTTGGCTTTCATACCAAGACCTGCTGTCTCACCGATGGAAAGGATAGAAATACCTGTCAGAGTGTCGTCTGTGGATACACCAACAGAGAACTGAATGTCTCCGCCGTATCCTTCATGGTCGGTAACAGTGATGACATAACCCACTGTCTCTCCGCCCTTCTTTGCCTCATATGCCTCATTGACATCTGCCTTGCCAGTCAGACCTGCGCTCTCCAGTGCATCAGCTGCACCGGACAGATCCTCGATGGCTGCGAAATCATCCGCATCGGCAAATACAGCCTTGCAGGCCTCAGCTTTTGCTTTCGCTTCCTGCTGGGCAATAGGCTCTTTGGTGATCTCGTTGACGAGACCTAATGCGAAACCGGCAACGAGAGTAATAAGGGTAATACGTACAGTATCTTTCGCAATCGTATTCTTCTTCATTATTTCTCGCCTCCTTTACCGAATGCTTTCGGAATGGTCAGTCTCTCGATCAGCGGAACAAGAAGGTTGGAGAAGATGATCGCATAGGAAACACCCTCTGCGGAACCGCCGAAGATACGGAACAGGCCGGTCAGACATCCGAGGATGATACCGTAAACGATCTGTCCCTTCTTGGTAATGGGGCTTGTCACATAGTCGGTAGCCATAAAGAATGCACCGAGCATCAGTCCGCCGCCTGCCAGCTCTGCACACACGTAGTTGAGATCAAATCCGTGTCCGCCGAACAGCAGTGCAAAAATAGCGAAGGTAACAATATATGTACCGGGGATCCGAAGATCAATGACATCCATCCAGATCAGGAAAATCGCACCGATCACGATGGCGATCACGGAAGTCTCACCGATGGTTCCGGGGATCCGACCAATGACCATGTCAAGAACGTTCACGCTCTCTCCTGCTTTCAGAAGAGCCAGCGGTGTAGCACCGGTGATTCCATCATAGGTGAAGGAAGTCATTCTTCCGGTGAAGGAAATGAGCAGGAAGCATCTTGCACCCAGAGCCGGGTTCATGAAGTTCTGTCCAAGTCCGCCAAACAGCTGTTTTACAATGATGATAGCGAAAACACTGCCGAGGATGCCGAGCAGGCACATACGGATCACATTCTCTGTTCCATAAGGACAGGGAAGGTTCAGTGCAAGCAGAAGACCGGTTACGGCAGCTGACCAGTCGCTGATCGTATTCGGCTTGTGCATTGCTTTCTCGTACAGGTACTCTGTCAGTACACTGGCAGCCACTGTAACAGCAATAACGATTAACGCGTTGATTCCAAAATTATAAATACCAAAAATACTCGCAGGCATCAGGGCAATGAAAACATACCGCATGATCTTTTCTGTCGTATCTTTGGAACGAACGTGTGGTGAGGATGATACATTCAATAATCCACTCACAGCTTTACACCTCTTTCTCTAGATTCTTTATTTTCTCTTGCTTGCGATGACTGTTTTCTTCATGGAACGGATTGCCTGTGCCAGCGGGCGCTTAGCAGGACATACGAAGCTGCAGCTTCCGCACTCGATACATTCCAGGCCTTCCCATTTCTCAAACAGCTCCGGTACTCCATTCTGTGAATAATCCGCAAGTCTGGAGGGAACAATACGGGACGGGCAGACACTGACACAGCGTCCGCAGTTGATACATGCGGTCTCCGCATATCTGGATACTTCATCCTCCGTGAAAGCAAGCAGTGCGGAAGAGGTCTTTGTTACAGGACAGTCTGTGCTGTACATAGCAAATCCCATCATCGGTCCGCCGGAGATCAGCTTCTCAGGCTCGCTCTTGTATCCGCCGGCAGCTTCGATCAGCTCGTTGAAGTTCATGCCGATCGGTGCAAGGAAGTTCTTCGGATCCGTGATTGCCTGACCGGTGATGGTCACAACACGGGAAGTCAGAGGCTTGCCCTCTGCCACTGCACGGTAAATGGAAATAACAGTCTCTACGTTGTCCACGATACATCCTGCATCAGCGGGGAGCATCTTGGAATTGATGGCGCGTCCGGTGGTCGCATAGATCAGCTGACGCTCAGCACCCTGCGGGTACTTGGTCTTCAGTGCCAGCACCTCGATGTTGGGCTCGTCTTTGGTGAGCTCCTGCAGATGCTTCACGCAATCCATCTTGTTGTCCTCAATGCCGATGATTCCCTTTGCATTCGGGAACAGGCTTAAGGAAATCTTCAGTCCTGCCACCAGCTTGTCGCCGTTCTCCAGCATTCTTCTGTAGTCTGCTGTGATGTAAGGCTCACACTCAGCTGCATTGACGATGACATACTCGATCTTCTCGGGTTCCTTCGGAGACAGCTTTACATGTGTCGGGAATCCGGCACCGCCCATACCAACAATACCAGCTTCTTTGATAATGTTGATCTTCTCCTCTCTTGTCATCTCTTCCAGCGGTTTCACAGGAAGGCCTTCAGCCTCCTCATATTGTCCATCATTCTCAACGATGATGGAGTTCACCATAGATCCGGTGCTTACCAGCTTGGGCTCGATTGCCTTTACGGTACCGGAAACAGATGCATACACCGGCGCAGATACAAATCCGCCGGCCTCGGCGATCTTCTGATTCACCAGTACTCTGTCGCCCACGGCTACGATTGGTTTCGCCGGAGCGCCGATGTGCTGTGACAGCGGATATACCAGATTGCCCTTCGGCTGAACTTCAAGGATGGGTTTATCCTTGGATAAGTCTTTACCGTCATAGGGGTGGACACCGCCTTTGAATGTCAATAACGCCATAAACTTATACCCTCTTTCTCTCCAAAATATATTTCAAGCAGACTTTCCTGGTGCATAGGAATTCTGCCTTGAATTCTCTCATTAGACAACTCAAAACAATAGAAAGTGGATAACCACTTTCTATTGCTTATCATTCATCGTGTCAGCATAACCCATACTGAACATTGCGTATTCGATTACTCTTCGTCTCTGTCTTCCTGTGCGTTCTCAAGAGCCTTCATGCTCAGGCTGATCTTTCTGTCAGCCTCGTTCAGATCTACAACCTTGGCTGTGATCACCTCGCCTGCCTTCAGAACATCAGACGGCTTCTCCACATGCTCTCTGGAGATCTGGGAAACATGAAGCAGTGCGTCTACGCCGGGCTCCAGCTCTACGAATGCGCCGAAGTCTGTCATACGTGCAACTCTTCCCTCTACCACGTTGCCTACTGCATACTTCTCAGCAGCGTGTAACCAAGGATTGGTCTCCGGGAACTTCAAGCTCAGGGCGATCTTGTCATCATGGATATCCTTGATGAGAACAGTTACCTGCTCGCCAACCTTGAAGATCTTCTTCGGATTTTCAACTCTGCCCCAGGACATCTCGGAGATGTGGAGCAGTCCATCAGCACCACCCAGGTCGATGAATGCGCCGAAGTCTGTCACGTTCTTGACAGTTCCCTCAACCACATCGCCTGCATGGATGCGCTCAAACAGTTCCTTCTGCAGCTCTGCCTTCTTGGCAACAAGCAGCTGCTTGCGGTCGCCGATAATTCTTCTTCTCTTCGGATTGAACTCTGTGATTACGAACTCAATCTCCTGTCCTGCGTACTTCTCCAGGTTCTTCTCGTATGTGTCGGATACGAGGCTTGCCGGGATGAAGATCCGGGACTCATCAATGATCACGCTTAAGCCGCCGTCCAGTACCTGTGCAACCTTGGCTGTCAGCACTTCTTTATTCTCAAACGCTTCTTCCAGACGCTTGCTGCCCTTCTCGGCTGCCAGACGCTTGTAGGTCAGCGCAACCTGTCCCTCGCCGTCGTTTACCTTCAGGACTTTTGCTTCCATCGTGTCGCCAACGGAAACAAGCTTGGTAAGATCAGCACTGGAATCGTTCGTATACTCGCTGCGGGTAATGATACCGTCTGACTTGTAACCAATATTTAAGATGATCTCATCTTCTTTCACACCGATAACCGTGCCTTCGACTACCTCTCCTGTACGTATTGTTTTTAATGATTCCTCCAGCATTTGTTCAAAACTAACTTCTGACATTCCTTTTTGAACCTCCTCAATTATTTTCTTTGGGGTGGATGCCCCTGCGGTAATACCTACATTATCGATGGACTGTAATTGGTTTAGATCCAAGTCAACAAGTGTTTGTATATAGTAAGTATTGGTGCATTCCTTTTTACATATTTCAAATAGTTTCTGCGTATTCGAGCTGTGGCTTCCTCCGATGACGATCATGGCATCCGACACGGCCGCAATGGCTTTTGCCTCCGTCTGGCGTTCTTCCGTCGCTCGGCAAATCGTATTTAAAACAATTACATCATAACGCTTTTTCGAAATAATTTCAACTAATTCTTTAAATTTATTGTAGTTAAATGTCGTTTGGGAAACAATACAGAATTTGGAATCTATATCCGCGGTGAAATCCCGGGCCTCCTGTACCGATTCGATGATGGTCACCGGCGTGAGGCTGTGCCCCCGGATTCCCTCTACTTCCGGGTGTTTTGCGTTGCCGATGATGATGATCCGCCGGCCGGCCGCGCTCTCCTTCTCCACAATTTTGTGAATTTTCAGCACATAGGGACAGGTGGCATCCACGCACGTCAGTCCCTGCGCTTCCAGCTGCCGGTACACGTCCCTGCCCACCCCGTGGGAACGGATGATGACCGTCCCTTCCTTTACCCGGGAAAGTGCCTCCTCATCTTCCAGCACCTGCACGCCTCTGGCCTCCAGATCCTTCACCACCTCTTCGTTGTGGATGATGGGTCCGAACGTATAGATGGGCCCGACGCCCCTGGCCGCCTGTTCATATACTTTGTTTACCGCCCGTTCCACACCGAAGCAGAACCCGGCGGTCTTTGCCACCCGGATGGTCTTCATGCGCCCCGCTCCTTTGCCAGACGGATGATCTCCTCCGTCACCTCTTCAATGGTCATATGGGAGGAATCGATGAACACGGCGTCCTTCGCCTGCACCAGGGGCGCGGTATCCCGGTGCATATCCCGGTCATCCCGGATGCGGATCTCTTCCTCGATCTCTTCCAGTACGGCCGGAATTCCTTTTTCCTCATATTCCAGGAACCGGCGTCTGGCTCTCGTCTCCACACTGGCGGTGAGATAGATCTTCAGGTTGGCATCCGGCAGCACGCAGGTGCCGATGTCCCGGCCATCCATGACCACATCCTTTTCTCGGGCCAGCTTCTGCTGCAGCACCATCAGCTTCTTTCGCACATCCGGGTTCACGGAAGTGACGGAAGCCATGCTGCTCACCGCTTCTGTCCGGATCCGGTCGTTCACATTTTTTCCGTCCAGCAAAACAACCTGCTCGCCATTCTCATAGGCAATGGTGATGTCCGCATGGACACATTCCCGGCTCAGTGCCTCCTGATCCTTCGGGTCGATGCCCTGCTGCGCCACATACAAGGCCATGGCGCGGTACATGGCGCCCGTGTCCACATATATATAGGATAATTCTCCCGAAACCTTCTTTGCTATCGTGCTTTTTCCGGCTCCCGCCGGTCCGTCAATGGCGATGTTAAATCCCATCTGGTTCCACTCTCCTTATTTGTCTTAATACATGCTCCGTCCCGCCGCTGCACCGGTGGCCCAGGCCACCTGCAGGTTAAAGCCGCCGGTCAGGGCATCCAGATCCAGCACTTCCCCGATAAAGTAAAGTCCCGGAATCTTCTTGCATTCCATATTGCCCGGCCGGATCTCCTTCACAGAGACGCCGCCCTTGGTGATGATGGCTTCCGCAAACCCTCTGGGGCTTTTTACCGTCATGGGCAGATGCTTGAACAGATGCACCAGCACTTCCCGCTCCTGCTTTGTCACCAGGTTCACCGGCTTGTCCGGATCAATGCCGGACAGGCGGATCATCACCGGGATCATTTTTGCCGGCAGCAAATGGCCCAGCACATTTTTAAACTGTTTATTCTTTCCGGCATCAAAATCCCGCAGAATCCGGGCGTCCAGCGTCTTCTCCGACAGCGCCGGTTTCAGATCCACGGTGAGAGTGACCAGTTCTTTTCCCAGGCGATCGGTCACATAACTGCTGGCGCTCAACACCAGAGGCCCGCTGACACCGAAATGGGTGAAGAGCATTTCTCCTAACTCCTCATAGAGCACTTTGCCGTTCTGCACGGCCTGCAGGGATACATTTCGAAGAGACAGGCCCATCAGCTCTTTTGGCCAGTCCTCCTCTGTCTCCAGCGGCACCAGCGCCGGAAAAACCTCCGTCACATCCACGCCGCATGCCCTCGCCAGACGGATGCCGCTGCCGTCGGAGCCGGTGGACGCGTAAGAACTGCCGCCCGCCGCCACCGCCACATAATCTGCATGCTCTTCATGGCCACCCATGAGCCGCACACCGGTGACGCCGTTTTCATCTGTGAGGATGTCCTTCACCTCCGTGTGCAGATGGACGCGCACGCCTCTGCGGCGCATGGCCTTCTCCAGCGTCCGGATCACATCCGAGGAATGGTCGGATGCCGGAAACACCCGGTTGCCCCGCTCAGTCTTGATGGTCAGTCCTTCTTCCTCAAAAAAGGCCATCACATCCTGGCTGGTGCAGGCGCGAAAGGCACTGTACAGAAATTTCTCATTCCGGCACTGATTGCGCAGCAGCGTCTCCACATCGCAGGCGTTGGTCAGATTGCACCGCCCTTTTCCCGTGATAAAAAGCTTCTTGCCCAGTTTTTCATTTTTCTCATACAGGTGCACCTCACAGCCGTTGTCCGCCGCCGCAATGGCCGCGTACATCCCCGCCGCGCCGCCGCCGATGATGATTGCTTTTCCCATGCTTCTTTATCCTTTCCGGCCGTTTCCCGGTCAATCCTTTCGAAATCCGAACCGGATGCTGTCATCCAGCGGATCGATCTCGTCATTGGTATACACCTGATACTCGTCCCAGATCTTCTCCAGATCCTCCAATGTGCCCACCACCGCTGCCTGCCG